>CADEDM010000069.1 GCA_902826065.1 uncultured Acidobacteriota bacterium | reverse complement strand
AGGACGTCGTCGTTGATCAGCAGGTCGGAGTCGGTGAGGTTGCGGAAGTAGCGGATGTCGCCGCGCAGCGACAGGCGCGGGCTGCCCACGCGCAGGCCGGCGCCGGCGTTGACGCCGAGGCCGTTGTCGGTGGCGACCTCGTCGAAGATCTCGCCGAACGAGCCGATGCGGGTGCGCAGCAGACCGGCGCCGGCCGAGACGTAGGGCTGGACACCGCCGCCGTTGCGGCCGAACATCACGTTGCCCATCACGGTCGTGACGTTGTTGGCGCCGAACACGTCGATGTCGAGATCCTTCGGCTCGAAGAAGTCGGGGATGAAGCCGAAGTCGAGCTCGAGGCCCAGGCCGTTGTCGCCCAGCCAGGCGAGCGAGCCGCCGAGGTTGGTGCGCTTGTCGACGGTGCTGCCGGCGAAGTTGATGCCGGCGTAGGGCGTGAACAGCAGGTCGGCGCGGGCCGGCGCGGGCAGCGCGACGACCGCGGCGACGAAGGACGCGAGCAGGATCTTCCTCATGGCGACTCTCCTATCGGCATTCGACCGGGGAAGGGCACGAGGGGATTGCGCGCCACGCGAAGGCGGCCGCCGCGCCGTGCGGCGACCGCCGGACGAACCGGACTACTTCTTGTGGTCGGCGATGTACTGCAGCGCGAACTTCTCGAGGCCCGCGTTCGAGAGCCCGATGGCCTTGGCTTCGTTCGTCGCCTTGTCGATCGAGTAGTTGTCCTGCAGCACGCGCTTGGCGAGCCACACGCTGCCCACGCGCTGGGCCGAGCCGCAGTGCAGATACACCGGTTGGTTGGCCTTGTCGGCGATGGTGGCGAGCACCGTGTCGAAGACCTTGGCATCGGGGGCGCCGGCGCTGAAGGGCACGTGCACGTACTTGAGGCCCAGCTCCTTCGCGCGCGCCTGGTTCTGCTCGATGTTGGCGCCCGGCTCGCTGGCGACGCGCAGGTTGATGACGGTCTTGAAGCCGTCCTTCTTCAGGTTGTCGAGCGTGGCGATGTCCGTCGCGCCGCCGCATGCCACGGTGGCGTCGACACGCGTGAAGTTGGTGACGCCTGGGTAGTCCTGCTTGGTCTGGGCCGCCGCAGACACCGTGACGGCGAGGCACGCGAGGAGGATCGTCGAGCGCATGGCGGGGCTCCTTCCGGGGTAGACGTCGATTCTACGCCACGGAGCCAGGCCGCCTCGCCACGGGCCCGGTCATTCCTTCTCGACGGTCACCGACACCGGCTGCCGCACCCGCACGCTCACCGTCGAGCCCGCAGGAATCGTGACCGTGCTGCGATCGCCGGCCATGACCGCGGCGGTGCCGCTGCCGGCGCCGACGCCGGCGCCGATGGCCGCGCCCTTGCCGCCGCCGAGGATGGCGCCCAGAATAGCGCCGCCGATGGCCGCGCCGCCGATCTTCGCCGCGCTCTCGCGGCCGGGGTCGCTGCCCTCGCGGATGATGGCGTCGGTGCGCAGCGCGAGCTTCTCGCCGTTGCCGATCGTCACCGTGTGGAAGCGGATGCCGAGGCGGGCGCGCTCGCGCACCTTGCCGCCACGCTCGACTTCGGTGACCGTGCCGTGCACGAGCGAGCCGGCGGGGATGGCCACGCGGCCGCCGACGCGCACGTCACGCGTGACGCGCGCCTCCACCGGGTCCTCGACCTTGGCGCGGTCGCTGGTGACGGTGGTCTCGAGCTGCAAGCCGATCACGGCATCGGCGGGCACGGTGAGCTCGACGAACTGCGGTTCCGGCGGCGCCACCGGTTCGGGCTCGGGCGCGGGCGCGGGCGTGGACTCGGGCGTGTCGGCCGTGACCGCGGGCCGCGATTCCCACATCGAGCCGCTCGAACTCGACGACACCCCCGCAGGCGGCGCCGGCGCGGGGGCGGGCTCGGGAGCAGGGCGCGTGGATGCCTGACGGGGAGGCGACTCGCGGCGCGGCGCGGGGGCCGGATCCGGCCGGCGGGCCGGAGGAGCGGGGCGGGCCGCGGCCGGAGCCGGGGCGGCGGGAGCGGGGGTGACCGCGGCGGGGGCCGGCGCGGCAGCCGGGGCCGTGTCCGCGGCCGGGCTGGGAGGCGTCACCACGCCCTCTGAGGCGGTGACGGCCTGCGGGGCCGGCGCGTCGGCAGCCACCGGGGCGGCCTCGGCCGGCGCCGGCACGACGGTCTGCCGATTGGCCAGGTATCCGCCCAGGGCGGCCGCGCCCAGGCAGCCCGCCACGAGCGCACCGAAGACCAGCTTGTTGATCTGCATCGCCAACTCCTGACTGTCGGCCGAAGCAAGCCGCGTGCCCAGGTCGGGCCGCCGTTTCGGGCGCGGCCCGAGGCTAATCGTCCCGATTCTAGTGCCGATGCTGTCCTGTGAGAGGGAAGTTGTCCTCGTTTTGCGCTGGTGGAAACTGGAGCCGCGCCCGGCCACTGTCCCGGCCGGACGGCCCGCGGAGACGCCCATGCCCCGTCCGTTGCTGTTCGCCGTCGCCCTCGCCCTGACCGTCGTCGCCCGGCCGCTCGCCCAGGCGCCGGCCGCCCTGCCGCTCGGCGCGCCCGTCCAGGGCGCCGTAGGCGAGACCCCCACCGACTACGCCTTCGCGGCCAAGACCGCAGGCGTGCTGTCGGTGGCAGTGCAGGGCACCGGCGACCTGTCGCTGCAACTGCTCGACGACGACGGCCAGGTGATGCCCGACGGGACGTCGGATCGCGACCTGCGCGGCAACGACGGCACGGAGCTCTTCACCGTGACGCTCACCGAGCCCGGCAACTACCGGGTGCGCGTCCGCGTGCAGGGCGGATCGCAGAGCACGTTCACCATCGCCGGCAGCTACCTGTCGTTCCCGCTCTTCCAGCGCCCGGGCGATCCGGATCGCCGGCCGTCGCTGGCGAAGGCGGTGGGCGTGGGCAAGCCGATCGACGACGCGCTCGACCCCGACAACGGCGACGCGTGGGACTGGTTCGTGCTGAAGGCCACGCAGTCGGGCACGCTCACCGTGGTCACGCGTCCGTCGGGCGCCGGCGAGGCGCCGGACCTGCGCCTCGAGCTCTACACCGGCGGCGATTTCTCGGACGCGGCCGATCGCTCCGACCAGGACCTGCAGAGCAACTCGGCGAACGAGACGGTCAGCGTCAACGTGAAGGCCGGCGAGGCCGTGCACGTGAAGGTGTCGATCAACTTCAGCCGCGCGGGGAAATACCGGCTGTCGTCGAGCCTCGCGCCGTAGCGCCCGACGCCGCGGCGATCAGCCGCTCCGTCTCGCTGGTGCGCGCTCAACGGCACGCGGACCCGTCGTGTATCCTCCTCGACGGGTCCGTGTCCGCCGTTCCCACTTTCCGGATGGTCGTCGCGTCGTCGGCCGAGGTGCGTCTCGCCGCCGCCCGGCGTGCCGTGGCCGCGCACGCGGCCGACGGATTGCTGGTCGTGGCGGCATCACGCGCCGCCGCCGACGAGCTCGTGTTGCAGATGACCCGCGAACGTGGCGCGCTGGTCGACGTCACGCGGATGTCCTTTGCCGAATTGGCGACGAAGCTGGCGCTGCCGGTCCTGGCCGAACGGCTGGCGTCGCCGTCGAGCGCGCTGGGCGTCGAGGCCATGGTGGCCCGCGCGACCTTCGACGCGCGCGAGGCCCACGACCTCGGGTACTTCGCGCCCGTCGCCGACCTGCCGGGGTTCCCGCGCGCGGCCGCGCGTACGCTGACCGAGCTGCAGCAGGCCGGTGTCGACGCGTCGGCGCTGGCGCGCGTCGATCGCGTGGGACCGGATCTCGCGGCGCTGGCCCGGCGCCTCGCGGAGCAGACGGCGCGCGCCGGGGCGATCAGCCGCGCCGACGTGCTGGCCACCGCGGCGACGCGGCTGCAGGCGCAGCCCGACGTGCTGCCATCGCGGCACGTCCTGCTGCTCGACGTCGTCCTCGCCACGGCGGCCGAGCGCGCGCTGCTGGCGGCGCTGGCGGGCGCCGCGCGCGATCTCGTCGCGGTGCTGCCGGCGGGCGACACCGCGACGATCACCGCGTGCCGGGCAGTGGCCACCGCGACCGCCGTCGACGACAGCGCCGAGGGCGTGGTCTCGACGTCGCGCGACCGTCTGCAGCGCTGGCTCTTCTCTCCTGAGGCGCCGCCGCTGGGCGACCTCGACGACACCGTCCGGCTCTTCTCGGCGCCGGGCGAAGGCCGGGAGGCGGTGGAGATCGCGCGCCGCGTGCTGCAGGAAGCCGACGCCGGCGTGCCGTTCGATCGGATGGCGGTGCTGCTGCGCGCACCGCAGACCTACGTAGGGCTGCTCGAGCACGCGTTCGCCCGTGCTGGCGTACCGGCCTGGTTCGAGCGTGGCACGCGGCGTCCCGACCCCGCGGGCCGCGCCTTCCTCGCCCTGCTGGCCTGCGCGCACGAGGGCCTGTCGGCGCGTCGCTTCGCGGAGTACCTGTCGCTCGGACAGGTGCCCGCTGCGACAGGGACGGCGACAGGCATGGGGACTGGCTCCCACGGGGATCGGCAGGAGCCTGTCCCCAGTCCGGTCAGCCCACAGCGAGACGCTGCTACGACGGTGATCACTGCGGTCGATTCGGCCGATGCGCTCGTTCCGCCTGACGAGCGCGTCGAGGATCCAGCGCCGATCGACGAGGCGCCGCATCCCGCCGAGCGCGACGGTGACCGCGTCGTCGGCGGCACGTTGAAGGCGCCCTGGCGGTGGGAGGAGCTGCTGGTCGAGGCCTATGTGATCGAGGGCCTCGATCGCTGGCAGCGGCGGCTGCCCGGGCTGCGCCACGAGTACGACCGGCGCTGGCGCGAACTGGCAGACGAGGACCGCGACTCCCCGCGCCTGCGCGCGATCGAGCGTGACCGCGAGCAGCTCGGCCACCTCGAGGCATTCGCCGTGCCGGTGGTGACGACGCTCGACGGCTGGCGCGCGCCGCGCACGTGGGCCGAGTGGCTCGCCGAGTTCACCGCCCTGGTGCCACGCGTGCTGCGCCAGCCCGCCCGTGTGCAACGCGTGCTCGCCGAGATGGCGCCGCTGGGCAGCGTGGGTCCGGTGCCCCTGCGCGAAGTGCGCGACGTGCTCGCGCCGCGCCTGCTGACGCTCACCAACGAGCCGCCACGCCGACGGCACGGACGCGTGTTCGTCGGCGCCCCGCACGCGGCGCGCGGCCGCACCTTCGACGTGGTGTTCGTGCCGGGGCTGGCCGAGCGGATCTTCCCGCAGCGGCTGCGTGAGGACGCGTTGCTGCTCGACGCGCGCCGCGCCACGCTCGACGCCGCCCTGCCCACGGCCGATCAGCGCGCCGACGACGAACGCCTGCAACTCCGTCTCGCCGTGGGCGCCGCCACCACGCGCGTGCACCTCTCGTATCCGCGCCTCGAACTCGCCGAATCGCGCCCGCGCGTGCCGTCGTTCTACGTCCTCGACGTGATGCGCGCCACCACCGGCACGATCCCGCGCTACAAGACCGTCGCCGATCGCGCATTTGCCGATGGCGATGCCTCGCTCGCCTGGCCCGCGCCCCCCGACGGCGCTGCTGCCATCGACGACATGGAGCACGACCTCGCCATGCTGCTGCCGCTGCTGCGCGCGCCGGCCGCGGACGCGAAGCGTCACGAGGGCCGGGCCCGCTACCTGCTCGAGCTGAATGCGGCGCTGCGCCGGTCGGTGATCGAGCGCTGGTCGCGCTGGCAGAACCGCTGGTCCACGGCCGACGGCATCACGCGCGTCGCGCCACTCACCGCGCCGGCACTCGAGCGGCAGCGTCTCACCGCCCGTCCGTACTCGCTCACGGCGCTGCAGCGATTCGCGGTGTGCCCGTACCAGTTCCAGCTCGCCGCCATCTACGGCCTGGCGCCGTTGGAGGAACCGACACCGCTGCAACGGCTCGATCCGCTGACCAAGGGCAGCCTGTTCCACGAGATCCAGACCGCGTTCTTCCGCACGCTGGTGAAGAACGGGATGCTGCCGCTGGCGCCGGGGCACGCCGACACCGCCGGCCGGCAGCTCGAGTGGGCGATCAACGAGGTGACGTCGAAGGCTTACGACGACCTGGCGCCGGCCATCGACCGCGTCTGGCACGACGAGATCGCCGCGTTGCGCCGCGACCTCCGCCTGTGGTTCGACGAGATGCTGGTGCGTGACGCGGCCGACTGGGTGCCCGAGCGGTTCGAGCTGGCCTTCGGCCTGCCGCCCGACAGCGCCCGCGACGAGGCGTCGGTGCGCGAGCCGGCCCGCGTCGGCCCCGCCGGCTACCAACTGCGCGGCTCGATCGACCTGGTGGAGCGGCGTCGCGACGGCACGGCGCTGCGCGTCACCGACCACAAGACCGGGAAGAACCGCACCACACCCGCAACGATCGTCGACGGCGGCCGCGTGCTGCAGCCCGTGCTCTACGCCGTGGCGCTGCAGGCGATCACGGGCCAGCCCGTGGTCGAAGGCCGGCTCTCGTACTGCACGACCGCTGGACGCTTCTCGACGCGACCCATCGCCATCGACGAGCACGTGGCCAGGCGTGGCCTCGAGGTGCTCGAGATCGTCGATCGGGCCGTGGAGCAAGGCATGCTGGCCGCCCGTCCCGGGCGCCTCGGCGATCGTCCCGCCTGCGACTACTGCGACTTCAAGGCCGTGTGCGGCCCCGACGAGCCGCGACGCACCTCGCGCAAGCCGCCGATGCCGGACCTCGACGCCCTGAGGAAACTGCCGTGACGGCGCCCATTGCCGACGCAGTCGATCGCGCGCGCATCGCCGATGCGCTCGACGAGACGCTGGTCGTCGAGGCCGCCGCAGGCACCGGCAAGACCACCGAGCTCGTGAAACGCATCGTGCGTCTCGTCGAGACCGGCCGCGCGCTGATCGACGAGATCGTCGCGGTGACCTTCTCCGAGAAGGCCGCCGGCGAGCTCAAACTGCGGCTGCGCGAACAGCTCGAGCACGCGCGTGGGGGTGCCACCGGCGATGTCGCCCTCAGGCTGGAGCAGGCAGTGCGGCGCTTCGAGGAATCGCACGTCAGCACCATTCACGGCTTCTGCGCCGACCTGCTGCGCGAGCGGCCGGTCGAGGCGCGCCTGGATCCGTCGTTCGCCGTGCTGACCGACGACCAGAGCGGCCGCCTGTTCGACGAGGCGTTCGCCGACTGGATGCAGCACGAGCTGGACGACCCGTGCGAGGGCGTGCGGCGGTCGCTGCGGCGGACGTCGCCACGCCGGTTCGGGCAGGACGAAGACGACGACGCGCCCATCGCGCGGCTCAGGCGGGCCGGGCGCGAGCTGCTCGAGTGGCGTGATCACCCGGCGCCGTGGGCGCGGCCGGCCGGCTTCACCCGCGATACGGACATCGACCACCTGCTCGACGGCATGGGCACGCTGTGCGCGGCGACGGAAGGCGCGATCAGCCCGCGCGACCCGCTGGCCCGCGCCATCGAGCTCGTCAGGCGCACCTGGGCCGAGATCAGGCCGCTGCGCGAGCGGGCGATTCCCGACTACGACGGCTGGGAGGCGGCCCTGTGCGCATTGGCCGCCGACGAGCGCGACCTGCGCGCCGGGCGCCGGATGTCGGGCCAGTTCTCGCGGCGCATCTCGAACGCCGAGGTCATCGAGGCCCGCGACGCCCTGGTCGACAAGCTGGTCGAGTTCCGCAACGCCGCCGACGCCGACCTGGCCGCGCAGGTGCACGAGGCCCTCGGCGACGCCATCGCGAGCTACGGCGAGCGCAAGGTGCGCGCCGGCGCGGTCGACTTCCTCGACCTGCTGATCCGCGCCCGCGACCTCGTGCGCGACGACGCCGACGCGCGGCACGACTTCCAGCGCCGCTTCCGCTATCTGCTCGTCGACGAGTTCCAGGACACCGATCCGCTGCAGGCGGAGCTGCTGATGCGCCTGGCCTGCGCCGGCGACGGCGGCGCCGCAGGCGCGTTCCTCGAGCTGCCGGTG
The DNA here is from genome assembly GCA_902826065.1 of uncultured Acidobacteriota bacterium. Classification (GTDB taxonomy): domain Bacteria; phylum Acidobacteriota; class Vicinamibacteria; order Vicinamibacterales; family UBA2999; genus CADEFD01. The sequence continues at coordinate 16,046 of CADEDM010000069.1, read as the reverse complement.
CGGCCCGGGGCGCTCTTCATCGTCGGCGACCCGAAGCAGTCGATCTACCGGTTTCGCCGCGCCGACGTCGGCGTGTACCGCGCCATCTGCGAGGCGCTCGAGCGGCAGGGCGCCCGACGGGTGCGCCTGCGGACCTCGTTCCGCAGCGTGCCGGCCATCCAGCGGGCCGTGAACGCCGCCTTCAGCGTGCACATGACCGGCAACCGCGCCACGCTGCAGGCCGACTACGTGGAGTTGCAGCCGGTGCGGCCCGATCCCGACAGCCAGCCGGCGGTCGTGGCGTTGCCGGTGCCGCGGCCGTTGAGCGATCGCGGCAACGTGACCCAGGGCGCGATCGCCGCGTCGTTGCCGGGCGCCGTCGGCGAGTTCGTGCGCTGGCTGGTGCGCGATTCCCACTACACGGTGCCGGACGAGCACGCGCCGGCCGGCGCCGACGGCAGCCCGGCCCGTCGCCCGGTGCGCGCCGGGGACGTCTGCCTGCTGTTCCGGCGCTTCCTCGATTTCCAGACCGACATCACGCGCGACTACGTCGACGCCCTCGAAGCCCGCGGCGTGCCGCACCTGCTCGTCGGGGGCAAGGCGTTTCACGAGCGAGAGGAGGTCGATGCGTTACGGACGGCGCTGACCGCGATCGAGTGGCCCGACGACGCGCTCAGCGTGTTCGCGACCCTGCGCGGGCCGTTCTTCGCCGTGCCCGAAGAGGAGCTGTTCGCGTGGCACGGCCGCGGCTTCGGCTTCCGGCCGCACGACGTGCCAGCCGACGTGCCGCCGGAGCTGGCGAGCGTGGCCGATGCGTTGACGACCGTGGCGGCGCTGAACCGGACGCGCAACCATCGGCCGGTGGCCGAGACGATCGGCCGTCTGCTCGAGGCGACACGGGCCCACGCCGGCTTCGTGCTGTGGCGCGGCGGCGAGCAGGTGCTGGCCAACGTGCTGCAGATCGCCGAGATGGCGCGCCGCTACGAGGCCGGCGGCGGCCTGTCGTTCCGCGGCTTCGTCGACGAACTGCGCGACGCCGCCGATCGCGCTCCTACACCCGAGGCGCCGATCGTCGAGGAAGGCACCGACGGCGTGCGCCTGATGACGGTGCACAAGGCCAAGGGCCTCGAGTTCCCGGTCGTGATCCTGGCCGACATCGGCTGTCGCATCAGTCGCGACGACGCCTCGCGCTATCTCGACACCGTGCGCGGCCTCGCCGCCATCCGTCTCGCCGGATGGACGCCGACGGACCTGCGCGAGCACAACCTGGAGGAGGCGGCCCGCGATCGCGCCGAGGGCGTCCGCCTCGCGTACGTTGCGGCCACACGCGCGCGTGACCTGCTGGTCGTGCCGGCCGTTGGCGACGGGCCTGAGGAGAAGCACTGGACCTCGCCGCTGTCGGCCGCGCTGTTCGGCGGCGACGCCATCGATGCGCCGGGCGTGCCCGCGTTCACGGGCCGCGACACGCTGCTCGACCGGCCGCCGGCAAACATGGCGTCGCTGCACACGATGCGGCCGGGTGCGTATCGTCACGACGACCCGACGACCGGCGAGCCGTTCACCGTCGCATGGTGGGATCCGCAGCTGCTCGTCGCGCCTGGGGCCGAGCGCCGCGGTTTGCGACACGAGCACCTCATTCACAAGGACGCACCGCCGGAGATCGTCGCCGTCGATCGCGCCCGCTACGACTCGTGGCGCGAGTGGCGCACCCGTGCCGTCACCCGTGGCGAGGCCGAGAGCCTGCGCGTGCTGACGGCCACCGAGTGGGCCGACGCGAGTCTCGAGGGCGCGACGCCGGTGCCGCCGGCTGTCCTGGCCGCGTCCGAGCAGGTGCGCATCCAGGACGCGGGCGTCGTGATAGGCGGCGGCCCCGCGCCGTCGGGCGCGCGCTACGGCACGCTCGTCCACGCGCTGCTGGCGCACGTGCCGTTGTCGGCGGGCGCCGAGGACGTCGCGCGCCTCGCCGCCGTGCAAGCGCGGATGCTGGGGGCGACCGATGGCGAGCGTGCGGCTGCCGCCGAGTGCGCCGCGCGCGTGCTGGCCCATCCCGTCTTCGCGCGCGTCCGGGCCGCGGCCGCCGGGGGCCGGCTGTGGCGGCGCGAGCTGCCGCTGGCCGTCACCGTCGACGACGTCGTGATCGACGGCCAGGCCGACCTCGTCTGGGACGACGGCGATCGCCTGGTCGTCGTCGACTACAAGACCGACGTCGCGATCGGGCCGGCCGAGCCGTCGTATCGACGGCAGATAGCGCTCTACGCCGACGCGCTGGCCCGCGCCTACGGCCGCACCGTCGACGCGGTGCTGCTGCGCGTCTGACGGCGGCGAGCCCGCTGCGGTATCGTGCCGCATGCCCATTCCCCGCCGCCCCCTCGGCCGCTCCGGCCTCACCGTCTCCGCCCTCGGCCTCGGCTGCATGGGCATGTCGGAGTTCTACGGCGCGGCCGACGACGCGACGTCGATCGCCACGCTGCACGCCGCCATCGACCTCGGCGCCGCGTTCCTCGACACCTCCGACATCTATGGGCCGCACACCAACGAACGGCTGATCGGCCGGGCCATCGCCGACCGCCGCGACCGCGTGCAGCTGGCCACGAAGTTCGGCATCCGCCGCTCCGACGACGGCCGCCCGCTCGGCCTCGACAGCACGCCCGAGTATGTCCGCCAGGCCTGCGACGCGTCGCTGCAGCGGCTCGGCGTGGACACCATCGACCTCTACTACCAGCACCGGGTCGATCCCAACGTGCCGATCGAAGACACCGTCGGCGCCATGGCGGAGCTCGTGACGGCAGGGAAAGTGCGCCATCTCGGGCTGTCGGAAGCGGCACCTTCCACGTTGCGCCGCGCCATCGCCGTGCACCCCATCGCCGCGCTGCAGACCGAGTACTCGCTGTGGAGCCGCGATCCCGAAAGCGAGCTGCTGGCGACGTGTCGCGAGCTCGGCATTGGATTCGTCGCCTACAGCCCGCTTGGCCGCGGCTTCCTCACCGGTCGCTATCGCACCATCGACGACCTCGGCCCCGACGACTGGCGGCGCACCAACCCGCGCTTCATCGGCGACAACTTCAAGAAGAACCTCGACGTCGTGGCCGAAGTGCAACGTCTCGCGGCCGCCAAGGGCTGCACGCCAGCGCAGCTCGCGCTGGCCTGGCTGCTGGCGCAGGGCGACGACATCGTGCCGATCCCGGGCTCCACCCGCGCCGAACGTGTGGTCGAGAACGCCGGTGCGCTGGGCGTGACGTTCACGGCGGCGGAACTCGCCGCCATCGATGCCCTGGCGCCGAACGTGGCGGGCGAGCGGTACATGGCAGGCGGCATGAAGCTCGTGAACGGCTGACCCGCGCGCCGCGGATGAACGTCTCACCCGCGGTACACTTGCGCGGTGGCGACGCTCTCAGCGACTGATCTCGCCGTTCGTCGCACGATTCTCGAGACGTTCGCTCGTGGCGGCATGCCGACGCGCCTGTCGGTGGCGCAGGCACTCGCCATCGACTACGCCGAGGTCGTCGCGAGCTATCGCACGCTCGCCGACGCGCACGTCATCGTGCCGGACGCCGACACCGGCGAGGCCTGGATGGCGATGCCGTTCTCGGCGGTGCCCACCGAATTCCGCGTCGTCGTCGGCGAACGATCGGTGTGGGCCAACTGCGTCTGGGACGCATTCGGCGTCGCCGCGGCACTCGATGCCGATGTCGGCTTCGTCACGCGTTGTCCGGCCTCGCACCAGCCGGTGCGCGCCGGCGTGCGTCAGGGCGTGGCCTACGCGGATCCCGGCGCCGTGGCGCACATCGCCGTGCCGGCCGCGCAGTGGTGGGACGACATCGGCTACACCTGAGCCACGATTCGGCTCTTCCGGTCGGAAGGCGACGTCGTGCAGTGGACCACCGAACGCGGCCTCGGCCTCGAGGGGCTGTTGCCCGTGCCGCAGATGGCGGCGCTGGCGCGCCGCTGGTATCGCGATCGCCTGGCGCCCGACTGGCAGCCGCGTGACCGCGCCGCGTCCCAGGCGCTGTTGGCGGCGGTGGGCCTGACCGGCGCGCACTGGACTCTGCCGGGTTGAGATCCGGCCCCGTGCTAGCGCGCCGTCTCAGCGGACGGCGCGCACCGCGTCGCCGCTGGGGCCGCGGCGATCCACTCCTGCACGAGTGCCAGCGCCTCGCGATCGGCGACCACCGAACCGAGCGGCGGCATCTGGCTCGACGGACGGCGTGATCGCGCCCGCGCGAAGAGCGCGCTCAGATCCGGACGGCCCGCGGCGACGATGCGAGACGTGCCCTCGGGCGCGGTCGGCACCGCCCAGTGTCCGGGCCGGTCGACCGTCGTGGCCAGCGCGTCCGGCGTGCACTGGTCGCCGGCCACCGCGAACTTGAGGAACAGCCCCAGCGAGGCGATGGTGCTCTGGCGGTTGTGGCAGCTTCCGCAGTTGGTCGAGAGATAGCCGAGCACCGCGCGCTCACGCCCGTCCGCGGCTTCTATGCGCGGCGGCGACGTCACGAGCTCCGGTCGCGCCGGCGACAGGCGGTGTTCAGCCGCCAGCGTGGCCAGCGTGACCATCGCGGGCGTCACCGGCTCGGCGTGCGGCGCCCGCGGATCGCGATCGTCCGAGAGCTGCAGCGCATCGAAGCCCAGGACCTCGGTGCGGCCCGAGTCGTGGCAGGCGCGGCACTCGTCGTGCGACGGGATGCTGTGCCACTTGCCGGGCGCGACCTCGGCCACATCGGGCAGGCCGGCCGGCGGCACCAGCGTCGCCTCGGTCTGCGCGTCGTTCCAGTGATACGAGGCGAACGTCCAGCGATCCGGCGCCACCTTGAAGAACATCCGCGTCTCGACCTTGCGGCCGGCGAACGCGAACTCCTTCCAGAAGCGCGTGCCGACGGGGAAGTCCCAGCGATCGACCCGCGCGACGTCGATCGTGGCGCCCTCCGGCAGCCGCACCCAGCGGCGCTTGGCGGCGCCGTCGCTCCACAACGGGTACTGCGGCGTGAACGGCCGGTTGCGCGGATCGATCGCGAATGTCCCGGCGTCGGCGTAGAGGCCGGTCTCGGCGAGCCGCGCGGGCGCGGCCGCATCGACGACCGATGCGAGTGCGGCCGAGCCCATCACGCGGCCGGTCGCGGCTCCCGTCCACAGGAGCGCGCCGGCCGCCACGAGGGTCCAGGCCTGACGGGATGTCACCGCAGCGACTCCGGCGGGTCGATCGGCTGCGGCACGCGATTCTTCACCGGCGGCAGCGACTGCAGGTACGCCCACAGGGCCTTGATCTCGGGGTCGCTCAGGGCAGCCACCATGAAGAACGGCATCGGCGGCAGCACCGCGCGGCCCTTGCCCTGATGCTTGCCGGTGCGCATCGTCGCGATGAACTGCTCCTCGGTCCAGTCGCCGAGGCCGGTCTCCTTGTCGGGCGTGAGGTTCGCCGTGAAGCTCACACCCCACGGGCCGGCCCACGCGGTGTTGGTGGCCGACATCGAGCCGATCCACGGGCCGGCTGGCACCGCCGGAGGCGGCGGCATCACCACGTTCTGCGGATGTCCGGTGAGGGCCCGCGTCATGTCCATCTCCGGGCCTTTCGGGCCCATCTTCCACGGCGTGTGGCAGTCGTTGCAGCCCATGGTCTTCACCAGGTAGGCGCCCAGGTCGACCGGTGTGCGATGCGCACCCGCGGCCGGACGCGTCTGCTCGAGCGGCGCGGCGGCGGTGGCGATGAGGGTGGTGAGCGCGGCGCCGGCGAGGGCGAGTGTGGCGGTGGCGAATCGGTGCGTCGTCATGATGTCCTCCGTCGTTCGTAGGAAGTGACGGAAGGATCACGTCGTGGTTCGCCTCGCCGATGCTAAGGACTCGCTACAAGAATCCTAACGGCGTCCCGCCGACCCTAAGAAAACCCTAAAGGTATACTCGCGGCGTTTCTTCGCGATGATCGACGACGCGCTCGCCGCCTTCCTCCAGCAGGGCCTCGCCATCAACATCGGGACGCGCAGCGCGCGTCTCGAGCCCCACGCGGCCTACGTCCCGGCGGCGCGGGTCGAATCCGGCGGCACCCACCTGACGGTGTTCGTGCCGCGGATCGGCGCCGACGACGTGCTGGCCGACCTGCGCGAGAACGGCCAGGCGGCGCTGGTGTTCGCGCGACCGGAGGACGACCGGGCCTGCCAGGTGAAGGGCGTCTTCGAGAGCGTCCGCGACGCGCGCGGCGACGAGCGCCCGCTGGTCGAGACGCAGTACGCCGGCTTCATGCACCAACTCGAGATCATCGGCACGCCTGGAGAATCGAGCCGCGCCTGGGTGATCTGGCCGTGCGTGGCCGTGCGGCTCGAGGTCACGGCGCTCTTCTCGCAGACACCGGGTCCCGACGCGGGAGCGCCGCTGCGATGAGCGTCGCCCTCGACACACTGACGTCGTGCTTCCAGGGCTTGATTCCGGCCACGCTCTACACCTGTGCGGCCGACGGCACGCCCAACTCCGCGTATCTGAGCCACGTCGAGTATGTGGATGCGCAGCACGTCGCGCTGTCGTTCCAGTTCTTCAACAAGAGCCGGCGCAACGTGGCCGAGAATCCCCACGCCCTCGTGCGGGTCGTCGATCCCGATACGCAGCAAGGCTGGGAACTACGGCTGCGCCTGACGCGATCGGAAACCGAGGGCGCGCTCTTCGACCGCATGGCGCTGCGCATCGAGGCGATCGCTTCGTACTGCGGCATGAAGGGCACGTTCCGGCTGCTCGCCGCCGACGTCTACGAGGTGCTCGACGTGCGCAAGGTGCCGGAGCAGCCGGGCCAGCCGTCGCTGGTCGCGCGCCGTCCCCCCGACGCCGTGTTCACGATGCGCGCGCTGCAGGACCTGTCGCAGCGCATCAACCGCGCCGATGGCCTCGAGTCGCTCATCGACGAGATCCTCCAGGGACTCGACGAGGTGTTCGGCTTCAACCACTCGATGATCCTGCTGCCGGGGGAGCATCCGCAGTCGCTCGTCACCATCGCGACCCACGGGTATCCGGAGAACGGCGCCGGCGCCGAGCAGCGCTACGGCGAGGGCATCTCTGGCCTGGTTGCCGAGGCGATGAAGCCGATTCGCATCTCGGGCCTGATGCGCGGAATGCTCTACGCTTACGCGGCCAAGTTCCGCGCCGAGGAACAGGGCTGGTGCCGGCCCGACCGGCGCATCCAGCTGCCCGGCCTCGCCAACCCGGAGAGTCAGCTTGGCGTGCCCTTGATCGTGCGCGGGCGCCTGGTGGGCGTGCTGGTGATCGAGAGCGAGGTGCCGTACCGCTTCCACGAGGACGACAAGGCCACGATCGAGCTGCTCGGGTCGTACCTGGCGATCGCGATCCAGAACGCGCTGCTGCAAGAGGCGGCCGACGAGTCGGCCGACGACGCCACCGAGGCCACGAGCCCGGCGGCGACTCCTGCGGCCCCCCGGCTGCCGGCGACGCGCGAGGTCACCTACTACCGCAGCGACGAGTGCGTGCTGGTCGACGGCGAGTACCTGATCCGCGGGTTGCCCGCGAAGGTGCTGTGGAAGCTGCTGACCGCGCACGCCGCCGACGGCCGCACCGCGTTCACCAACCGCGAGCTGCGGCTCGACAAGTCGCTGCAGCTGCCCGAATACAAGGACAACCTCGAGACGCGCCTGCTGCTGCTGCGCCGCCGCCTCGATCAAAAGGTGCCCGACATCAGGCTCGAGCCGGCTGGACGCGGACGCTTCGCGCTCAAGCTGAGTGCGCGCCTGGCCCTGGCCGAGCGGCCGTGAGCGCCGCCGTCAGCGCTCGCGCGCCGAGATCCACGCCGGCACGGCCGGCACTTCGGTCGTGAGCAGGCGGCGGAGCAGCTCCGCGGGATCGGTGCCGGCCATCACGATCGCCCGCGTCTCGGGTTTGATGAACCCCTCGGCCCACGCGTGATCCAGGAAGGCGAGGAGGCCGTCGTAGAAGCCGGCCACGTTCAGCAACCCGCACGGCTTGCGATGCAGCCCGAGCTGCGTCCAGGTGATCGCCTCGAACAGCTCCTCGAACGTGCCGACGCCGCCGGGCAGGGCCAGGAACGCGTCCGAGCGGTCGGCCATCAGGGCCTTGCGCTCGTGCATCGAGTCGACGACGTGCAGGGTGGTCACGCCGCCGTGACCGATCTCGCGCGCCATCAACGCCTGCGGGATCACGCCGGTGACGTCGCCGCCGGCAACGAGCACCGCGTCGGCCACGATGCCCATCAGTCCGACGTTGCCGCCGCCGTAGACCAGCTCGTGGCCGCCGGCCACCAGCGCCCGGCCGAGCGTCCGTGCCGCCTCCGCGTATTCGGGCCGCACGCCAGCCGTCGACCCACAGAACACGCAGATTCGCGCCATGCGGGCGTCAGGATAACAGCTGCGAGACGCGCCGGCCGGCCGGTCCGTCCCTACAGCGACAGCAGGAAGCGGCGCAGCGCCTCACGCTGCGCCGGCGCCAGCCGCTCGACGCGGGCCCGCGCGTCGGCCGCTTCGTTGCCGTGCCGGCCGATGGCGTCGTCGACCGTGGCCGCCGAGCCGTCGTGCAGCAGCGGCCGCCGGAAGCGCAGGCCCCAGAGCGCCGGCGTCCGGAACTCCTCGGGTTCGGCCGCCGCCTGGCGGATGCCGTCGCCGGTGCCGACGTCGTGCAGCAGCAGGTCCGAGAAGAGCGGCACCGTCTGGCGATGCAGCCGCGGGTTGGCGTTGGCGCCGGTGGTCAGCGTCGGCACGTGGCAGCTCGCACAGCCCGTGGCGGTGAACACCGCCTCGCCGGCGCGTACCGTGTCGTCGATGTCGCCGCGCTCCAGCGGCGCCAGGAACCGCATGAAGCTCGCGAAGTTGTCGATGCCGCGCCGCCGCGTCCGCGGATCGCGGATGTCCTCGGGGTCAGGGATCGGATCGCAGAGCCGGAACCGCGCGTCGTCGATGCCGACGGCGAGCTCGGTGGGGAAGAGGTCGTTGGTGATGCCCATCTCGTTGCGGTAGGCATCGGCGCCGAAGGCGAGCAGCGTCGCGTGCTGGGACTTCCAGCCGAAACGGCCGACGCGGCGCGCCCCGGTGCCACGGTCGGTCACGATGGCGGCGCGTCCGCTGACCCCGTCGCGTCCGCGCCCCTGTGCGTCGGCGAGCGCGATCAGGGTCTCGTCGTCGATGGCCTCGACCAGGCCGGCGCCGAACACGGGAATCGGCACGCGGCGCACGATCACGTTCGCCTCGGGCGGAATCGCCGGCTGGCAGGCGTGGCCGGGCACCGAGAACAGGTGGAAGAGCGACTCGCCCTCGGGCGCGACCGCCTCGAAGCTGCCGTCGGCGAGGCGCCGGCCGGCGCGCACCTCGGCGACCGCGCTCACGCCGCCCACCGCCGGCACGTTGTGACAGGCGGCGCAGCTCGTGCCGTTGAACGCCGGGCCCAGCCCTTCTTCCGCGGTCTCGACCTCGAGGAAGTCGTCGAGCCCGAGCCGGAACTCCTCGAAGTCCGCGGGCGCGAGTCCAGCGATCGGATCGCCGGGCCGCACCGCCCGCCCCTGCGCCGTCATCAGCGCGGTGGCCCACGCCGCGGCGGCGGCCACGAGCGCCGCCGCGAGACCGGCGCGGCGGTTCAGCGACCGTCTCACTTCGGGTCCTCGACCACGATCTCGCCGCGCATGAACGAGTGGCCGGCGCCGCACAGCTGCGAGCACTCGAAGGTGTAGCGTCCGGCCTTCTCGGGCGTGAACGTGACCGTGGTCGTGCCGCGGCTGCGCTTGGGGATCTCGACGTTCACGTTGCTGCCGATGATGCGGAACCCGTGCGCCGTGTCGTCGCTCGTGAGCCGGATCGTCAGCGTCGTGCCGGTGCGCGTCTTGACCTCCGACGGCGTGAAGCTGAAGCGCTCCGCGATGATGTCCACGGTCTGCTTCGCGCCACCGCCGGCCGACTGTGCACGCGAGGGCGCGACACCGGTGGTGAGCGAGGCGAGGCCGAGGCCGGCGAGCAGCAGGAAGACGCGAGTCATCAGAACCACCATCCAATCCCGATGTTGAAGGCGTTCGGCGCCTTGATCACGGAGCTCTTGTTCGTCTGGTGCACGTAGTCGACTTTGATCGCGATGTCGGGCTCGGGCCAGTAGGTCGCGCCCATCACCCAGAACCTGCGATCGAACTCGGGGAGCGCCACCGCGCCGGGCGGCATGCGCGCCTGCGTGTCGACGTCCTCGTAGCGCACGAACGTGCCGATGTCGCCGAAGCGCGCGCCGGACACCACGCGATAGCTCAGCTCGGCGTAGCCGCCGCGCATGGTGCGCGGCAGGTTGGGATTCACGCCGGTCGTGCGCGCGACGGCGTCGTTCAGGTCGCCGGCGCCGGAGATCGCCACCTGGGCCAGTTGCGCGCGACCCTCGAACCGGTTGCGGGCATAGCGGACGTCGGCCTCGGTGATGTGCACGGGGACGTCGAAGCGCGGGCGGAACTCGAAGCCCGACTTGCCGGTCCAGAAGCTGGTGCCGGCGGTGAGTCCGCGGATGCCCACGTACTCGAGGCGGCCGGTCACCGCGGCGCGGCCGAGATTGGTGCGGCTGCCCTTCTGGCGGCCGTCGCGCACGCCGTCCTCGGCGCTGAAGCGCGCGGCGTTCAGCGGCGCGGTCAGGTAGGCGCGATAGCGCCAGCCGCGGCCAACCTCGCCGTGGACGCCGGCGCCGGCCTCGAACCACGTCGTGGGGATGATGACGGTGTCGACCATCGGACGCTCGACGCCGTAGTACATCGGCGGCTCGTGGCGTTCGTTCACGATGCCGACCGGCATCAGCAGCATGCCGGCCCGCAGGTTGAACCGGCGATTGAGTAGGAAGTCGAGGTAGGCCTGCTCCAGCTCCACTTCGCCCGCTTCTTCGAGGCCTTCGACGAACGCGTGCTCCAGTTCGAGCTCGCTGACGAAGCGGATGCGGTCCGAGAACTGGTGGGTGACGAGCAGCACGAAGCGGTGGAAGTCGAGCTCGCCGTCCTGGTCCTCCAGCTTCGTGTAGTGGAGGTCCATGTAGCCCGACAGGCCGGTCGACGACATCGGCGGCGACGGCGGCACTGTGTCCTGGGCGCTGGCCGGGCGCGGCGCCAGCACCAGCGCGGCCACCAGAGCCGCTGCATAGCGCCCAAAACAATAATTTTGATTCGTCAAAACGAGCTCCATGAGACACCCGTCACCCTCCGGCTGTCAAGCCAGAGGCCGCAACGGCGCCGCAGGACGCCCTCAGAACGGGCCGCAGTCCGGCGACAATGGGGTGCCGACCGGCCGCGCCGCCGGGCGCCAGAACCCGGGTCGACGACGTGGACGTGCCATCCCTGTCCGCGCGCCTGGTCGCGACAGCGACCATCTGCGCGGCGCTGTGCCTCCTGCCGGCCGAAACCGCCGCGCAGGATCCCCCGCCCTCGCAACCGCCGCCCGATCTCCACGAGCACGTCGAGGTCGAGGGCACGCTGCTGACGCCGACCACCGACGTCTCCGGCACCGCCTGGCTGCCGCGCGCGACGCCGATGTACGGCGTGCATCGCCCGTGGCGCGGCTGGGACCTGCGGCTCGACGGCGCCGTCGCCGCGCAGTTCGTCTACGAGCCGGGCGACCGGCATCGGACAGGCGGCCCGGGCACGCGCCAGATCGACAGCGTGAACTGGACCATGGCGATGGCCCGCCGCAACGTCGGCGCGGCGCGCATCGGCGTGCGCACCATGCTGAGCGCCGAGCCGTGGACCGTGCCCGACTGCGGCACGCTCACGTTCCTCGCAACCGGCGAGGTCTGCGACGGCGACACCATCCACGATCGCCAGCAGCCGCACGACCTGGTGATGGAACTTGCCGTCGACGTCGACGCGCCGCTGGCCGGCGCGTGGCGCTGGCAGGCGTACGCGGGACTCTCGGGCGAGCCGGCCTTCGGGCCAGGCGGCTATCCGCATCGGCCGTCGGCGGTGGCGAACCCGATGGCGCCGATCGGCCACCACTGGCTCGACGCGACCCACATCGCGTTCGGCGTGGTCACCGCCGGCGTGCACACGCGCCGCGTGAAGATCGAGGCGTCGGCGTTCAACGGCCGCGCGCCGGACGAGCGCCGCACCGACCTCGATCTCGGCGGGCTCGACTCGGCCTCCACCCGCGTCACCTGGCTGCCCGGCGATCGCTGGTCGGTGCAGGTGTCGGCCGCGCGCCTGCGCGACGCCCGCGCCGTCTTCGAACGTCAGCCCGACCCGGAGGCCACGCGGACGACGGCGTCGGCCACCTACGTGCGGCCGATGGGCGCGCGGTCGTTCTGGGCCACCACCGCGGCCCTGGGCACCAGCACGGCGCGCGAAGTCGTGTCGGGCATCCGGTGGAAAGCGACGACCGCAGCGGCGCTCGTCGAGACCAGCGCGACACTCGGCGACCGGCACCTGATCATCGGCCGTGCGGAAATGGCGTCGATGCCGGGTCACCATCTGCACGCCCACGAGTACTCACGGGTGCTGCTTCCGGTCGGGAAGATCCAGGCCGGCTACGTGCGGCAGTTCACGCCACGCCGCGGGCTGGTGCCGGGGATCGGCGTGACCGGCGCCCTCAGCCTGCTGCCGGTGCGCCTCGAGCCGCGCTACGGCGGGCGCGCGGCGCGCACCGCGGCCGTGTACGTGCTGTTGCGGCCGGCCCGCCACACGATGTGACGGGCCACGGCGCCGCGATCAGCCGATGAACTTGTAGCCCAGGCCGTGGACGGTCTGGATGACCTGCGGCACCTTCGGATTGGCCTCGAACTTCTGCCGCAGCCACGCGACGTGCACGTCGACGGTGCGGGTCGACGGCGTGTGCTCGTAGCCCCACACCTCGTGCAGCAGCTCGTCGCGTGACAGCGTCGCCCCGCGATGCTCGAGGAAGTAGCGCAGCAGCTGGAACTCCTTGGCCGACAGGTCGACTGGCACGCCGGCCCGGGTCACCTCGGCCTTCCGCACGTCCACGACCACGTCGCCGAACACGTGGCGCGCGGCCGACGGCGTCCCCGTCTGTTCGGCCGTCTGTCCGGCGCGTCGCAACAGCGCCTCGATGCGCGCCAGCAGCTCCGCCGACTCGAACGGCTTGGTGAGGTAGTCGTCGGCACCGAGCTTCAGGCCGACGACGCGATCGACGACCTGGCCGCGCGCCGTGAGCATCAGCACCGGCGTCGTGACGCCACGCTGGCGCAACGTGCGGCACACGTCGAAGCCGTCGCGCCTGGGCAGCATCACGTCGAGGATCACGAGGTCGAAGCCGCCGGCCAGCGCGCGCGCCAGGCCGGTCTCGCCGTCGCCGGCGGTCTCCACTGCGTAGCCTTCGGCCAGCAGGCGATCGTTGAGTGTGAGCTGCAGGCCCGGTTCGTCTTCGACCAGCAGCAGGCGTCCGGCGGCCACGATCGCAATCAGGACGCCGACGGCGCGGCGGTGGCGCCGGCCGGCGTGGCCACGGCGGCGGAACCGGCGGGCATGCCCGGCGCGGCCGGCAGGCAGATCGTGAACGTGCTGCCCTTGCCCGGCTCGCTCGTCAGCTCCACGCGGCCGCCGTGCGCGTCGGCGATGCGCTGCACGAGGCTCAGGCCGAGGCCGCTGCCCTGGATCTGGTTCGCGACGGCGTCGCGGCCACGGTAGAACGGCTCGAAGACCTTGCGCCGTTCGTCGGCGTCGAGGCCGGCGCCGTGGTCTTCGACGGCGATGCGGACTTCGGCCGCGGGCGTGTGGGCGCTGGCAACCGACACGCGGACCCAGCGATCGTCGCCCGCGTACTTGATGGCGTTGCCGACGAGGTTCTGCACCGCCGAGCGCAGCGTGCCGGCATCCCCGACGACCGCCGGCACGCCGGAGGCGATGTGTGTCTCGACCGCGACACCGGCGCGCGCGGCGTCGGCTGCGAGCGCCTGCACGGCCTCGTGCACGACCTCCGAGGGCGACACGGGCGCCGTGGGCAGCGGACGCCCCGAGCCGAGGCCGGCGAGCTGCAGCACGCGCTCGACCGTCTCGCCCAGGCGGCGCGCCTCGCCCTGAATCGTCTCGCCGTAGCGCTTCACGCGGGCGGGGTCGCCGACCACGCCGTCGGCCAGGTTGCCGGCGGCGGTGTTGATCACGGCCACCGGCGTGCGCAACTCGTGCGACACCGCGGCCACGAACTCCATGTGCTGACGGGCCAGGGCCTGCGCCCGCCGCGCCGAGACGGCAATCAGGGCGACGGCGACGCCGAGCAGGGCCAGCACGCCGCCGCTGACCAGCAGGTTGCGCCGGCGTGAGGCCGCCACCGCCGCTTCCAGCGATCCAGCGGCGTGCTTCACCCGCAGGGTCCAGTGGCCGCGCGGATGCGGCAGGTTGCGCGCGCGCATGGTGCGGTTGCCGTCGCGCTCGCGCATCTCGATGACGACCTGGCGTTGTGCCTCGATGGCCTCGCCAGGCGCGGGCGGTGGCGGAGGCGGCGGCACGGCGAGCGTCTCGGTGCGATCGGCGCCGCGTCCGTCGGCCGAAAGCCGCGCGAAAATCATCATCGGGCCGACGCGCGGCCGCATGAACGAGGTCGTGAGATCGGGCGTGGTCGCCGTATCCGTCGCCACGCCCGGCGCCGACTCGAAGACCACGCGCCCGTCGGCATCGGCGACCACGGCCACGCGCAGCTCGTCGCGCCCGAAGTGCTCGGCGGCCAGTAGCGGCAGGCGCTCGCGCGCGAACCCGTCGACGTCGAGGCGCACGATGGTGAAGCCGCGCATCTGGACGTCGGTCGTGAACCGATCGACGCGCTGCGCGCCGTCGCGCGGCATCTGCACCCGCAGGATGGGCGTGACCAGCGTGCGTTCGTCTCCGAGCATGCCGGCGGCGGCGAACATCTCTCGCGGGCTCTCGTGTCCGGGGCCGCCGTGCCGTTGGCGGCGCGACGCCTGCGCGGCGAGCTGCTCGCGAACACCGGTCAGCGTCGCCGGCCATTCGACCGGTGCGAAGGTGCGCGCGCCGGGCTGCCACTGGTGCAACCGCAACCGCGCCTCGGGCCGGTCCTCGTCGTCGTCGACTTCCACCAGCCACACGTCATCGACGAGGACGGCATCGGCGCCGTCGACGGCGCTGTCGTAGCGCAGTGCGTAGGCGTCCCAGTCGCGGCGTTCGACCATCGCGCCGTCGAGCTGCAGGCTGGCGCCGAGGCGTCCGATCTCCGCATCCACGGCCGACGTGAACTGCGCGCCGGCAGCGCGCAGCGTGCGCTCGCGCCGTTCGCGATCGGCGGCGGCGAGCTGGTTCACCCAGTCGTACTGCAGCCAGGCCAGTGCCGGCAGCAGCAGCGCCACCGTGGCGGCCAGCCACGGCGTGGCCCCGAGCGAGCGCGGCACGCGCGTCATGGGATGGAGTCTAGCACGCGAAAAACGCCTGAAATTCACGGCGAATCGCGCATTTAACATCCTTAACAAACCCTTTGCCGAGCCTTAACGTCGAACTCCTCGCCGGCACCGTCACAATGGACACCGGACGACGTGCACGCGGCGCGACGGGCGCCGGAGGGAGACCGCGATGAGACCGTGGATGGTGATGGCGACGGCGATGCTCGTGGGCGTGGGCGTGCCCGGCAGTGATCGGGTGGTGCCGCTGCCGGTGTACGCCGCCGAGCAGGCGGCCGACCAGGCGGCGAAGGTGCTGGCCGAGATGCGCCAGGCCCTCGGCGGGCCGAAGGTCGAGCAGGTGAAGGGCCTGCAGCTCGAGGGTCCGTTCCGGCGCGAGATGGGGCAGCGGCAGATGGAAGGCACCACGGTGCTCACGCTGCAGGGGCCCGACCGCATGCACAAGAGCGAGGAGAACGTGTTCCCCGGCGGCAACTCGGTGGAGCGCATCCAGGTGGTCGCCGGCGAGTCGGCGTGGACCGACATGCAGAACCGCGGCGGGATGGGGGGCGGGATGCAGATCGTGATGCGCGACGGCCCGCCCGGGGCCGCGCCGCTCGATCCGGCCGAGCGCGAGAAGCGCCTGGCGACCCAGTTCCGCAGCGAGATGCAGCGCTGGATGCTGGCGCTGCTGGCGCAGCCCGACGGCGAGGTCACCTACGCCGGCGTGGCCGAGTCGCCCGACGGCAAGGCCGACACGCTCGAGATGAAGGACGCGCGCGGGCAGACGC
>CADEDM010000068.1 GCA_902826065.1 uncultured Acidobacteriota bacterium | reverse complement strand
AGCGCCATGGCGTTGGCCTCGTTGTAGAGCTGTCCGCTCTGCGTGAGGTAGGCCGTGGCGTCGTCGAAGTACTGCACCGGGAACAACGTGGTCGTGCCCTCGCACGCCGCCGGCGTGAAGATCGGCGTGTCGGCGAGGATGAAGCCCTCGCCGTTGAAGAAGTCGCGGACCGCGTTGACCACCTCGTGCCGCACCTTCAGGATCGCCGTCTGCCGCTCGGCGCGGATCCACAGATGGCGGCGGTCCATCAGGTAGTCGACGCCATGCTCCTTCGGCGTGATCGGATAGTCGTGCGACGGTCCGACGACGTCGAATCCCGAGGCGACGAGTTCGAAGCCGCCCCTGGCGCGCGCGTCGGCGCGCACGTTGCCGCGCACGACGATCGAGGTCTCCTGCGCCAGGTGGTCGGCCGCCTTGAACGCCTCCTCGCCGACGTCGTTCTTGCCCATGACGACCTGCAGGAAGCCGCTGCCGTCGCGGACGACGAGGAAGTGGATCTTGCCGCTCGACCGGCGGTTGTGCAGCCAGCCCTTGATCTCGACGTCCTGGCCGGCGTGGTCGCCGACCGCGCGAATGGCGACGGTTGGGGTGCTCATGGGGTCATCATCTCGTCGGGAAAGCCCAGGGCCTGTTCGAAGCGGCGGCGCGCCGCGGCCGCGCGGGCCAGCACCGCCACGGGCGACGTGCCCGGGGCCAGCTCGAAGGTCCACGGGCCGGAATAGCCGACCTTCTGGAAGGCGAGCAACGTGCGCGCCCAATCGATCGCGCCGTCCCACGGGACCAGATGATCGTCTCGCGAGCCACGGGTGTCGTTGATGTGCGTCGAGATGATGTGTCCCGACGCCGACTCGATGGCGTCCACCGGATCGCCGAGCAGCCGCGCGTGCCCGGTGTCCATGCACAGGCCCACGGGCGGCCAGTCTGCGGCGGCGTCGATCAGCGCGACGATGGCGTCGGGCGTCGACATCGCATTGGTCTGCACTTCCAGGGCCAGCTGCACGCCGCGGTCGGCCGCGTACGGAGCGAGCTCGTCGAGACTGCGCCGCGCCGCGACCGGCTCGTCGTCGTTGGCGGACGGCACGTGGCCGGGGACGCCGATGTGCGTCGCCATCGACGCATAGGGCAGCACGGTGGCGACGTCGAGGGCGGCCTTGGTGGCCGCCACGGCGCGGGCCCGATCGGCGGCATGGCGCGAGGCGATCGAGAGCGTGCCCTGCCACTTGCCGTCGGTGAAGCTCTCGGCAGTGGGCGCGTGGACGGCGCTCAGCGTCAGGCGCGTGTCGTCGAGCCACTCGGCCAGGCGCGCCACGGCATCGGCATCCGTCACGTCGAAGTGCGAGCCGAGCGCGAACACCTCGACCGCGTCGAAGCCGTGCGCGGCGATCTCGACGAGGTGCTCGCGGTCGAGGCGGAACTGGTGGAACAGGTAGGTGGAAACCGCGAAGCGGACGTCGGGCACGACGCGAAAATTCTAGCAGCTAGCGCAGGTCGTCGACGAGGCCGCGCAGAATCTCTGCCAGCCGGCCGAACCGGGCGTCGGTCGTGAGCGTGCGCCGCACGTAGGCCAGCGTCCGCGGTACGTACTGCATGTAGACCGGGTTGCCGCGCGTGGTCGTCTGGTATCCGAACGTGCCCAGGGCTTTCAGGTTGCGCTGCAGCGCCATCAGGTCGAAGCGCTGCCGGAACGTCGCCGCCGCCGCCGGTGTGGCTTCGGCGCCGCGAGAGAGCGCGTGGTAGTAGGCGATGAGGTCGTCGACGGCGGCGTCGGGCAGGTCGACGTAGGAATCACGCAGCAGCGACACGAGATCGTAGGTGTCGGGCCCCATGCGCGCGTCCTGGAAGTCGATGACGTGCAGGGCGCCGTCGAACAGCATCAGGTTGCGGCTGTGGTAGTCGCGGTGGCACAGGACGCGCGGCTCACCGGCCAGCTCGTCGACGATGACTGCCCACTCCGCGCGGAGCGCGTCGCGCACCGGCTCCTCGGGGACGGCCCCGCGGTACGCCAGCAGGAAGTGCCGCACGAAGAACTCGAGCTCCCACGTGAGCTTCTCGTGATCGAAGGCGACGCCGTAGGGTGGATACGCCGCCGACGCCAGCTCCGCGCCGCGCTGCTGCAGCCGGGCGATCAGGCCGACGGCCTCGCGGTAGCGCTGTGCGCGTTCCGTGGCCGTGGCGCCGCCCAGATGCGCCTGCAAGGTCACGTCGCCGAGATCCTGCTGCGCGATGATGCCGAGCGCGTCGTCGTGGTGGAGCAGCGCCGGCACCGGCAGCGGCACGGCGGCGAACAGCTCGGCCACCCGCACGAACGGCGTCGTCGCGTAATCGATCGGCCCGGCGTGCACGCTGAGGACGACCGACGGCCGTCCCCGCAGCAGGACGCGCACGTAGCGGCGATCCGAGGCGTCGCCGGTGAGCAGCACCGTGCGCTGCACGTCGGCGGTCAGGCCCTGACGTTCGAGATAGGTGGCGACGCGCTGATCGAGGTCGGCGGACACGTCGGGATCTTATGCGGGACCGCCGTCGATCGGCGTGACCCACAGCTCGCCCAGCGGCGCACCGGGCAGATCGCCGTGCGCATCGGCGCGGCGGATCACGGCGGCGCGTGTGAGGTGCAGCCCGCCAGGCACGCGCACGCCGTCGGCCAGCACGCAGCCGTCGACCGTGGCCCCGGCCTCCACCTCGACGCCGTCCCAGAGCACGCTGTGGCGGACGTCGGCGCCGGGCGCGACGCGGACATCGGCGCCCTGATCCAGCGGCCGTCCTTCCGCCCGGGCCAGGGTCGCGACGGTCGCGAAGTAGTCGGAGGGCGCGCCGATGTCGTGGTACGACGCGCCGCTGGTCGACACCCGCACCGCGCCGGGCGTGGCGGCCAGCAGCCGCGGATAGTGCGCTTTCAGCGTCTCGGATGGCACGTGCGGATCGACGTCCGCGAACGCTCGGCGCTCTGCCACCTGCACGCCGATGAAGTGCGCGCGGTGCCGTCCGTCGGCGTGCGGTGCGCCCGTCGTGCCCACGCGCTCGACGCCGGCCAGCACCCCATCGGCGCCCACGACCAGCGAGTTGTAGCCCGGGAGGGCCGCGATGCCCGCCATCGTGACGAGCGGCCGATGGGCGTCGTGCTCCCGCGCCAGGGCCAGCAGGTCGACGTCGGTGATCATGTCGCCGTTGACGACGTAGGCCCGGTCGGCGTCGAGCAGGTCGAAGGCGCGCCGCGGCCCGCCAGCGGACCCCAGCACCACCGGCTCCCACGAATAGCGCACCGCGACGCCGAGGTCGTCGCCGTGGCCGACGCGCGACGTGATGGTGGCGGGCAGGTGATGCAGGTTCACGACCACGCGCCGCACCCCCACCGCGGCCAGCCAGCGGAGCTGACGGCGGATGAGCACCTCGCCGGCCACGGGCAGGGCTGCCTTCGCCCGGACGCGTGACAGCGGCGCGAGCCGCGTGCCGAGGCCGGCGGCCAGCAGGATCGCCGCGTCGATCACCGCGTCGTGTCCGAGGTGGGGAAGACCATGTCGCCGGCGGTGGCGCCGGCGGGCAGGCTGGCGACGTAGAGCTGACGGTAGGACGCCGTCACGAAGTCCGTGACTGTGAAGCCCAGCCGCGCGGCGGCGGTGTGGATCGCGTCGGCGTCACCTTCGATCTCCACGAAGGTCCCGATCGGCGTCTCGTCGATGGCGATGATCGCGCCTGGAATGGTGAACTCTTCCCGGCGCTTCTCGTAGCGGAACACCGGCGCGAACCCGAGGGCGGCCAGAATCGCGAGCAAGTGGTCGGCGCTGCCCGCACCGGTCTCGATTTCCTCGCGGACCTTCAGGACACCGGGGACGACCGGGCCCTTGTAGGTGAGCACCGCGCGCCCGCCGTCGTCGCGGACGCGCAGGGCGCAGCCGCGGCTCACGAGCGCGCGGTCTTCGGTGTCGAGGATGACGTCGCGCTGCAGGCGGCGCGCGCTGCGCGCCGCGCCGCCCAGCGTCGCAACAGCCCGTCGGGCGGCGTCGGGGCCGTCGAAGCGCAGCTTGATTTCCTGCTCGACGCCGCCGCTCAGGGCGCTACTCCTTGCGCACCGTGACGAACGTCTCCTGGCCGTTGCGCATCACGAGCAGGAACGCCGTGGCGCCGGACGAGACGCGGCCCAGCTCGCGGGCGGCGTCGGCCACCGACGTCACCGGCCGGCGGTTCACCTGCAGCAGCACGTCGCCGCGGGCCAGGCCGCCGCGCTGGGCCGGGCTGCCGGCCTCGATGTCGGTGATGACGACGCCCTCGGTGCCCTGCGGCAGGCGCAGGCGCCGCGCCATCTCGCCGGTGAGCGTGCCCACCGTCATGCCGAAGCCTTCCCCGGCCTGCTCGTCGGGTTCCTGCGGGTCGTTGCCGCTGCGCGCCGTCCGGCTCGCTTCGGCGTCGAGGTTCAGCTCGTCGATGGTCACCGACAGGCGCTTCTCGACCTTGTCGCGGAGCACCTTCAGCGGCACGGTCGACCCCGGCTTGGTCCGCGTGACGATGCCGACGAGCTCGTCGCGGTTCTTCACCGGCTTGCCGTTGAACTCGAGGATCACGTCGCCGGGCTCGACGCCGGCCTTTTCGGCCGGGCCGCCGCTGTTCACCGACGACACCAGCGCGCCGGTGCGCTCCTTGAGCCCGAGCTGTTCGAGCGCGTCGAGCGGGATCGTGCCCACCGAGACGCCGATGACGCCGCGCGTCACCTTGCCGCTGCGCAGCTGCGGCAGCAGCTCGCGCACGGTGTTGATGGGAATCGCGAAGCCGATGCCGATGTTCCCGGCCTGGCGCGAGTCGGTGTAGATGGCGGTGTTGACGCCCACCACCTCGCCGCGTACGTTCAGCAGCGGGCCGCCGGAGTTCCCCGGGTTGATCGCGGCGTCGGTCTGCAGCACGTCCTGCGAGCGACCGTCGGTGATGGGGAACGGACGCTCGGTGGCGCTGATGACGCCGACGCTGACCGTGTGGGCGAGGCCGAACGGGTTGCCGATGGCCATGACCCAGTCGCCGGGCTGCATTTGCGCCGAGTCACCGAACTTGACCTCGACCAGCTCGTGCTTCGGCCGCTCCGTCAACTCGATGAGCGCGCTGTCGGAGAGCGGGTCGCGGCCGACGACCCTGGCCAGGTAGCTGACATCGGCGTCCTCGGCGTAGAGCGACACCTGGATCTTGGTGGCGTCCTCGACGACGTGGTTGTTCGTGAGGATGAGGCCGTCCTTGGCGCTGATGATGAAGCCGGTGCCGGCCGCCTGCGTGACCTGCGGCCGCTCCTGCTGCTGGCGGCCGTTGCCGCCGCCGCGCTGGCCCCCGCCGAAGAAGCGCTCCAGCAGGTCGTCGTCGCCGCCGAAGAACTGCGTCATCTGCGACTGCTTCTGCCGCGACTCGGTGCGGATGTTCACCACCGCCGGACTCATCGACTTGGCGATGGTGCGGAACGTGCCGGCGTCGACCGGCCCGCTGAGCGGCGCGCTGTTGGCCGGCGGCACGCCGAGCGCGCTGCTCTGCGCGGCCGAGGTCGGCGCCAGCTCGAGCTTCGACGCGATCACCATGCCCACGGCGGCTGAGGCCACGGCGATGAGCAGGGCATAGAACAGCGTGGTTTTGCGAGTCGACATCGAGTCCTCCACTTACGCGTTCAGCAAAGGCACGACAGCGGTCTGTCGCGGCCCCGTGACCTCGGGTCCTTCCGGACCCCAGGCCATGTTGATCTCGGTGCGTACCCCGAACGTCGGGAAATACAGGCCCGGTTCGACGGTGAAACCGGTGCCGGGCAGCAGACGCCGCTCGTCCTTCGTCTCGTAGTCGTCGAGGTGGGCGCCGTTGCCGTGCACCTCTTCGCCCAGACTGTGCCCGGTGCGATGCAGGATGGCGCTGCCGAACCCGGCGCGCTCGAGCACGGCTCGGGCGGCGGCGTCGGCTTCGTAACCGCGCACCTCGCGGCCGCCGGCCGCAGCCGACTGCACCAGCGTGACCGCGGCATCACGCGCATCGCGCACCGCGGCGAAGGCGGCCTCGACCGGCGCCGGAATCGCCGGCCCGGTGAAGCCCATCCAGCTGATGTCGGCGTAGACGGCGCTGGGCCGAGCCAGCTTGCCCCACAGGTCGAGCAGCACCACTTCGTTGGCGCCAATCGAACGCGCCGAGGCGGCCGTGGGCTGGTAGTGCGGGTCGCCGGCATTCTCCTGCGTCGCGACGATCGGCGCGGCGTCCGTCACCAAGCCTTCTTCGTCGAACCACGACATCATCGCGGACTGCACGTCGAACTCGGTGGTGGGCTCGCGGTCGCGCAGCCGGGCGGCGATGAAGTCGAAGGCGCGGTCCTTGATGCGATACAGGCGCTCCGACGCGGCGCGGTGGGTCTCGAGGCCGTCGAGCGGCCACAGGGCTTCGAATTGCTGCACCAGGTCGCCGGAGGAGACCACCGAGGCGCCGCAGTCGTGGATCAGCTCGATCGTGCCGGCGTCGACGCGCGAGACATACGGGATCGCCGCCCTCGGCGAGTACTCCATGGCGACGATCGCGCAGCCGGTGAGAATCTGGCGCAGGCCGGTCTCGAGCTCGACGCGTCCGGCGTAGGCCACCGTGGCACCGGGCAGGTGCGCCAGCGCCCGGCGTTCGATCTTGTGCACCAGCGCCCGCGGCTCGCCGCTCGCCGGCACCAGGTAGAACCAGCGCCGCGTGGTCATGTGGCCGGTCGTGCCGAGGCCCGCGACGCGTCGCGAGACCGGGTTCGAACCGTGGAAGTCGTAGAGCAGCCAACCATCGAGCCCGGCGGCGCGGAGGGCCGCCTGCACGGCGGGTACGTCAAGTGACATACAAGAATCGAGTATAGCTGGTTTGGCTGGTTTGACAGGGGCCGCCGGCAGACACTACGGTCCACACGCGCTGCCGACACTCAGGTTGGACGCATGGCGGCGGGCGATGGTTTTGTCGAGGTGCCTCGCCCGGGCGCCCGGGAGAAACGTCGTGATGAACGGCCCCGACCCGTCCGTGGACCGCCGCGCGGTCCTGCAGATTCTCGGCGCTCTCGGTTTCGGCGCCGCCACCGCGGCCGACCTCGCCGCGCAGGCGCGCCCCGTCGTGTCGCCGGGCACGCTGCAGCAGGCCGCCACCCTGCTCGACGGCAGCTTCGACGCCGCGCGGCTCGGGGTGGCCGAGCGGGCCGTGCAGCGCAACCAGGAGCACATGGCCGCGATGCGCGAACTGGTGCTCGACGACGCGGTGGAGCCGGCGCCGATCTTCGCGCCGAGCCGGTAGGCCATGCCGGTCGCCGCCGACGTCCTGTTCCTGCCGGCCCGTGAGCAGGGAGCGCTCATCCGGGCGCGGAAGCTCTCGCCGGTGGAGCTCACCGACGCCTACCTCGCCCGCATCGAGGCCCTGAACCCGCGCACCAACGCCTTCATCACCGTCACCGCCGACGTCGCGCGTCGGCAGGCCGCAGCCGCCGAACGCGAGATCGTGCGCGGACGGTATCGAGGGCCGCTGCACGGGATCCCGTACGCGCCGAAGGACATCCTGGCGACGAAGGGCATCCTCACGACCAACGGCTCGAAGGTCACGGCCACGGTCGTGCCCGACTACGAGTCGACGATCACCGCGCGGCTCGCCGAGGCCGGCGCGATCCTGGCTGGCAAGCTGAACCTGCTCGAGTTCGCGATGGGCAGCGGCGTCGTCTCGGGCTTCGGCCCGTCGCGCAATCCCTGGGACCTGGCGCGGACGCCGAGCGGGTCGTCGAGCGGCTCGGGCACGGCGCTGGCCGCGGCCATGGTGCCGCTCTCGATCGGCACCGACACCGGCGGCTCGATCCGGGGACCGGCCAATTTCTGCGGCATCGTCGGTTTGAAGCAGACCTACGGTCGGGTGAGCCGCTACGGCGTGACCACCTTGGCGTGGTCGCTCGACCACGCCGGGCCGATGACCCGCACCGTCGCCGATGCGGCGCTCATGCTGCAGGTGATCGCGGGACACGACCCGAGCGATCCGACGACTACGGCCGACGTGGTGCCCGACTACTCGCAGGCGCTCACGGGCGACGTGCGCGGCCTGCGCATCGGCGTGCCGACCCGATTCCTCACCGAGGGGCTGGCGCCCGAGATCGACCGGGCCTACCGGGCCGCGCTGGCCGTGGTCCGGGGATTGGGCGCGACGCTGGTCGACGTCGACGTG
This sequence comes from uncultured Acidobacteriota bacterium, assembly GCA_902826065.1. Taxonomy (GTDB): domain Bacteria; phylum Acidobacteriota; class Vicinamibacteria; order Vicinamibacterales; family UBA2999; genus CADEFD01. The sequence goes on along the minus strand of CADEDM010000068.1, from coordinate 15,918 downwards.
CCTCACGCGGAGTATGCGACCAATGCCGGCTGGGTGATCGCGATGGCGGAGGCGGCGGCGTTCCACGAACAGCGTCTGCGCACCAGTCCCGAGCTGTTCGATCCGATCGTCCGCGAGCGGCTCGATGCCGCACGCTTCTACGCGGCCACCGACTACATCAAGGCGCAACGCGTCCGCACGCTGCTGATGCAGGAGATGCAGACGGTGTTCACGCAGTGCGACGTGATGGCGGTGCCGGGCGGCAACGCGCTGCCGTCGCCCCTCGAGAGTCCGTCCGACGCCGGCACCGACGTGAAGCTCGGATCGACGGCGTCGCGGTTCCGTGGCGGCACGACCTTCCTGGGCAACATGACGGGCCTGCCGGCCCTGGTGTTGCCGTGCGGATTCTCGGCCGGGCCGCCGGCGTTGCCGATCGGCCTCCAGCTCTACGGCCGGGCCTTCGACGAGTCGACCCTGTTCCGTGTCGGCCATGCCTACGAGCAGGCGACCGACTGGCACAGACGGCGGCCACCGCTGAGCCCTTAGCACCTGACCGGGACCAACGCCGGGGCGAACGGCAACCGGCGCGCGCGGGCCGCCGTCCTATAATCGGGAAGCCTGCGCCCTGCCCCGGCGGCACACGTCCGTGCCGGCCGGCGACGTCGTCTGCGCTTCAGGAACCACACCATGACTCGTGCGACTTGGCTGCTCGCTTCGGCCGGCATCGTGGCCGCCGTCTCGCTCGGCGCCCAGCAGGCCTCTCAGCCGGCCCCGCCGGCGCCTCAGGAGGCCGCGCCCCAGCCGCCCATCACGTTCCGGGCGGAGATCAACTACGTGGAGGTCGACGCCCGCGTCGTCGACGCCCAGGGCGCCTTCGTGGGCGGCCTGACCGCCGCCGACTTCCAGGTGCTCGAGGACGGCAAGCCCCAGAAGGTCGACGCCTTCTCGTTCGTGAACATCCCGGTGGAGCGGCGCGCCCGTCCGCTGTTCGCGAAGGCGCCGATCGAGCCCGACGTCGCCAACAACCTCGAGGGCTACGACGGCCGCGTCTACGTGCTCGTGCTCGACGACCTGCACACGCAGCCGCTGCGCAGCCAGCGCGCCAAGCAGGCGGCCCGCGCGTTCATCCAGCGCTATATCGGCGCCAACGACACCGCCGCCATCGTCTACACGAGCGGCCGTGCCGACGTCTCCCAGGAGTTCACGAACAGCCAGCGCCGGCTGCTGGCGTCGGTCGACAAGTTCATGGGCCGCAAGCTGCGCTCGTCGACGCTCGAGCGGCTCGACGAGGAAGCCCGCACCCGTGGCACGCGCCAGCAGGGCGATCGCATCGACGACCCCTTCGACCAGGAACGCGCGTTCACGGCCCGCAACACCTTCGACTCGTTGCGCAATCTTTCGAACTACCTGGCCGGCATCAGCGGCCGCCGCAAGGCCATCATCTTCTTCAGCGAGGGCGTCGACTACGACATCTACGACGTCTTCAACACCTCGGGCGGCGCCTCGACGGTGCAGCAGGCCTCGCGTGACGCGGTCGCCGCCGCGACGCGTGCCAACGTCGCCATCTACGGCATCGATCCGCGCGGTCTCGGCGCGATGGGCGATGACATGATCGAGGTGCAGGACACGCCGCAGGACGCCTCGCTCGGCCTCGGGATGTCGTCGTTCGGCGACGAGGTGCGGCGCTCGCAGGACAGCCTGCGCGTGCTGTCGAACGAGACCGGCGGGTTCCCGATCGTCAACCAGAACGACCTGAATGCGGCGTTCGAACGGGTGGTCGCCGACAACAGCCAGTACTACCTGCTCGGCTACTACTCGACCAACGACAAGCGGAACGGCCGGTTCCACAAGATCGAGGTCAAGGTGAATCGTCCGGGCGTGACGGTGCGATCGCGCCGCGGCTACGTCAACGCGCGCACGAACGCACCGAAGGACGACGGCAAGACCGCGCCGGAACTGCGCGCCGCGCTGATGAGCCCGCTGCCGATGTCGGCGCTGCCTCTGGCCACGACGGCAGCGGTCTTCAAGGGGCCCGAGGGCAAGGGCGCCGTGGTGTTGTCGACGTTGATCGGCGCCCGCGACCTGGAACTGGTGGAGAAGAACGGCACCTTCAACAACGACCTCGAGCTCGTGACCACGGTCGCCGACTACGGTGGCAAGACGTTCCCGGGCGATCGCGCCACCCTGACGCTGGCGCTGAAAGCCGACTCCGTGCCGCGGCTGCGCGCCGGCGGGTTCCGCATCCTCAACGAGATCGACCTGCCGCCCGGACGCTATCAGCTGCGGACGGCCGCCCGCGAAGGCAACACCAAGCGCGCCGGGTCGGTGATCTTCGACGTCGACGTGCCCGACTTCACCAAGGACAAGCTCTCGATCAGCGGCATCGCGCTGACCTCGGCGACCAGCAGCGTCGTGCCCACCGCGCGCCCGAAGGACCCGCTGGCCAAGATGCTGCCCGGGCCGCTCACCACCTACCGGGACTTCGTGGTCGGCGACGAGCTGGCGCTGTTCGTCGAGATCTACGACAACAGCAGCAAGGCCGCGCACAAGGTGGAGATCGAGGCCAGCCTGAAGTCCGAGGGCGGGCAGTCGGTGTTCACGACCCGTGAGGAACGGGACAGCAGCGAGCTGGCGGGGGGACCGGGCGGCTACGGCTTCACGACCCGCGTGCCGCTGAAGGACGTGGCGCCGGGCCTCTATGTCCTGCGCGTGCAGGGCACCTCGCGCATCGACGACCGGCCGCAGGTCGCGCGCGAGACGATCGTGCGCGTCGTGGCCCCGCCGGCGCGATGAGTGAGGCCGCGCCGCCGGCCGGCGCCGCGCGCGGACTCGACCCGCGCGCCGCCGCCGTGCTGGCCTACAGCGCCTGGTGGGTGACGGGCGCGCTGTTCCTGCTCATCGAGCGCCACGACGCCCGGGTCCGGTTCCACGCCGCGCAATCGCTCGTCGTGTTCGGCGCGATCTCGGCGGCCATCGCCCTGGCCTACGCCGCGGCGCTGCCGTTGATGCTGATCTCGGCGCCGGCGGCGCGCGTCGCGCTGTGGTTGGCCAACGTCACGTGGCTGACCGGGGCGGCGCTGTGGGTGTGGCTGGTCTACACCGCCGCGCGCGGTGAGCAGTGGGCGGTGCCCGGCCTGAACGGCGCCGTCGCCCGGCTTGCGGCTCGCGCCGCCTGAACACCCGTACACACGACGGCCCGCGTCGCTGGTGCGCCGCGGGCCGCGAGTGGTTCCGGGCCGGGACTACTTCTTGGTCGGCGGCGTGGCGGCGACGGCGCCGTCGATCTTCGGGACGATCGTGGTCTTGACCGTGCCGTTGGCGTGCGAGAACTGGTACTGGTTGGTGTCCATCTGCGGGTTGCGCGGCGTGCGCAGCGTGATGGTCACCGCCTCGCCGCCCTTCAGCGGACGCGGATGCCGATAGACGTCGCCGCCCACCGGGTTCCGCTTCTTGTCGTACCAGTTCTCTTCGACCTTCAGGCCGGCGATGGCCCCGGTGGTCGCCGGATTGCGGACGGTGATCACCGTGACGACTTCGGTGCCCGAGAGCTTCGTGTTCGGCTTGGTGATCTCGAGTGCGGCCTCACCCCGGATCGGTGGAATGAGCTTGCGCTCCTGGGCCGAGGCGTCCGCCGCGACCAGGCCCACAACTGCGACGGCCAACATGAACCCAACGCGCTTCATCGACATGCCTCCGATCTCGTCCGGCGGCCCGCAGGCCGTCCGCTGGTGTGGAGTATATAGCAGCCGGCCCGGCGCTACATCTCGCCGTTCCAGTCCTCGGGCTCGGCCGTGGCCGACCTGAAGACCTCGAGGTGCCATTTGCCGCCGCCCCAGGGCTCGATGACCTCGGTGGCGACCACGTCGACGAGCAGCTCGGCGAACGTGCGTCCCTCGGGGTCGCCCTCGAGGTGGTAGGCCGCCTCGTCCCAGGCGAAGTTGGGGTAGAGCGTCATCGTCAGGAACAGGTCGTAGCCGTCGTCGACGACGATGAGCTGGCCGCAGGGCGCCTTCTGCGTCGAGTGGTAGACCAGGTACTTCTCGGCGCTGTGGGCGCGGATGTAGCGCTTGAGCACGAACTCGCGCGCGACGATCTCCTCGACGGCGATCTTCTTGTCCCAGCAGTCGGAGCAGTAACGCTCCTCGCCCTTCGGCTCGGTGACGTCCTTGGCGCCGCACAGCGCGCAGTGCACCTTGTTGCTCGTCGACTTGCGGGACATCTGACGATGATACCTGCGCCCGCGCGGCAGGCGCAATCGGCGGCCGGCTAGCGGCCGGCCGCCGGCGTGTAGAGCCGGCGCACGTACTCCTTGAGCATCCGGGTCGTGGAAAACCGCGGCAGGTTCGTGCGCATCGCCTCGCGGACCACCCGCATCCAGCGGGTCGGCACGCCGGCGGCGTCGCGCTCGTAGAACGCCGGCACGATGTCGCGCTCGAGCAGCGTGTAGAGCGCCTCGGCGTCGGCCGCGTCGGCGGCCTCGTGGTCGTTGGCGTCGGCGTGGCCGTCGATCAACCAGCCGTTGTCGCCGGTGTAGCCCTCGGCCCACCAGCCGTCGCCGATGCTCAGGTGCGGCACGCCGTTGAGCGCCGCCTTCATGCCGCTGGTGCCGCTGGCCTCGAGCGGCTTGCGCGGGTTGTTGAGCCACACGTCGCAACCCTGCACCAGCAGGTGGGCGACGTGCAGGTCGTAGTCGTCGATGAACGCGACCCGGCCGGCGAACATCGGGTCGAGGGCGCGGCGGAACACGCGCTGCAGGTGGTGCTTGGCCGGATCGTCGGCCGGGTGCGCCTTGCCGGCGAACACGATCTGCACCGGACGGCCGGCGGCGCCGAGGATCCGCGCCAGGCGCTCGACGTCGCGGAAGATCAGCTCCGGGCGCTTGTAAGCGGCGAAGCGGCGCGCGTAGCCGATGGTGAGCGCGGTCGGGTCGAGCATCACGCCGTGGGTCACGACGCGAGGCGGCGCCACGCGCTCGATGGTCCAGCGCTGGCGCGCCCGCTCGCGAATCCACGCGAACAACGCCTCGCGCAACTGCACCCGCACGCGCCACAACTCGGCGTCGCCGATGGCGTCGAAGCGCGCCCACGTGGCCGCGTCGTCGATCCGCGTGATCCAGTCGTCGCCGAGATGCGTCGCGAACAGCTCGCGGATCGGCGCCGCGACCCACGTCGGCACGTGGACGCCGTTGGTGATGGCCTGCACCGGCACGCCGTCGACCGGTCGGTCGGGCCACATGTGATGCCACATGTCGCGCGTGACGTGGCCGTGCAGCTCGCTGACGGCGTTGATGCCGGCCGCGGCCCGCATCGCCAGCGCCGTCATGTTGAATTGCGAGCCGTGGCCGCTGTCGTGCTCGCCCAGGGCGAGGAACCGCGCCCGATGCTGGCCCAGGTCACCCCAGCAGCCGGCGAGGTGCTTCTCGACGAGGTGATAGGGGAACGCGTCGTGACCGGCGGGCACCGGCGTGTGCGTCGTGAACACGGTCGTGGCGCGGACCGCCTCGAGCGCCTCGTCGAACGACTTGCCCTGCTCGATGAACTCGCGGATGCGCTGCAGCACGACGAACGCCGCGTGGCCTTCGTTGAGGTGCCAGACCGCCGGTTCGATGCCCATGGCGCGCAGCACCCGCACGCCGCCGATGCCGAGGATCACTTCCTGCTGGATGCGGGTCTCGCGATCGCCGCCGTAGAGCCGGGCGGAGAGGTCGCGGTCCCACGGCGCGTTCTCTTCCAGATCGGTGTCGAGCAGGTAGAGGCGCACGTGGCCGACCCGCACCCGCCACACCGCGGCGAGCACCGTGCGATCGCCGAGCGGCACCGCCGTGATGCACGGCTTGCCGTCGGGGGTGATGGCCGTCTCGATTGGGGCGTCGGCCCAGTTGATGCGCTCGTAATGTTCCTGCTGCCAGCCGTCGCTCGACACCCGCTGGTGGAAGTAGCCCTGCGGATACATGAAGCCGATGCCGACGAGGGGCACGCCCAGGTCGCTGGCCTCCTTGCAGTGGTCGCCGGCCAGGACGCCGAGGCCGCCGGCATAGATCGGCAGGGACTGGTGCAGCGCGAACTCGGCCGAGAAGTAGGCGATGACCTTGCCACCGAGATCGGGCCCTTCGCGCCGCCACCATGAGCCGTCGGACTTGCGGGCGGCATCGAGGCCGGCGATGGCGCGGTCGTAGGCCTCCACGAATCCCGGATCGTCGGCCGCGCCTTGCAGGACGTCGGCGCCCAGCGTGCGCAGCATCCGTGCCGGGTTGTGCGCCGTGGCCCGCCACGAGGCGAGATCGAGACGGCGGAACAGGCTACGCGCGTCGGGCTGCCAGCTCCACCAGACGTCGGTGGCGAGTTCACCCAGGCGGTGGATGCGGGACGGGAAGGGAATGGCGAAGCGTTCCATCGGGCGGGTCTCGGGACTTTGGGGCCCGGGTGTCGGGCCGAAACTCTGACGTGGCGTGGGCGAGTGCTGGGAATCCTCTGAACTATCGGCCAGAGGCCGTCGCCGCATCAGGCGACGGACACGCGCCGACCAGGGCCGCAAAGCGGGTGAGGTCGATGTTGCCGCCGGACACGACGGCCACCACCTTGCCCGCGCCGGCGCGGCCCGACACCGCCACGGCGACGGCACAGGCCGCCGCGCCTTCGACGATCACGTGCAGGCGATCGGCCACGAGCGCCATGGCTCGGGCCGCATCGTCGAGCGACACGACGATCGATTCCGCGACGACCGGCTGGAGCAGCGGCCACATCGACGGCAGCACCGACTTGCCGCCGGCGCCGTCGACGAACGACGCCTGCCACGCGGCGAACCACTGCGGCTCGCCGGCGGCCAGCGACTGCGCCAGCGGCGCCGCCGTCTCGGGCTCCGCGGCCACGACGCGCACGGACGGCCGGCGCGCCTTCATGACCGCCCCGATGCCCGAGAGCAGACCGCCCCCGCCGATGGCGGCGACGACCACGTCCACGTCGGGCAGGTCTTCGAGGATTTCGAGGCCAGCGGTGGCGTTGCCGGCGATGAACGCATCGTCGTCGAAGGGGTGCACGAAGTGCCCGCGCATCCGATCGGAGCGATGCGATTGCACGGTCTCCCAGCACTCGTCATAGGTGGCTCGGACGACCGTCGCGCCGAGGCGCTCGACGGCGCGCACCTTGGTGTCGGGCGCCGTGTCCATCACGAGCACCGAGCACTTCACACCCGCTGCGCGCGCCGCGAAGGCCACGCCCTGGGCGGCGTTGCCGGCACTCACGGTCCACACGCCGTCGGCGACCGCGGCGGGCGAGAGCTGGCGCACGGCGTTCATGGCGCCGCGCAGCTTGAACGAGCCGATCGGCTGGAGGCATTCGAGCTTGAGGTAAACCTCGACCGGCGCCCCGTCGGATGTGTGCACCGGCACGTGGAGGCGCACCAGTGGCGTGCGGACCACCGCCGAGTAGATCGACGCGGCCGCCTCGTCGATCGCGCGCATGTCAATCCGTCGCATGGGTGCCGCGATGGTACCACGCCGAGATGACGGCGCCTGGGCGCCGCGCCGCGTAGAATCGGCGGCGGGAGTGTCATCCATGAACGCGAGCCGCACGTTCGTCGCCGTCGTCGTCGCCGTGGTCGTCGGCGCCGTCGTGGGACTGCCGGCGCAAGGCCCTGCCGCCCGTCCCCGCGCGCGTGACCTCGGCCTGGCCCCCGGGGTGTTCGCGCCAGGGCCGCTCAACGCCATCACGGACGTCAGCGGCGTGCAGGTCGGCCAGGTGACGCTGACGCCGGGCGACAGCATCCGCACCGGCGTCACCGCGATCGTGCCGCACCCGGGCAACGTGTTCCAGCAGAAGGTCGCCGGTGCGGTGTTCGTGGGCAACGCCTTCGGCAAGCTCGCAGGTTCCACGCAGGTCGACGAACTGGGCACGATCGAGACGCCGATCGTGTTGACGAACACCCTCGGCGTCGGCGCCGCCGTCGAGGGCGTGGTGCGCTGGACGCTCGCGCAGGACGGCAACGCCGAGGTCCGCTCGGTGAACGCGCTCGTCGGCGAGACCAACGACGGCGGACTCAACGACATCCGGGCGCTGGCGGTGCGGCCGGAGCACGTGGAACAGGCGATCCGTGCCGCGCGCGACGGCGCCGTCGACGAGGGCAGCGTGGGGGCCGGCACCGGGACGCAGGCGCTCGGCTGGAAAGGCGGCATCGGGACGTCGTCGCGCCGGCTGCCGGCGGCGTTCGGTGGCTACACCGTGGGCGTGCTCGTGCAAACCAACTACGGCGGGGTGCTGACGATGGGCGGGGCCCCGGTGGGGAAGGAACTGGGCCGCTATGCCTACGCGCCGCCGTCACGGGGCCAGGACGACGGCCCCGGCGACGGCTCGTGCATGGTCGTCGTCGCCACCGATGCGCCGCTCGGCGCGCGTGATCTCAAGCGGCTCGCGGCGCGCGCCATCTTCGGGCTGGCGCGGACCGGGTCGTCGTACAGCAACGGCAGCGGCGACTTCGCCATCGCCTTCACGACCCACGCGTCGCAACGCGTGACGTTCGGCGCGTCCGCCCCCGCGACGCGCACCGCGATTCCGACCGACGGCGTGTCGCCGCTGTTCCAGGCGGTGCTCGAAGCCACCGAGGAGGCCGTCTACAACTCGCTGCTGAAGGCCACCACGGTCACCAGCCGGATCGGCACCGCCGAGGCCATTCCCGTCGAACGCGTGCGCGAGATTCTGCGGAAGTACGGCGTGGCGGGCCGCTAGCCGACGGCGCCGCGCCGACGCGGGGCTTGCCGGCCGCTGGACGGCTGGACTACAATTCGGAGTTCCTGCCGGTCGGTTCGACCCTTCGTGCGGAAGTGGCGGAATTGGCAGACGCGCTAGCCTCAGGAGCTAGTCCTCGCAAGAGGGTGAAGGTTCGAGTCCTTTCTTCCGCACCACTCAGTCGGCAGTAGCCTCGTTTTCGACACGAGTCCTGCACCTGCCAGCCCGGCGTTGAACCTGGTCGTCCTCGGCTGCGTCACCGTCCAGCATGGGGATGGTCCATTTCACGCGCGGGCGGACGTTCGATGCGGCCACCGGCGACGTCACCGTATCGGGGCGGACGGTGCGTCTCGAACCGCAGCCGGCCGTACTGCTGGAACTGTTGGCGTCGCGACCGGACACGCTGGTCACGCACGCGGAGATTCGCGAGCGGTTGTGGGGTGACGGCCGCCACGTCGCGTACAGCGCGGGCGTGCACTACGCCGTTCGGCAGATCAGGCGGGCGCTCGACGACGGTGAAACGGACGGCGCCGACCTCGAGAGCCTGCCACGTCGCGGCTACCGCGTGCCGGCGGCCGCCGTCGTGACACCACCGGTGACGTATCCGCCGCGGTCAGGCGACGCTTCGCACCGGTCGGGGCGCGGAACCCGGTGGGTCGCGGCCGCGCTGCTCGGTGTCGCGGTCGTCACCTGGGTGGAACGGCAACCGAATGATCATCATCGGCGCGTGACCGCACTAGCCCGGGCGCTGCACGACGCGATCTACTGACGCCCGAGCGCCCTCAGGACGTCCTCAGACGTCCTTCAGGGAGCAGACCCGAACTCCCGCCGCCAGGCCTCGTCCCCGAAAAGGGAGGTCGGGGATGACGACACGCAAGGCATGGATGTGGGGACTGGCCATCGTGGCCATGGCCGGGACGGCGGCGGTGACGCGGCAGGCGGCGTGGTTCCTCGCGCCGCTGTCGTGGACAGGTGAAGCCTCCGGGCTCGCGGCCACGATCGGATTGGCGGCCGGCGCCAGGATCGCCGACGTCGGCGCGGGCGACGGCGCCATGGCGGTGGCCATGGCGACGCTGGTGGGCCCGGCCGGACAGGTCTACGCCACGGAGCTTTCCCCGGCGCGCCTCGCCGATCTGGCGGCCGTGACGTCGCGTCGCGCGGTCACGAACATCACCATCGTGCCGGCGAGCCTCGACGACACCGGCTTGCCCGACGCCTGCTGCGACGCGCTCTACCTCCGTCACGTCTTCCACCACCTCGAGGATCGGACGGCCATGGTGCGGCGCCTGGCGCGAGCGGTCAGGCCCGATGGTCGAATCGCCGTGATCGACTTCGCGCCGGGAGGCTTGTGGTTCCATGGCGCCGGACACGGCGTGGCTCCGGACCACGTGCGCGATGCCTTCGCCGCCGCCGGGTGGCGTCTTCGGGAGCGCCGCGACGACTGGGGCGGCGGCACCTTCCTCGTCGTCTTCGAACGCGTCACGCGGTGACGCGGATCAGCGGTGGGTCAGGGCCTCACTTCTTCCAGTCGGGCAGCCGATCGTTGCCCGGGCCCTGCGTGAGCCGCTGCCAACGGCCCGTCGAGACGTCCACGATCGCCAGATCCCAGTTCTCGCCCTCGTGGTGCGCAGGACTGACCGAGAAGACGAGGCCCGAGCCGTCGGGCGACCACGACGGGTAGTAGCTCCACAACTGGTCGGCGCGCAGCACCTTGCTCTCGCGCAGGCCGGCGCCGGTGCGGACCTCGAGCGCCGACGGCGCCGTGTCGCTGCCGCTGTGCACGTGCGCGAGGGCGCGGCCGTCTGGTGACCAGCGTGGCCAGCAGCCGCCCACCGACGACGACAGGGCCGGTGTCTGGCCCTGCGCATCGCGGACGTGGATCTGGTACGCCCAGAATGCGCCGGCGCGCATGCTCTGCGCAGCGAACGCCACGCGGTCCACGGGCGCGGCCGGCGCCGGCGCCGGCATGATCGCGCGGCCGACGAAGTGACGCGTGAGGCGCGCGGTCGCGCCAGTGTCGAGGCGCAGCTCGTAGAGATCGCCGCGACTGTCGCGGTCGGATGAGAACACGACGCGCGTGCCATCCGCGGTCCACGCAGGGTCCTGATCGTTCGACGGCTCGCGGGTGAGCCGCCTTGGGTCGGAGCCGTCGGCGGCGATACTCCAGACGTCGAAGTCGGGCGTGCCACTCTCGGGTGGTGACCCGGTGTAGTGCGCGCGGTTCGACGTGAACACCACCCGGCGTCCATCCGGCGACCAGCGCGGCGTCTGCTCGCTGTAGCCGGGAGCGCCGGTGAGCCGCGCCACGCGTCCGCGGGCGAGGTCCAGCGTGTAGAGGCCCGGCCGTCCGGCCACGTCCGACTCGAAGATCAGCGTGCCCGTCAGGCCGACGGGCCACGGCGCCACCAGGGCGGGTAAGGGCTCGGCCACGCCGGCCAGCGGCGCCCGCGAGGCCAGCAGCAGGCAGACGGCGAGGGCGGCGGCCCTTGGGAGACGGCGTATCTGCGCCATATCCCGGTATACCGTACCGGCCGCTCGACTGTTCCGAAATGGATCAGATGTGCTGGCGATTGTTCAGGAACAGCACATCAATGAACCGAAAGGCGCCGGTCGATGGCGTCGACTTCGTCGAGCAGCCGGCGCAGCAACTGGGCGTGCGAGATCGACTGCGGCGTGCCGAAGATGGCGCGGACGTCGCGCAGCCACAACCGCACATCGCCCACGAACTCGTCGAGTTCCGGCCGGTCGCGGGCGATGTCGCCGGTGGCGCGCTCGATCCGGTTCAGCAAGGCCACGGCCTCGAGCAGTTGGTCGTGGGTCAAATCTACCGCGCCGAGTCGCTTCGCCATGCCGTGCTACTTCGCAAGGCGTATGCCACGGCGGGGCGGCGTGCAACCGCGTGCTATCGTCGCTGCCCATGGCTCCGATCGTCATCGGCGTCGCCGGCGGGTCGGGCTCGGGCAAGTCCACCGTCGTGCGCCGCATCGTCGAGAGCCTGGGCGACGACCAGGTGAGCGTGCTCGAGCACGACCGCTACTACCGCGACCGCAACGACCTGCGGCTCGAAGAGCGCGCGGCGCTGAACTACGACCATCCCGATTCGCTCGACACCGATCTGCTGGTCCAGCACGTCCGGACGCTGCGCCGCGGCGAGGCGGTGGATGCGCCGGTCTATGACTTCGCGCGCCATGCCCGCACGCCCGACACGACGCGCATCGCGGCGCGGCGCGCGCTCATCATCGAGGGCATCCTGATCTTCGCGGATCAGGCGCTGCGCAGCCTGATGGACATCAAGGTCTTCGTCGACACCGACGACGACACGCGGGTCATCCGCCGCCTGCAGCGCGACGTCGCCGAGCGCGGCCGCACGATGGACTCGGTGATCGAGCAATACCTCGGCACCGTGAAGCCGATGCACCTCGAGTTCGTGGAGCCGAGCAAGCGCTACGCCGATCTGATCGTGCCGGTCGGCGGCCACAACGCCGTCGCCATCGACCTGCTGCTGTCGCTGATTCGCAGCGTCACCGGCGCCGCGCGCTGAACGCGCCGATCAGCGCGCCGCGGCGTGGGCGGCTTCGTAGCGGCGGATCGCGTCCTCGTGCCGCAGGATCAGCCCGATGTCGTCGAGCCCATCGAGCAGCCGCTGGCGGGCACGGGCGTCGACGTCGATCGGCGCCTCGATGCCCGGCGCGGTGACGCGCTGGGCCGCGAGGTCCACCGTGACGCGGCTGCCCGGCGACGACTCGGCGAGCTGCACGAGCGCGGCCGCGGTCGTCTCGTCGATACGCGCGGCGAGGAAGCCGTTGGCGACTGCGTTGCTGGCGAAGATGTCGGCGAACGACGGCGCCAGCACGACGCGGAAGCCGAAGTCGTGCAGCGCCCACACCGCGTGTTCACGCGACGATCCGCAGCCGAAGTTCGGGCCGGCTACCAGCACCGAGGCGCCGGCGTACCGCGGATCGTTCAACACGAACGCGCGCGGCGCCCCCGAGCCGTCGACGCGCCAGTCGTAGAACAGCGCGTCCTCGAAGCCGGTGCGCCCGAGCCGCTTCAGGAACTGCTTGGGGATGATCTGGTCGGTGTCGACGTCGGGCCGCGGCAGCGGCGCGACGATGCCGGTGTGGGTCAGGAACGGCTGCATGGCTACCGGTAGCTCCAGCCGCGCACGTCGGTGAAGTGGCCGCGAATCGCCGCGGCGGCCGCCATCGCGGGGCTCACGAGGTGCGTGCGCCCGCCCCGCCCCTGCCGGCCCTCGAAGTTGCGGTTGCTGGTGGACGCGCAGCGCTGGCCCGGGGCCAGCACGTCGTCGTTCATGCCCAGGCACATCGAGCAGCCCGGCTCGCGCCACTCGAAGCCCGCCTCGCGCAGGATCTCGTGGAGGCCTTCGGCTTCCGCGGCCCGTTTCACCGGTTGGCTGCCGGGGACCACCATCGCGCGCACCGATGGCGCGACGCGGTAGCCGCGGGCGACGCGGGCCGCTTCGCGCAGGTCCTCGATGCGTGCGTTCGTGCACGACCCGATGAAGACGCGGTCCACGGGGATCGCATCAATCGCGGTGCCGGGCGCGAGTCCCATGTAGGCGAGCGCCTGCTCGAATCCCGTGCGCGCGGTGCCGTCGAGCGTCGCCGGATCCGGCACGGCGCCGGTGATCGGCACGACCATGTCGGGCCGCGTGCCCCACGTGACCTGCGGCACGATCCGCGAGGCATCGATCTCGATGACGCGGTCGAAGGTCGCGCCCGGATCCGTGACCAGCCCGCGCCAGCGCGCGACGGCCGCCGTCCACGCGGCCCCGGCGGGCGCCTTGGGACGGCCCTCGAGGTAGGCGATGGTTGTCTCGTCCACGGCGACGAGACTCGAGCGACCGCCGGCCTCGATGCTCATGTTGCAGAGCGTCATGCGCTCTTCCATCGACAGCGCCGTCACCGCGTCGCCGGTGAACTCGATGGTGTAGCCGGTGCCGCCGGCGCAGGTGATCTCGCCGATGACCGCCAGCGCCAGATCCTTCGCGGTGACGCCCGGAGCCCGACGGCCCGTGAGGCGGACGTTCATCGCCTTCGGCTTCGCCAGCGCGAGGCACTGCGTGGCCAGCACGTGCTCGACCTCGGAGGTGCCGATGCCGAAGGCGAGCGCGCCGAACGCGCCGTGAGTCGTCGTGTGGCTGTCGCCGCAGACGATCGTCATGCCGGGCTGGGTCAGCCCCTGCTCGGGGCCGATGACGTGCACGATGCCCTGGGCCGGCGAGTCGAGGTCGTGCAGCGTGATGCCGTGCGTGCGGCAGTTGGTGCGGAGCGCTTCGAGCTGCGCCGCGGCGAGCTGGTCGGTGAGCGGCAGGTGCCGCGGTCCGGTCGAGATGTTGTGATCGAGCGTGGCGACGGTGAGGTCGGGCCGGCGCACGGGACGCCCGGCGAGGCGCAGCCCCTCGAACGCCTGCGGCGTGGTGACCTCGTGGATGAGGTGCAGGTCGATGTAGATCAGGTCGCGGCCGCCGTCGAGCGGCGTGACCACGTGGGCATCCCAGAGTTTGTCGAGCAGCGTGCGGGCCATCGGTCTCGGATCAGCGCGCCAGACGCGCGTCACACGCCATGGTACGACCAGTGGCGTTCCAGGGCGTCGACGACGGCGCGTTCGATCGCCGCGCCGACTTCGGTAGTGGTGGCGGCATGCTCACCCGGTCGGGCGACGTCGGCCGTCCGCAGCCCGTGCGCCAGCACCTCGCGCACGGCGGCGTCGACGGCGTCGGCCTCGCGCGGCATGTGCGCCGTGTGCCGCAGTAGAAGCGCCACGCAGCCGATGGCGCCAATCGGGTTGGCGATGTCCTTGCCGGCGATGTCCGGCGCCGAGCCGTGGACCGGCTCGTACAGCGCCACCTTGCCGCCCAGCGTTGCCGACGGCAGCAGGCCCAGTGACCCCGACACCACGGCCGCCTCGTCGCTGAGGATGTCGCCGAACAGGTTGTCCGTGAGGATGACGTCGAACTCCGTCGGCGCGATGGCGAGGCGCATCGCGCAGGCGTCCACGTACATGTGCTTCAACGTGACGTCGGGGTAGTCGGCGCCCACCCGGATCACCGTCTCGCGCCACAACCGCGACGTCTCGAGCACGTTGGCCTTGTCGACCGAGGTCACGAGCCGGCGGCGGCTGCGCGCCGACTCGAAGGCGACGCGGGCCACGCGCTCGACCTCGGCCACGGAATACTGCAGCGTGTTGAAGGCGACGTCGCGGGCGGGCGAGTAGCCGCGCGGCTCGGCGAAGTACAGGCCGCCGAGCAGTTCGCGGACCACCAGGATGTCGGCGCCGCGCACCCGTTCCGGCCGCAGCGGGGTCACGTCGAGCAGCGGCTCGAAGGCCACGGCCGGCCGCAGGTTCGCGAAGCCACCGAGGGCGGTGCGCAAGGCGAGCAACCCTGCCTCGGGACGCAGATGCGGCGGCTGGGCGTCGTAGGCGGGATCGCCGACGGCGCCGAGATACACCGCGTCGGCCGCGAGGCACGCCGCCAGCGTCGGTTCGGGCAGGGGCACGCCCGCCGCCTTCAAGCCAGCCGCGCCGATCGGATGCTCGGCGATGTCGACCTTCAGCCCGGTGACCGCGGCCACCGCGTGGAGCACCCGCATCGCCTGGCGGGTGACTTCGGGACCGATGCCGTCACCAGCGAGGGTGACGAGTCGCAGTTTCATCGTGGGAGTCTCGCACGTGCGCGCCGAGGCCATCGAACGCCGTCTCGAGCGGCGGCGCGTCGAGGTCGCGGATGAGGCCCGCCAGATCGGCGTCCTCGACCGACTTCGCGTAGTCGGTCACTTCGATCATCTTGTCGTACAGCCGTCGCAGGTCATCGACGCGCAGGCGGTGGCCGAGGGCGCGGCAGCGCGCGTCGAGGCCGCGCAGGCCCGAATGCCGGCCGAGCACCAGGCGCGTCGCCGGGGCGCCCACCGACTCGGGCCGCATGATCTCGTAGGTCAGCGGGTTCTTCACCATGCCGTCCTGGTGGATGCCGGCTTCGTGGGCGAAGGCGTTGTCGCCGACGATCGCCTTGTTCGGCTGCACCGGGACGCCGACCATGGCCGAGAGCGCGCGGCTGGTGGGGAAGAGCTCGGCGGTGCGAATGCCGGTGCGGGCGCCGAACGCGTCGCCGCGCACTTCGAGCGCCATCACGATCTCCTCGAGCGCGGCGTTGCCGGCGCGCTCGCCGATGCCGTTGATGGTGCACTCGACCTGGCGC
>CADEDM010000067.1 GCA_902826065.1 uncultured Acidobacteriota bacterium | reverse complement strand
GACTTCCACACCGGGATCGCCCACGGGAAGTTCCACGGCGCGATGAGGCCGACGACGCCGAGCGGCTGGCGCAGCGTGTAGGCGAACGTGTCGCGAGCCTCCGACGGCAGCGTGCTGCCGTGCATGCGGAACCCGGCGCCGGCGTAGTACTCGAGCAGCGAGATGCCCTTCATCACCTCGCCGCGGGCCTCCTTCAGGATCTTGCCTTCCTCGCGCGTCAGCGTCTTCGCGATCTCGTCGACGCGGCGCCGCGAGATCTCGGCAGCGCGCCACAGCACGCGGCCGCGCTCGGGGCCCGGTGTCTTCTTCCAGCCACGCCAGGCCGCGCTGGCGGCGTCGATGGCGCGGCGGACGTCATCGGCCGTGGCCAGGGGGAACTCCGCGATGACGTCGGCGGGGTCGGCGGGATTGACGTTGCGAGTGACGCGCGAGGACGACGGGTGGTACCACGTGCCGTTGACGTACGAGCCGGTGTGCATAGCGGACTCACACTAGCACGGTGCGCCTGGCGCGGGGCTCGATGGCGGACGCTGCGCGCTCAGCGCGCACCGATGCACATCGGGATCGGCGGCGCGGCGGCCGGCACGGCCGCGCGGAAGTCGCGTCCGAGCACCTGCGCCACCGTCGACGCCACCTGGCTGGTCGTCATCGGCGGCGTCTCGCGCTGCTCGCCGCGGGCGGTCACGGTCGCACCGAAACAGCCCACCCAGGTCTCCTCGGCGCCGCTCGTCGAGTCGCCGTGGTCGGACCAGTCGGCGGGCAGGCGTCCGCGGCCGTGATCCACGGTGAGCACGAGCGTCGTGCGGCCCCGGTACTCGGCGTCGTTCTGTAGCCACGTCCACAGTTGCTCGATCTGACGGTCCGTACGGTGCAGTGCATCGAAGACGAGGTCGTAGCGCTTCTGGTGCGCCCAGTCGTCGGTCTCGTCGAACGCCAGGTACAACAGCCGAGGACGGGCCGTCTGCAGGTGCGTGAGACCGAACCGGAAGGTGTAGACGTCGTGTCGCGCGCCATGGAAGCCACTGGGCGCCAGATGCTGCAGCGCGCTCAGCGTTCGCATCTCCGGATCGGGATGGTCGAAGTCCTGGTAGCCGGCGTTGATCGTGACCGCGCCTTCCTCACGCTCGCCGATGAAGCGGAACGTCTCCCACGAGCCGAACACACCCACGCCGCTCTTCGGCAGCCGGAGATCGGCGCGCAGCCATTCGAGGACCGTGAGGAACGGATAGCGGCGGTTGTCGTTGCTGGTGATGACGTCGTCGTGCGCGGCGCCGGTCAGCAGCTCGCTGTAGCCGGGATACGAGAACCGATGCCGGTTCACGACCTGCATGCGGCTGCCGGCCTGCCGGTTGCCGAGAATCGCGCCCTCCTTCGCCACGAGCCGCGACCACAGGAACGGCATCACCTTGGCCCGTCGCGCGTCGGGCGTCGCCGCCCAGAACCGCTTGTAGGTGTCGGTCTCCTCGACTGGCGTCTTCCCGCTGACGCTCCGCAGGATGTCGAGATCCGGACCGCCGAACAGGTCCTGCCAACGCGTGCCGTCGAGGGTCACGAGCACCACGGCGTGCGCCGGCGCTGTCGGCGCGGGCTGCGCCGCCGGCACGGCCGTCCACGCGACACCGGCCACGAGGATCGGCCCCAGCGCCACCAGCCACCACGCGCGCCGCCTCTGCGGATGCCCCATGGCGCGAGAGCATACAATCAGGCGCCCGATGAGTGCAGCCATCGCCGCCGTCATCGCGATGTACGCGGTGTTCATGGCCGTCGGCTGGATGGCGTCACGCCGCGTGCACGAGGGCAGCGCCGCCGAGCTCCTGCTGGCGGGCCGCTCGATGCCGCTGTGGGTGGCCGTCCTGACGATGACGGCCACCTGGGTCGACGGCGGCTACCTGCTCGGCACGACCGAGGGCGTCTACGCCTCGTCGGTGCAGCTCGGCTTGCAGGGTGGCGTCTGTTTCGGCGTGAGCCTGATCCTCGGCGGCCTGTTCTTCGCCCGGGCGATGCGCCGCGCCGGCTACACCACGCTCGTCGACCCGTTCGACGCGCGCTACGGGGCGCGCTGGGCCGCCGTGCTCTTCCTGCCGGCGCTGGCCGGCGAGCTGTTCTGGAGCGCCGAGCTGCTCGTCGCCCTGGGAGCGACCTTCGGCGTGCTGCTCGACCTGCCGGTGACGACCGCGATCCTGCTGTCAGCCGTCGTCACGACCGCCTACACGATGGCGGGCGGCATGTGGTCGGTGGCCTACACCGACGTCGTCCAGCTCGCGCTCGTGGCGCTGGGGCTCGTCGTGGCCGTCCCGTACGTGCTCGAGGGCGCGGGTGGACTTGCGCACGTATGGCAGACCTACGTGGAGGCCCGGCCCGAGTCCGCGGCGCTGGTGCCTCCGTTCGGGCCGCACACGGCCGCGTGGCAGGGCGGCGCGGTGTTGCGGTGGTGGGATACGTCGCTGATGCTCGTCCTCGGCGGCATCCCGTGGAACTCGTACTTCCAGCGCGTGCTGTCGTGCCGCACGCCCGACGACGCGGCGCGCCATTCGCTGTGGGCCGGCGCGCTGACGATCGCGCTCACCGTGCCGCCGCTGCTCATGGGCCTGGGCGCGTTCGCGTATCCGTGGGACGCTGCGGCGCAGGCACGGCTCGCCGCCACGCCGGCCGATGCGATGCCGCTGCTCTTCGCGCGCGCGGTGCCGCCAGCCGTGACCGTGCTGGGCCTGGCGGCGATCATCGGCGCGGTGACCTCGAGCTTCAGCGCGTCGATCCTGTCGGCCGGCTCGATGTTCAGCTGGAACTGCGTGGGGCGCGTAGCCTGGCCGGCGATGCCGGTGCCGGCGATGCGGCGCACGATCCGCGGCTCGATCGTCTTCTTCGGCGCCCTGGCGTTCGCGCTGGCCATGCGCGTGCAGAGCGTGCAGGCGCTGTGGTTCTTCACGAGCGACCTGGTGTTCGTGCTGCTCTTCCCGCAGCTCACCGCGGCGCTGTTCGACCCGCGCGCGAATCGCACCGGGTCGATCGTCGCGTTCACGGTGTCGGCGGTGCTGCGCGTGGGCGGCGGCGAGCCACTGCTCGGTCTGCCGGCGCTGCTCGCCTATCCGGAGGGATTCCCGTTCCGCACCGTCGCGGCGATCGCCGGAATGGTGCTCTTGCCGCTCGTATCGCGTCTGACGGGAGCGTGGGATCCGCCGCGCCCGATCAGCGCGCCGTCCACGGCGCCTTGATCAACAGCGCCGGATCCGCGCCGGTCTTCGGCACGAACTTCTGCGTGCGGCCGTACTGGTTGTCGCCGCCGTAGAGGTTGCCGTCGCGATCGACCGAGAAGGTGTGCACCTCGAGATAGCCGTCCGGCAGGTCTGGCGGCACCCGCCACGTGTAGAGACGCTTGCCGTTGAAATCGAGCTTGATGAAGCTGAGCGGCTTGAGGTCGGTCAGCCAGATCGCGTCGTCGTTGACGATGAGGTCCAGGGGCAGCGAGAACCCGGGCCACGACGCCACCGGCTCGATCTTCGCGGGGTCGGCCGTCGTCCGATAGAGGTTGACCCGCCCGCCCGAGCGGTCGAGCGCGACGATGCGTCCACCTGGCCCCACGGCGACGGCGTGGACGCCGTTGAACTGCCCGAGGCCGGTGCCCTTGCCACCGAACTCGCCCAGGTACTGCAGGTCCTTGTCGAGGATCAGCACGCGATGATTGTCGAGGCCGTCGGCGATGAGGATGCGGCCGTCGGGCAGGAACGCGACGTCCTGAGGCCGGGCGAAGTGGGTGCGGTCGGCGCCGGCGACGCCCTTCTCGCCCAGCGTGTGCAGCAGCTGCTTGCCGTCGTTCGAGAAGACGTAGATGGTGTGGAACGTCTCGTTGATCACCCACACCCGGCGCGCCGCGTCATAGGGACTGATACGCACCCGGTGCGGCCCCGGGCCGTCGGAGTTGGCGCACAGCGAGTCCCACTGCGTCCACCGCTCCTTCACCTGCCCGTTGCGATCGAGCGTATAGAGACAGTTCTGCCAGACGCGCCGGTCGGCCAGCGTCAGGACGTTCATCTTCAGTGAGCCGGCGAACCCGGCGTACTCGGGCGGCAACGGCGACGGCAGCCGGAACTCGCCACGCTGGGCCACGATGATCCGATCGGCCGATTCGGCGAACACGCCGGAGTTGCCGCCGAAGGCGAAGCCCGGGGCCGCGAACGGCTTGTGCCACGCGCGCACGACGTCGTAGGGACTGGGGCCGACAGGGCCGGGGTCGGCGGCAGGGGCCGCCGCAGGCGCGGGCGACGCCGGCGCCTGGGCCGGAGCCTGCGCGCGAACCAGCGGGCCCGCGATCGCGAGCGCGATCGCAACGAACGACAACGGCACGGCGAGGCGCATGCGGACTCCTGGACAGCGGCCCGGCCCTGGTGGCCGCGCCGTTCGAGGGCCGATTCTATCCGGTGTTGCGGACACCCGCGGCGACGCCGTTGATCGACATGTGGATGCCGCGCTGCAGCCGCACCCTCGCTGCGCGGCTGCCGCGGCCACGGCGGGCGCGCCGCAGCAACTCGACCTGCAGGTGGTTCAGCGGGTCGAGGTACGGGAAGCGATAGGCAATCGATCGGGCCAGCGCCGGGTTCGCCTGCAGGCGCGAGCGATCGCCGGTGATGAGCTGCAGCGCCGCGGCGGTGCGCGTCCACTCCTGCCGGATCATCCCGAACACCCGCCGTGCCAGGGCGCGGTCGTCGACCAGTGCCACGTAGCGCTCCGCCACCCGCAGGTCGCTCTTGGCCAGCACCATGTCGAGGTTCGAGAGCAGCGTGCGGAAGAACGGCCACTGGCGGTGCATGCGCCGTAGCAGCGCGCGGCGCTTCGCGCGGTCGGGCCCGCGCAGGTAGGCGTCGACCGCACTGCCGACGCCGTACCAGCCGGGCAACGCCACGCGGCACTGGCCCCAGCTGAACGACCAGGGGATGGCGCGCAGGTCCTCGATCGCGCCACCGACCCGGCGTGACGACGGCCGGGAGCCGATGTTCAGCTCGGTGATCTCGCGGATCGGCGTCGCGTCCTCGAAGTAACGGGCGAAGCCGGGCGTCTCGTAAACGAGCCGCCGGTACGCGTCGAGGCTGGCGTCGCTCAGCGCCGCTGCGGCCTCCAGGAACGCCTGGGGCGCCGGCCGGTCCGAGGGCAGCAGCGTGGCTTCCATCGTGGCCGCGACCAGCGTCTCGAGGTTGCGACGGCCGATCTCCGGATGCGCGTACTTCGCGCCGATCACCTCACCCTGCTCGGTGACGCGGATCTGGCCGCGCACGGTGTCGGGCGGCTGCGCGAGGATCGCGTCGTAGCTGGGCCCGCCGCCGCGCGCCACCGTGCCGCCGCGGCCGTGGAACAGGCGCAGCTGCAGCCTGCGCGGCACCGCGCCCTCGTCGAAACATGCCGCCAGCGCCACGCTGGCCCGATACAGCTCCCAGCTGCTGGCGAACACGCCGCCGTCCTTGTTGCTGTCGCTGTAGCCGAGCATCACTTCCTGCACGCCACCGCTGCCGGCGACAAGGCGGGCGACGCCCGGCAACGCGAGCCAGGTGCGCACGATCGGCTCGGCCCGTCGCAGGTCGGCGATGGTCTCGAACAGCGGCACGACCGCGACGTCGGCCTGCGCGTCGCCGTCGAGGGTGCCGCGCAGCAAGCCGGTCTCCTTCATCAGCACCAGCACCTCGAGCAAGTCGCTCGCTTCCTCGGTGTGGCTGACGATGTACTGGCGAATGGCGTCACGCCCATAGCGCCGTGTGGCCTCACGCGCCGACTCGAGGACCGCCAACTCGGACCGCGTGAACGCCGAGTACTCGGCCTGCTGCACCCGCAGCGGCCGGACGTCGGTCAACCGCGCCATCAGGCAGGCAACCCGGGCGTCTTCGGGCAGCGAGCGGTAGTCGGGCTCGAGCCGCGCCACCTTCAGCAGCTCCGCGATGACGGCTTCGTGCCGGTCGGAGTTCTGGCGCAGGTCGAGCGTGGCCAGGTGGAAGCCGAACACCTCGACGGCGCGCTGCAGCGGTCCGAGGCGCGCGGTGACAACCGCGCCGGCGTGATGGGCCTGGAGCGACTGCGCGATGACCGCGAGATCGGCGGCGAACTCGCGGGCGTCGGCGTACGGCGTGCCGGGCGGCACGCGGCCCGGTGGCGCATCGGCCTCCGCCAGCGCATGCAGTGTGGCCGCCAGCCGGCTGTAGACGCCGGCCAGCGCCCGGCGATACGGCTCGTCGTGGCGATGGGGCCGTCGGTCCGGCGAGCGCGCGGACAGCGCCTGCATCGCGCGCGACACCGGGGCGAGCATGTTCGACATCGACAGCTCGGCGCCCAGCCGGTCGACCTCCGCCAGGTAGTGGCGCAGGGCCGTGTCGGCCTGACGCCTGAGGGCGAGCCGCAGCGTGTCGGCAGTGACGTGCGGATGGCCGTCGCGGTCGCCGCCGATCCAGTGCCCCATGCGCAGAAACGGCGCCACGGCGTGGCCGGTCATCTGCTGCTCGATCTGCCGGTAGAGCCGCGGCAGCTCACGCAGGAACGTCGTCTGGTAGAACGACAGCGCCGTCTCGATCTCGTCGTCGACCGTGGGCGGCGTGACGCGCAGCAGCCGCGTCTGCCACAACTGCGTCACGCGCGCGCGGATGGCCTGCTCGTTCTCGAGGCACTCACGCTCGCCCTGAAGTCCGTCGCGAGCGGCGACCAGGTCGGCGATGGCTCGTTCCGCGTCGAGGATGCTGCGCCGCTGCACTTCGGTGGGATGGGCCGTGAGCACGGGCGACACGGTCGCGCGCGAGAGTAACCGCGCGATCTCCTTCGGCGTGCGGCCGGCGCGGCGCAACCGGTCGAACGCCAGGGCCAGCGAGCCCACCTGGGATCGGCCGGCGCGCTCGTGCACCAGGCGCCGCCGGATGTGATGCCGGTCCTCGGCGATGTTGGCGAGGTGCGAGAAGTAGCTGAAGGCGCGGATGACGCCGATGGCCTGGTCGATCGAGAGCCGGGTCAACAGCCGCGTCAGCGTGCGCCCGGCGGCAGCATCGGCCTTCAGTCGATAGGCCACCGACAGCCGTCGCACCCGCTCCACCAACTCGTAGACCGCCAGGCCCTCCTGCTCGCGGATGACGTCGCCCAGGATGCGGCCCAGCAACCGGATGTCCTCGACGAGCGGGCGATCCTTGGACGCGACCTGGCGCGGCGCACGACGGGCGGGCATCAGACGAGGATACGACGATCGCATCGTGACGAGCGAACGCATCTCGCACGCTTCTGAATGCCATGCCCCGGCCGGCGCCGGTGCCGTGTCCGCCGCGACATCCGATCAGGGAGCCCCGAGCCGCAACCGGCGCTCGTGCTACCGTGCGCCTGCCCATGACGGTCTCGGTCGCACGCGAGCACGGCCATCTCGTCATCCGTCAGCAGGTCCCGGTGTTCCGTTACGTCCTCGGAATCCCGCTGCTGCTGGTCGGCCTGGCGCTGCTGGCCGCCGCGGTGTCGGCCGTGGTGAGCGCGATCGGCGGCGGCGTCGAGGCGATGCTGGTGGCGGCGCTGGGCGCGTTCTGGCTGCTGCTGTTCGCCGCGCTGACGCTGCCGCTCGGTTGGTGGCTGACGTTCGGTCGCCGCACGATCCTCATCGAGGCCGGCGGCCAGCACGTGGTCGAACGCCTCGACTGGCGCCTCGGCCATCGCGGTCGACGGCGCGCCACCGCTCCGTTCCGCGCCGTGCGCGTCGCAGTGGAACCGCTGAGTACCTCGTCCAGCAGCGACGGCCCGACGACCTGGGCACAGCACATCCGGCTGCTGCCGAAGCCCGGCGTGGCCGAGCCGTCGTTCGAGCTCGGCATCCTCGACCTCGACGCGCGGACGGCCGCGGTGGCAGCGGCCGGGCAGATCGCCGGCGCGTTGTCGTTGCCGCTCGAGGTCGCCGACCCGGACGCGCGTCTGCAGAGCCCTGAGCGCGATGCCAACGATCGCGAGGTCGACGATGTCACCGCCGCCGAGGACGCGGCAGACGAAACCTGACCGGCGCCGCTGCGCCAGGCCGGCGCCGATGCGGCCCTCAGCGCGAGGGCGTGAGCAGCAGCCGGTACTTCACGTGAGCGTCGACCGCCGGACGCGTGAACAGCAGCGTGAAGAACTCGTTGCGCCCCCACAGGTCGTGCAGGTTGCGGTAGAACGGGCTGCCCGGCTGACCCGAGTTGCCTGGCCCGATCGTGACCATCGACCGGTCGGGCGTTCGGAAGTCGGTCACCAGCCGGTAGACGGCGCCGATGGCGTTCACCGTGCCCGCCCCGCCTTGGCGCTCGATGGCCGGAAGGTCGTAGGCACTGACGACCGAATGCGGGAACTCGCTGCGGTTCATGCGTCCCCAGCGCCACTGCACCCAGTCATTGCCCTGGTCCTTTTCCAGCCGGGTGACGGCGCCGCTCAATCCGGCGATGGTCGCCGCACGAGTGCCGGCGCGCGCGGCCTTCAGATCCGCGACGCCCTGCCACGCCATGTAGAGCGCGGCGGCGGCGCTGCCGCGGTCCATCACGCGGTCCCACCCGTCGATCGTCGCGCGGGCCCGCTCCACCACCGCGTCGTCGGCACGCCAGCCGGAGAACAGCCGCGCGTCTTCGGCGGCCTCCGTGTTGTACGAGTCGCGCAGCATCCGCTGCATGTCGTCGGTCGTGAGCGACGTCGCGCTCTCGATCATCTGCACGATGCGCTCGTGGCGCCGATAGCGCTGGCCGGCCGGATAGAAGGTGTAGGGCGGCCGGAACGTCCGCGGGTGCGTGTTGTTGTTGGCGGTCGCGATGTAGCCGCGCGCCGGATTGAACTCCGAAGGCAGGTCGGTGCGGCGCTCCGGCGCCCACTCGTACTCGCCGGTGCCGGGCACGGGCAGACGTCCGGTCCACCCCTGGCGTAGCGGCGCGAACACGGCAACGCGAAACGCGATGTTCCCCTGGGCATCGGCGCACACGAGATTCGTGGGCGGCATCGGCATGAAGTTGGCCGCGGTCAGGCAATCGCGCGCCGACGTCGCCTGATCGAGGCGCAGGCCGCCGAGGTACTCCGCGGTGCCACGCGCCTGCAGCTGCGACTTCAGCGCGTAGGCCAGATGCGCTTCCCGATCCTCGAAGAACACCGGGCCGTGGCGGCTGAACTTGAGCTCGATGGTCTCCGTCGGCGCGCCCTTTACCGCGATCGTCTCGGTGACCACGCGCAATGACTCCCATTGCCCGTTGAAGCGCACCTCGTTCGGATTGGCCGGATTCACGGTTTCGACGTAGACGTCGGCCTGGTCGGTTTCGGTGGCGGTGCGTCCCCAGGCGACGCGGCCGTTGTGGCCACGAATCACGCCAGGCAGAGGCGCCTCGGTGGCGCCGGCCACGGTCCATCCGGGCGCGTTCAGGTGCAGCAGGTAGCGATGCGCGGGGTTCGTGACCTGCCGATGGGGGTCGTCGACCATGATCGCCACGCCGGTGCCCGTTCGCGTGCCGCCGATCGCCCAGTTGTTGCTGCCGGGTGAGCGCTCCGGGACCCCCATGTCGAGGGACGCCACGGCGCCGGGCAGCGCGCGGTACTGCGGCAGGATCTCGGGCCGCGGCAGGTTCCCATACATGTCGCCGTCGAGCGCGCGAATGACGTCGGCAGAGATACGGGACACGTCGAGCCCGGCGGGCACGGTCAGGCGATCGCCGACGTCGGTCGGCATCCGTCGATTCGCCTCCGCGAGTCCGAGGGCCGCGACGCTGCGCGCCAGCGCCAGTTCGGCGCGGGCGTCGCCGATCGCGTCGCTCACGCGGGCCCGTTGCAGCAGCTGGTCCGGCGTCCACGGCTCAGGGGTCGTGCCGGTCAACTGGAACTCCACCGGCAGGCTCGCACCGGCGGCCGTGATGAAGGCGTTGATGCCGTTGGCGTAGGCCGTGAAGATGCGTTTGCCCTCGGGGTGATAGCTGGCCCACTCGGCGTCGTCGGGCGGTCCGCGGAACATCAGGCGGCGAATCAGCCGGTCGTGCGGGAGACCGGCGGGGCCGACGAGCTCGGCGACGCGGCCCTCGCCACTGCGGCGCCACAGCTCCATCTGCCACAGCCGATCCTGCGCGACGACGAAGCCCTGCGCGAAGAACAGGTCATCGGTGTTCTGCGCGTAGAGATGCGGCACGCCCCACTCGTCGCGCAACACCTCGACCGGCGACGTCAGGCCCGGCAGCGCCAGCGTGCCGTCGATGCGGGCGAGAGCCGCTGTGGCCAGGGCCTCGAGTGATGGCGTCGCCGCTGCGGGCGGCGGCGGCGACGAACAGGCCGATGCAAGCGCCGCCGCCACACCGAGGCACGCAAGAGTGATGCGCATCATAGGGACTCTAGCGGACGGCGCCGAGGATGCGCGCCACCTGGTTCAGGTGCAGGCGGTCATGTCCGGCGTAGAGACGGCAGAGCAGCGCCAGACTCTCTTCGCCGCGCTCACTGTGCACGCCGACGCGGCTCAACTCGTCTGGCGTGGACCGCTCGAGAACGCGCACGTTGGCGGTCCGCACGACGCGGAACAGCTCGAGCGCCTCCTGCGGGTCGGCATCCTCGTAGTGGAGGCGTTCGGCCCACAGGTCCTGGTCGTAGCCGGTGATGGGCGGGCGGTCCTGCGCGAGGATCACCCGCAGCCGCCAACTCCACACCAGGTCGGAGTCGGCCAGGTGCTGGAGCACCTGTGCCACCGACCACCGCCCGTCCGCCTCGTGCGCCCGCAGCACCCGGAGCGGGACGCCGGCCACCGCGTCGGCGAGGCGCGACGGCGTGGCGCGCAGGACGGCGAGCGGTTCGTCCTCGCCCAGCAGGTCCAGCACCGCGCCGGCATAGGCGCCGCGCTCCTCGGGCGAATCGGAGGCACGGTTGCTGAAGATCGACATCGGGCGATTCTACCGGCTCGCGGGCGCGGCATCGCCGCGGCGGTGCAGGCTCACCGCGACGACGATCAGGCGCGGCGCAACGGCCGGACGAAGAGCGTCAGCACCGCTCCGACCGCCAGCAGTCCGGCCAGTACCTGCAGCGGCTGATCGTAGATGCCGGCACGATCGGCGCCTGGCGGAAGGGCTGCGCGCGCCCGGTTCGACAGTTCCGTGATGATCACCGGGCCCGCGATTGCGGCGGCCGACCAGGCGGTGAGCACCGCGCCATGAATGGCGCCGACGTTCTGGGGGCCGAAGATGTCGGCAAGAAACGCCGGAATGGTCGCGAAGCCGCCGCCGTACATCGTGAACACGGCGAACAGACTCACCTGGAACAACCACCAGTTCCGCTGCGCCGCGAAGCCCGGAATCAGCAGGAACAGCGCGAGCTGGGCCACGAAGAAGATCGTGTAAGTATTGCGGCGGCCGATGTAGTCGGATCCCGACGCCCACACGAATCGGCCGCCGGCGTTGAAGATGCTGATGAGCGACACGACGGCGCCGGCTTCGAGCGGTGTGCGCCCGAACATGTCCTGCATCATCGGCGAGGCCTGCGCCAGGATGCCGATGCCGGCGGTGACGTTGATGAACAGGATGCCCCACAACAGATAGAACTGCGGCGTCCGGATCGCCTCGTCCCGCGAGACGCTGCGCTCGGCGATCATCGGGTTGGCACGAGCGGACGGAGTCCAGCCCTCAGGGCGCCAGCCCCGCGGCGGCGACGCCATCAGGCGCGAGCCGAAGAGCATCACCACCAGGTAGACCACGCCGAGCATCATGAGCGTCGGCGCGACGCCCAGCAGGTTCATGAAGAAGACATTGAGGTAGCCGGCCACGAACGCGCCGCCGCCGAAACCCATGATGGCCATGCCGGTGGCCATGCCGCGGCGATCCGGAAACCACTTCACGAGCGTGCTGACCGGGGAGATGTAACCGAGGCCGCAGCCGATGCCGCCGATGATGCCGAGGCCGAGGAACACCAGCACCGGCTGCCGGACGGCCAGGCCGATGCCGCCGATGACCAGACCCGTGCCGAAGAACGCCGCCGCCGTGGCGGCGGCCACCCGCGGACCACGGCGCTCCACCCACGGCCCGCCAAACGCTGCACTCAGTCCGAGCAGTGCCAGCGCGGTCGTGAACGTCGTGTAGGGCGGGCTGAACCACCACGGCGCGTCGGGAAAGATCGCCTGGATGGGCCGGTTGAACGTGCTCCACGCGTACACGGATCCGATGCAGATGTGCACGAGGACGGCGCCGATGGGAATGCGCCAGCGATTGGGCGTGGAAGCCACCGCGGCGTACGGTAGCCGCTCCGACCGCAAAGGTCAAAGACCCGTGCGGGCGTCCTGGCGTGCGGCCAGTAGTTCGCGCTGCATCCGATCGAGCGCGCGCTGGATGCGGCCGAGTTCGCGGGTGACGCGGGCGGCGTCCTTCAGGCGGAAGGCCTCGACGAGTCCCGGGAACGGCTGGCCGTCGTAGAGCGAGTAGATGTTCCAGCCGTAGAAGACGTGCCGGTACCACTTCGTGTCAGGCGCGCCGTCGTCATCGGCCAGCGTCTGCTCGAGGCGCGCCAGCCGGTCGTTGAGGGTGGTCGCGCGCTCCCGGGTCAGGCGCCCGCTCTGCAGCCCGGTGGCGATGTCGTCTTCGAGCGCGCGCGCCGTGGCGCCGGCAGCGCCGGCGGCCGCACGCAACGGCGCGAGATCCGCGGTCATCCCGGCCTGCGTCGCCCAGCCAGCCGCGGCGTCGATGGCGGTGTCGAGGGCGGCCACGTAGGCCGAGTAGCGATACGGCAGCACGTCGGCCTGCCCCATCCGGAGCGCGATGGTGCCCAGTACCTGCGACATCAGCACGCCCTGCGTGAAGCCGGGGTCGGCCACCTTCTCCACGTAGGCGCGCGAGTCGTAGTTGCTGTGATACGTGCCGTAGGCGTAGCCGTTGTCGCCGATGAACTCGATCGCCATCGTCGGCACGGCCAGGTGATCCTGGAACGGGACGAAGTCGGCGCCGCTGCCGAGCGGCTTGATCGCCGGCTCGAACGTCGCGGCGTCGGCATTCTGCCGCGCCGCCTCCGACGTCTTCCAGCGCTCGTACACGGTGGCGCCGTCCTGCGGGACGTCCTTCGCGACGTCGGCGACGAACGCCGCGAGCGACGGCACGCCGCCCGGATCGAAGCGGCCCTTCATGTACATGTCGATATTCACGTAGAGCACGAGCTGCTCCTGCAGCCGCGCGCGCTGGTCCTCGGCGTACTCCGTGGAGCCGACGAGGCCGGGTTCTTCGGCGTCCCAGAACGCGAAGGCGATCGCGCGTGCCGGACGCCAGCCGCCCTTCGCGAGCTGACCCAGGCCGCGCGCGACCTCGAGCAGGGCCGTCGCCCCGGTGCCGGGGTCGACGCCGCCGAACGTCCACGCATCGTGGTGCGTGCCGAACAGCACGGTGCGCTCCGGCGTCGACGTGCCCTTGAGCGTCGCGACGACGTCGTAGATCGGCCGCACGCGCTGGTCCATGTCGACGGTGAGCCTGACGGCCGCGGGTCCGGGACCGGCCTTGTAGGGCGCCTGCAGGCCGCCGCGGAATCGCGCCGGCGCGTCGGGCCCGCCCATGGCCGCCATCACGTGCTGCGCTTCGCTGGCGCTCACCACCACCACGGGAATCTTCGGCAGCGTCGGCGCGGTGGCCACGGCGATGCGCGAGGCATCAGCCGTGGCGCCGACCCCGGGTGTCAGGGCGTCGCCGTGCCAGAACCACGAGTACTTCGCGTTGCCGCGCTGCAGCATCTGCGGGCCGCGGAAGTATCCCGCCGGCCACGCCGGCCCCTTGGTCTCGCCGTCGTCGGCGGGATCGCTGTAGAGGATGAGCGCCCGCGCGCCGGCCTGCTCCGCCGTGTGCGTCTTCACGGCGCGGTGACTGCGGCCGTAGCGCGCCAGCGCGATGCGGCCCTTCAGCGAGACGCCCATACTCGCGAGCTCGGCGTAGTCGGCGGGCAGTCCGTAGTTGACGTAGACGACTTGCCCGGACGCCGTGCCTGACGCGGAGTACATGACGTAGCCGCCACCCAGTTCGGGATGCGACGACGTCGGATCCTCCGGCAGCGCGGGTTCGGTGACGCTGAGCGCGCGCGGCTGCGGGGCGGTCATCGCGATCTCGACCTTCCGCGGCGACGCCAGCAGCACGTGGTATTCGTGCGTCTGCACGTCGAGCCCGGCATCGCCGAGCGTCTTGCGCAGGAACGCGACGACATCGGCAGTGCCAGACGATCCTGCCGGATGCGGGCGCGCAGTGATCGCCTTGTGCGCGGCGGACATCGCATCCGCGGAGACGCCGGCGCGGAAACGCGTTTCGAGCGTCTGCTGCGTGGCGGAAGACGTCGGCGTGTAGCCCAGCTTGAGCCGTGCTGGCGGTGCGGCCGGCCCGGAGCCCCCACCGCAACCCATCGCGACGCCTGCCACGGCGGCGCAGGTCGTGGCGGCAGCCCACGTCACCCGCCTCATCGCGGAATCACCGGGAGCACGAGGTGCGACGCCGCTGCCGGCTCGTGGAAGACCGACTGGCGAGCGACAACGGTCGTCGCGTCGGTGGCGAACGGCGCACCGGTGTTTGGATTGCGGTCGTAGCGCGGGAAGTTGCTGCTCGAGATCTCGAGCCGGATGCGATGCCCGGGCAGGAACACGTTGCCGGTGGCGCCCACGTCGATACGGACCTCGTAGCGCTTGCCGGATTCGAGCAGCTCCGGTGTGGTCTTGCTGTTCCGGTAGCGTGCGCGCGTGATGCCGTCGGTAAGCGCGCGGGCGGTGCCATCAGGCTGCACGTCGCTGACGGCGGCCGTGAAGTCGGTGTCTGTCGCAGTCGACGCAATCCACAGCACGGCCGTGATCGGCCCGACGACCTCGAGCGGCTCGGTCAGCGGCGCCGACGTGTAGACGAGCACGTCCTTCCGCGCCTGGAACTCGCGGCGATCGACCGGCATGCGCGAGTAGGCGCCGACGCGTCCGGTCGGCACGGGGTTCGCCGGGTCGTACTCGAACGCGTCTGGCCGTTCAGGAGCTGGCGCGATGCGGTCGAGTCGTCCATCGCCCGTCAGGCCGTTCGCTCCGGCGTCGGCATGCAGGTAGAACCGCGTGGGCTGCGCGCGCCTCAACGGCCACTCCTGCTCGTCGCGCCAGCGGTTCTCGCCCATCAGGAACAGGCGCACAGGCGCGCCGGGCCAGTCAGGCGGAGCGCCGGCCTCGGGCACACCGGCGTTGGGCATCCAGTGGCGGAACCAGCGCACGATCAGGCCCTCTGAGTCGAAGCCGGCATCCGCGCCGTACGAGACGTCGCCGATCGCGGTCGTCGCTGCCGTGGGCCGCGCGTGCGTCCAGGGTCCGACGATCAGCCGCTGGTTGCGTCGCGCGCGTTCGCTGCCGGCATTGGCGCGCAGCCCGCTGAAGTTCGCGAGTGTGCCGTTCAGCAGGCTGTCGTACCACCCGGTGAGGTGATACGCCGGCACCTCGAACTGCGGATGCTTCGCGGCGACGTCGAACGTGGTCCAGAAGCGGTCGTACGACGGATGCTGCAGCAGCTCGAAATAGCCCGGCGCGTAGCGGCGCAGCTGCAGCGCCTCCATCGACGCCAGCGGCAGCTGCCGATACCACGTCGAGTGCAGCTGCTTCCGTTCCTCCGACGTAAGGCCGATCTCGCCGTCGCGGTCCGCCTGCGGTTCGAGCAGCCGCCGGCGAACGTCCTTCGACTGCCCCAGGCTCCAGCTCAGGCCGTCGCCGAGGTAGAACGCGCCGCCCTGGAACACCATGTCGTAGCGGCTGGCGTACGACGCCGAGGGGAACAGCGCGACGAGTGACGGCGGCTTGAGCGGCGCCGCGAGCAACTGCACCGTGGCGCTGTAGCTGCCGCCGAACATCCCGACGCGGCCGTCGACATACGGCAGCGTCGCCACCCACTCGACGGTGTCGTAGCCGTCGGCGCCCTCGTCGTGCGGCACCGCCACGCCGTCAGACATGTAGCGGCCGCGGGTGTCCTGCACGACCACCACGAACCCGGCGCGCGCCAGGCGATGGAACTGGCTGTCGGCGGTCTCCGGGTGCTTCGAGTAGGGCGTGCGCTGCAACAGCGCCGGCCTGCGACCGGGGCCGGACGGACGGTAGACATCGGCGCGCAGCACCACGCCGTCGCGCATCCGCGCCTCGACGTTCTTGTCGATGACGAGATCGGCGGCAGGCGCCTGCTGCGCCGTCGGCGCCGCAAGGGCGGCGAGCGTGAACAGCAGGGCCAGACGGCGCATCGGGCCGAATTGTACCGGGGTCTGCCCCCGTCGGCATGAGACGCACGCCGCCGTCTCGCCGGCGCCCGCGGCGCACGTGAGCAACCCGCCGGCACGCCGCCTCTGATCAGGGTGGGCGCCTTCCCCCCGCGCGCCACTGGAGGCCCATGAACGTCATCAACCGAAGACTCACCCTGAACGAAGACGCCGCCGGGGGGACCGTGGAATGCATCTCCGGCTGCCGCGTCGAGCTCACGCCCTTCGAGGTCGCGAGCTTCGTCACGGGCAACTCGTTCACCCTGAGCTGCCGCCTGCGCGCCAACGATCCAGGCGAAGGCTCGGACGAGGTGCTGTTCACGTATCCGACCAGCCGGACGTTCCAGGCCGCCGTCGACCTGCTGGGCATGGATCACGTGTTCCGGGCCACCGTCAGCCGCGATCTGCTCGACGAAGACAACGGCACCGACGAGATCCGCGCCCACTTCACCCTGGTGAACAACGCCACCGGACAGCGGCGCATCCGGGCGACGGTCACCGAACACCTCGACGAGTAGTCACACGCTCCGCGTGACGGCCGTCAGGTTCATTGTCAGCAGGACGTCCGGCTTCGGCAGTGCGGCCACCCCGATGACCGTGCGGGCGGGCCGGACGTCGCCCATCACCTCGGCGTAGGCGTCGTTCATGGCCGCGAAGTCGGCCATGTTCTTCAGGAACACGTGCACGTGCACCACGTGTGCGAGGTCCGAGTCGACCGAGGCGAGCATCACCTTGAACGACTCGAGGATGCGACGCGTCTGCGACTGGATGTCCGGCCCCACCAGCGCGCCGGTCGCCGGGTCGAAGCCGGCGGTGCCGCTGAGGGTGATCCAGGGGCCGACCTTGGCGATGTGGCTGTACGGGCCGATCGGTGTGTGCGTGCCGGGCGGCGTGGACGTCTCGACAGTGGGCATGGCGCGAGCATACCGGGGACAGGCACTTCGCGAGTCACGCTCACGGACGACCCAGCAGCACGACGCCCGCCCAGATGGCGGGATGCACCGGCACCGGGATCGGCCCGGCCTCGGTGTCAGCCACGACGCGGCCGGCGCGCAGGTCGACGAGCAGCCCGAGTTGCGCCGTGCGCAACGCGGTCACGGTGTCGCTGCCCTGCCGGATCTCGCGATAGAAGCGCGGCAGCAACTGCGGACCGATCACGTCGGGTAGATCCCACAGACTGGCGACGACGCTCGACGCCCCTGCGCCGAAGAAGGCACGGGCCAACCCGACGACGCCATCGCCGGTCACGCGCCCGGCGCCGCTGCGGCAGGCGCTCAGCACGACGAGGTCGGCCTGCAGCCGCAAGCCGTAGATCTCTTCGGCGGTCAGCCGCCCGTCGGCAGCCGCGCCATTCGCCGGGTCGCCGGAGGCCAGCGCGAGGTACGAGTCCATCGGCCGGTCGTCGAACACCATCGCGTGCGTGGCGAAGTGCAGGAGCCGCGCCCGCGTGGCGGCCTCGCGTACCGCGGTCTCCGTCGCGTCGCGTCCGCCGAGCAGTCGTGTCGGCGCCGCGTCGAGCGCCCGCCCCACGGCGCGCCCCTCGGCCGCCGCGCCGGGCAACGGCGGCAGCGGAGCGTCGGCGCGCGCCTCTACCGCCGGGGCCATCACGACGAGCGGTGTGGGCGACCCGCCGCCGTCGCGCGAGGGCAACGCAGCCAGCGAGGCCACCGACGGCACGTAGTGCAGCGCGAAGCGTTCGACGACGAAACGGCCATCGGGCGCCTGCAGGCCGGCGAACGACAGCGTGAAGATCGGGCCGTGCGGCACGACCGTGATGCGATTGGTCGCCGCCTGGCGCGCCACCGTGACCACTGGCTGGAACAGCAGATCGTAGAGGCGACGATAGGCCGACCGGCTGCGCGGCTGGGCGCCGGTGGGTTCGTCGAGGCGCCGCGTTCGCGCGACGAGGTCGTCGAGTTCGCGCCGCGTCACAGGAATCACGGTGTGCGCGACGGCGCCCTTCGGCGATACCGTCCACACCTCCGACTGGTCGGCGTCGGTCCAGTACGCCGCGACGACGGTGCCCGTGCGGGCGGCTTCCTGACGAATCGCCTCCAGCGTGGCCGGCTGCGCGGCTGCGATCTGAGGCCCGCCGGGCTCCTGCTCGATGCCACGT
Organism: uncultured Acidobacteriota bacterium; assembly: GCA_902826065.1. GTDB lineage: Bacteria > Acidobacteriota > Vicinamibacteria > Vicinamibacterales > UBA2999 > CADEFD01. Next base: position 5,802 of record CADEDM010000067.1, on the reverse strand, counting down.
GTGGCCAGCAGGTCGGCGAACGCGCGGGCCCGGGCGCGCTCGCTGGCCTCGAGCGCGTCCTCGTGCCGTCCGCTTGCGCTCAGGGCGCGGATGAGCGCGGCGTGCACGCGCTGGAACCCATCGTCGAAGCCAACCTTGAACTGATCGAACGGCACGGCCTCGGTGCGCAGCCGTTCCAGCGTGTCGACGGCACGTCGCGCGTTGCGCAGCGCGTCGTCGACGGCGCCGGCGCGACGCTGTACCTCGGCGATGCGCGCCAGGTCCGTCGGCAGCGCCTCGAACGTCCCGCCCGGCAGGACCTCGGCGGCGCGCGCGGCGGCGAGCGCCTCGGCATGGCGGCCGAGGCGTGACAACGCGTCGGCGCGCTGCACGACGAGAATGCGCTGCGAGGTGTTGAGCGGCGCCTGCTCGACCACCGCCAGCGCCTCTGCAGGCCGCCCGAGCGCGTTCAGCACCTCGGCCTGCACCGTACGTGCGACGACCTCGTCGACCTGATTGGTCGCGGCCTGGGCCACCGCGACGGCGCGGGCCGCGGGCCCTTCGGCCTCGACGGGGTGCCCCACCAGCATGAGCCCGGACGCCGCCGTGGCCCACGCGGTCGACAACCCGATGACCACGCCCACCGACGGCAGGTCGGCCGCCGCGCCGCGATACTCCGCGAGGGCGCGGTCGTGCTGCCCATGCGACTTGAACAGGCGCGCCAGGCTGAGGCGCAGGCGGACGCGCTCCACCGGCGAGCCCAGCCGCGCCACCAAGGGCTGCGCGCCTTCCAGATACTGCATCGCGCGGGCCCACTCGCCGCGCAGGTACGCGTTGTCGCTCAACGCGTGCAGGAGGCGGCCTTCCTCCGCGGCCAGCGCCGGGTTGCCGCGCGCCACGCCCAACCCGCGCTCGAGAAAGACGCGGGCGTCATCGAGCGTGCTGACGAAGGCCAGCCCGCCCAACGCCTGCACCATCACGTCGGCGACGTCGGCCGCTTCTGCCGCGGCGAGGGCCGCCCGCCACAGCGCCGCGGCGGCGCGATGGTCGCCCTTGGCATAGGCGGCGTTGCCGCGCAGCACACGCGTGGCTGCGAGCTCTGCGGGCAGGGTGTGGCGTGTCGCACGGTCTTCCGCCGCGGTGAACCAGCGCTCGGCCGCCGCGTCGTCGCCCTGCATGCCGCGGGCCCGGGCCAGCCCACGTTCGGCCCGCGCGGCACTCACCTGGTCGCCGGCGGCGTCGGCTTCGACGAGGACGGCGGCGAAGATCGGCTCCGCCTCCGCAGCGGCGCCACGTTCCATCAACCGGCGTCCGCGCAGCAATGAGAGGCCGCGGGCGACGGCAGGGTCCCCGGGTCGCGCCATGGTCTGCGCGGCGGCTGGCGCCGGCGCGGCCGGTTGATCCGGCGCGGGCGTCTGGGCGCGCACGGCCGACACGTCGAGTACCGCGGCGCTCAGCGTCGCGGCCACGATCAACGTGACTCGCTGCGTGGTCGTCATCTCGTGCGTTCGGCCTCGCAGGCGCGGGCGCTGAAGGGCCCGGCGCCGGCGCAGATGGCGCGCAACCCCGCGGCCGCCTTGCCGGCACGACCGGCTCGCACCAGCGCCACGGCCTCGAGCCACCGCGCCTCCTCGCCCACTTCGGTCGACGGTCGGGCGCGCGCGAGCGCGGCGGTCGCGGCCTCGGCATCGCCCGCGAACAACTGCGACACGCCAAGGTAGAACCACGTCTCGGCGATGGCCGGATGCGCGGCCGCCACACGCGTCAGCTCGGGCACCGCGTCGGCGAAACGCCCCTCGCGATACGGGGTGATGGCGCGCCCGAAGTCGCGCATGAAGGCCGGGCGATCGTCGCCGGCGCCGCGCATCGTCAGCGCCAGCGCCGCCGGCAGCCGGACGATCGGCGGCTCGCCGAGCACCGCCGCCCACGCAGGGAGCGGTGGTGGTTCGGGTGATGCCAGCGGCGGCGCCGATGGTGCCGCGCCACTCGTGTCCACCGCCGTAGGTGCACTCGGCACCTGTGCGCGTTCGCGCGTGACCCACAGCGTGCCGCTCACGACGACGGCCAGGGCCGCGGCCGCCGCGAGGCCGTACCACGAGCGCCAGGCGGCAGCCTCCGTGGGCGGAATGGCGTCGGGCGCCACGCCCGGTGCGCCTTCGCGTACCTGCCGCAGGACCCGATGCACGTCGGCGCAACGCGCGCAGACCAGCAGATGATCGGCCAGCCGCGCCCGCGCCGAGACATCCAGCGTGCCCTCGGCAAACGCGACCCAGTCGTCGTCGGCTGGGTGCGCCGACGGCGGCGCGTCGTCGTGCAGGAGCTCGCGGTAGCGCCGTTGCAGGTCGGCGTCGTCCAGCGTCGTCATGAGACTCCTCGCGATCGCAGCCCGGTCCTCAGATCCGCCATGCCGCGGGCGATGAGGTTGCGCGCCCGCTGATACGACCATCCATACATCTGCATCACCTCGTCCACCGACCAGCCCGCGAGGTGCGCGCGCACGGCCCGCGCCCGATCCGGGGGCAGCGCCGCGAGCACGGCCCGCAACGCGTCCCGTTGTTCCCGCTCCGCAACGCGGCGTTCGCCGTCGGGCTCGAGTCGCGGTGTGGCGGCATCGGCGTCCGGCAGCGGCTCTTCCGCACGGCGACGCACGCGTGCCACGGCCCGGACGGCCTCGCGCACCGCCGCTCTGTAGACATAGGAGGCAGGGTGGGCGATGTCTTGCTCAGCCGAGACCTGCTTCCACAGCGAGAGCAGGACTTCCTGCTCGATGTCGGCCAGATCGTTGGCCGCGGCGGTGCCGGCCACGCGGCGGACCGCGTGGGCGACCAGGCGGCCGAAGCCCGACACCAGCGCCTCGAACCGGCGCGGAGTGGCGTCCGGGAGGTCGGCGTCGGACACGCCGGCGGAGCGGGACGATGACGGACGGTCGGCGGGCACGACGGCGCTGGGAGGCGCGGACGTAGCTTCACCGATTCTTGTGTGCCCGACAAGCTCGGCGCGCCACGGTGAGCAAACACCTGCCGCGACGCCTCAGGTGGAGGGTAGGCCCACTCAGGAGGTTGCATGTCCCCATCCATCACGTCGCGCTGGCTCCTTGGCAGCGCCATCGCCCTGACCGCCGTCTTCGGCGCGAGTGCTGCCAACGCGCAGTCGGGTACCGCCCTCATCACCGCGTGCGTCGGCAACATCACGGGGCTCACCAGGCTCGTCTCCGAAGGCGAGTCGTGTCGGCCGTGGGAGACACGCATCCAATGGAAGAAGCAGGGAGAACCAGGCCCCATGGGTCCCGCGGGACCACGCGGCGCGACGGGCGCAACGGGCGCTGCGGGGGCGCAGGGCCCGGCCGGTGCGATCGGACCGGCGGGAGCGCCTGGAGTGGCAGGGCCCGCAGGGGCCGTGGGACCTGCAGGGCCAGCAGGACCTTCAGGACCAGTGGGACCAGCCGGCGCGATCGGACCACAGGGCCCAGCAGGTGCGCAGGGACCACAAGGCCCGGCCGGCGCAGACGGCGCTGAAGGGCCGGCGGGATCGCAGGGTCCGGCCGGACCACAGGGCCCCGCCGGCCCGCAGGGCCCCGCCGGACCGCCTGGGGCGGGCGGCTCGCTGCCCCCGGCCGCACCGCCGGTGCCTTACGCGGGGAACTTCGCCATCTCGATCGACGGCGGCGCCACCTTCCGCCTCAGCGCCTTCGGGGGCTGCTTCGACAAGATCATCGGCATCGAGTACGAGGACTGCTACTTCGCCACGCGCATGCCGGCGGCGTCGCTGTTCGGGTGGGTCAACGAGGCCACGACGAATCCCAGGCGGCACGACGTCACCGTCTACCAGTTCGACATCGCGGGCAACGTGCTGACGGAGACCGAGGTGCGCGACACGTTCCTGCGCGAGTTCTCGATGTCGGACCTGGAGGCCGCCGGCAACGACCCCGTGATCTTCACGTTCGTGCTCGTGCCGGAGCAGATTCAGACGCGGGCCGGCAGCGGCAGCCTCAACTCCGTTGCCGTGAAGACCCTGCTGCAGAGCAACTTCCGCGTGAGCATCGACGGCGTCGATGGGCGCGGCGTCGCCGGCCTGCGCGGCCTCGGCTTCTCGGTCGCGAAGCAGCTCGACCCGCTGGGCGCCGGCCGTCGCCATTTCGGCCCGGGCCCCCTGGAATACAACGCCGTCGCGATCGACGTCGCGACATCGGGCATCGCCTCGACCGCCGCCGACCTCGACGCGTGGGTGGCACAGGCCACGAATGGGTCGGCATCGGCGCGCGGCGCAACGGTGGAACTGCTGAATCCGGCGCTGACGGTCACCGAGGTGTCGATCGATGTCTCGGGGCTCTATCCACTGACCTTCCCGGCCTTCTCGTCGTCGCCGAATCGGCGCACGTTCACGGGCCGCATCGCCACCTTCCGCATGCCGTAGGCTCCGCCGGCGCGGCGGGCGGACACGACGACCTCCACGGGCGTGGCTCACCGTCGCCACGCCCGTGGCGCCGGAGGCGCGGCGCGCAGGTGTAACATTCCGCGCCATGCGTACCGCGACTGCCGCCGCCTTCGTCACGGCCGCCCTGGCGTTCGGCCCGGGGCTGCTCTCCACTCCGTTCGCGCGCCAGGATCAGGATCAGGCCGGCCCGGCGCGGCCGGTCGAGAAGATCGACCAGGACGTCATCTGGAAGATCCGCCGCGAGGCGATCGAGCGCTCGGAGATCATGCGCACGCTCAGCATGCTCACCGACGTCTACGGGCCGCGCCTCACCGGCTCACCAAACCTGCGTCGCGCCCAGGACTGGCTGGTGCAACGCGCGACGGCGGCGGGACTGAAGAACGCGCATCTCGAAGAGTGGGACTTCGGCCATCCCGGCTGGTTGAACGAGAAGACCTCGGTGTTCATCACGTCGCCGGTGAAGGACAGCCTCGTGGTCGAGGCGCTGGCGTGGACGCCCGGCACGACCGGGACGGTCACGGCGTCGGCGGTGCTCGTGACGCCGCCCGATCGCAGCACGCAGGCCGATGCCGACAAGTTCTTCGAGCGGCTGAAGGGCAACCTGAAGGGACGTGCGGTGTTGATCGGCCAGCCGGCCACGCTCGCGGTCACCATCGACCCGCCAGCCAAGCGGCGTGACGACAACGAGGCGCGGGCCCAGTTCTCGGCGAGTCCGCCGCCGTCGCCGTTCGGCAACCCGGCGCCGGCCGCGGCCGCTCCCGCGGATCCGAAGCAGGCGCCGCTGACCGTCGATCAGTTCCAGGATCAGCTCAACCAGTTCCTGAAGGACCAGGGCGCGGCGCTGCGCGTCAACGACGCCGGCCGCGAGCACGGGCAGATCCGCGCCTTCAACAACCGCAACTTCGACGTGAACAAGGCCGTGCCCACGGTGGTGATGCGCAACGAAGACTACGGCCGCATCGCGCGGCTGATCGCCAGCGGCTACCCGGTGGAGATCGAAGCGACGATCGTCAACCAGACGTATCCCGAGGGCCGCACGCAGCACAACCTCGTGGCCGAGATTCCCGGCAGCGACAAGGCGCAGGAGGTGGTGATGCTGGGCGGCCATCTCGACTCGTGGCACGCGGCCACCGGCGCCACCGACAACGCCATCGGCGTGGCGACGATGTTCGAGGCCATCCGCATCCTGCAGACGATCGGCGTGAAGCCGCGGCGCACCATCCGGCTGGCGCTGTGGAGCGGTGAAGAGCAGGGCCTGCGCGGGTCAGTCGCCTACGTCGCGCAGCACTTCGGGACGTTCGAGAGCCCGAAGCCGGAGTACGAGCACTTCGCCGGCTACTTCAACATCGACTCGGGCACCGGCAAGGCGCGCGGCATGACCGTGTTCGG
>CADEDM010000066.1 GCA_902826065.1 uncultured Acidobacteriota bacterium | reverse complement strand
GCGAGTTGTTGAGGATCGGAATCTTGCCGGCGCCGACGTAGTTGACGTCGGTCGGGTACGGCGACGTCGAGCCGATGCGCATGCCGTTGTTCAGCAGCAGGCCCGTGGTGCCGACGACCACGTTGTTGCCGAAGAGCCCGCCGAGTGTCGGCGTGACTCCCACCGCGTTCCCGAAGCGGTCGACCACCGAGAACGAGGTCGTGTGCAGCTCGCCGTCGTAGTGCTCGTCCCACGCCGGGCCCTGCGCCACCGGTGACGTGGTGGGCGAGCCCACCGGCGAGCCGGCGGCCGGGTAGGGAATCGCCTTGGCCGGGTCGAACAACTGACGGCGCAGGGCGGCGAAGTCGCGCGAGATGAGCCCGGTCTGCGGCACCTTCACGAACGCCGGGTCGGCGACGTAGCGATAGATGTCGGCCTTCGAGATCTTGATCGACTCGATCACCGCGTGCAGGTGCGCGGGCGACTGCGCCCCGGCCGCCTTCAGATCGACGCCTTCGATCAGATTGGCGCCCATCAGCACCTCGAAGCCGCCGCGCGACGTGGCGGGATTGCTGTAGACGTCGTGGCCACGGTAAGCCGTGTGGAGAGGCTCCTGCCACTCGGGCTTGTAGGCCGCCAGATCGGCCGCGGTGAGCACGCCGCCGTTCTCCTTGAAGAAGCGATCGAACTCCTGGGCGATGTCGCCCTTGTAGAAGCGGTCGTAAGCGGCCTGGATCGCGGCCTCGCGCGTGGCGCCCTTCTTCAGGGCCTGCGCCTCGGCCTCGACCAGCTTGCGCAGCGTGGCGGCGTAGTCGGGATTCCTGAGCAGGTCGCCCTGCTTCAGCGGCTCGCCGTTGGGGAGGAAGATCTTCGCCGATGTCGGGTACTTCGCCAGGTTGTTGCGGCCGCGGCCGATCGAGCCGGCGAGCATCACGTCGATCGGGTAGCCCTTCTCGGCGTACTCGATCGCCGGCGCGAACACGTCGGCCACCTTCATGGTGCCGAAGCGCTGCAGCTGCGTGAGGTAGCCACCCAGGTTGCCCGGCACGATGCCGGCCTTCATGCCGGCATTGAGCGTCTCGGGCGTCATGTCCTCGGGCTTGAGGCCCTTCGGCGCGGCGCCGGCCATCGACAGCGACCACACCTTCTTCGTGCCCTGGTGATACAGGGTCATGAAGCCGTTGCCGCCGATGCCGTTCATCTCCGGCTCGCCCAGGGCCGCCATGGCACCCACGGCGGCCACGGCGTCGAAGGCGTTGCCGCCCTTCAGGAGCATCTGGAGGCCGGCCGACGAGGCGATGGGGTGCCCCGACGTCACGAGGCCGTTGAGCCCGGCCACCGCCGGCCGCGTGAACGCGGGACGCGCCGAGGCCGGCGCCTCCGCCGCCTGCTGCTGGGCGACGGCGTAGGCTGCCGCGGCGGTGACGAGTCCGGTGGAGAGGAACAGCAGGCGTCGGACGTTCATGGACGACTCCTCGGGAAAAACAGGTGTGTAGAGTATAGGAGCTTCGCGGCGCGCCGGTTGCTCGCCGCGACACCCCCTGTGCCCAGCCGCGCGCTGCCCGTCACCCTCTCGTTTACCCTGCGTTCGGTGCGGGCCCTGCCCGTGCGGGGCGCCAGCGGCGTCGCCCAGGGACTGGCCGGCCTGCTGCTGGTCGAGGACGACCTGGGCATCTACCGGTTGCGCGGGGCCACGGCGACGCTGTGGGCGGGGCCGGCGCTGCATCCGGCCCTCGGCGATCTCGAGGGCATCACGACCAGTGCCGACGGGCGACTGGTCTGGGCCCTGTCGGAAGAGGCCGGGACCCTGGTGGAGTTGCAGCACACGCCGAACGGCGCCGCCGTGCGGCGAGTCGCCACGCTGCCGCGGCCTGGGGCCCGCCGCAACAAGGGGTTCGAGGGCGTGGCGTTCGCGTCGGCCGCCGTGTCGCCGATTCGGCGGGCCGCGCTGCTCACGGCGCACGAGCACAAGCCGCGGCGCGTCTCGGTGTTCGATCTGGCGACGCTGGGCCTGGTCGTCGAGTACGCCCTGCCGCGCGAGGCGAAGCGTCAGCTCGATGACCTGGCTGACGTCGCCGTCGACCCGGAGACCGGGCTGCTGGTGCTGCTGTCCGAAGAGAGCCGACGCCTCGCGGTGATGCGACCCGAGGGCGACGAGCTCATCCTGCATGGCCTCTACGACCTGCCGCTGGAGGGCGACGAGCGCCCGGAAGGCCTGGCGTTCCTCACGCCGGGACGGCTCGCCGTCGCCACTGAAGGGCCGGCGCGGCTGCTGACCTTCGCCGTGCGGCGCGCGCCCCTCGGCGAGGTGTAAGCTAACGGGCGGTGCGCATCGGCTCGATGCGACCGACTCATCGACAGACCCTCGGAGGACAGCCATGGTTCGTCTGCGCACGGCGTCGGCACTCGTGATCGCGGTGGCAGTGGTGGTGGCATGGTCCGCGGCCCCGGCCACGCAGCAGTTCGGCTCGATCACGTTTCCCACCTCGGGGGCACCTGCGGCGCAGGAGGCGTTCCTCACCGGCGTCAAGGCGCTGCACAACTTCCAGTTCGACGAGGCGGCCGTCGCGTTCGTGCAGGCCGAGAAGGCCGACGCGTCGTTCGCCATGGCGTACTGGGGCGAGGCGATGAGCCACAACCACCCGCTGTGGGCGCAGCAGGACGTGCCGAAGGCGAAGGCTGCGCTCGAGAAGCTGGGGGCGACCCACGAGGCCCGGCTCGCGAAGGCGAAGCTGCCGAAGGAGAAGGCGTTTCTCGAGGCGCAGAACGTCCTCTACTTCGGCGCCGGCGACAAGCTGGCCCGCGACGTCGCCTACTCCACGGCGCTGCAGAAGATGTACGAGCGGTGGCCCGACGACCACGAGGTGGCCACGTTCTACGCGCTGTCGCTGCTCGGCTCGGTGCGTCCCGGTGATGCCGGCTTCCGCCGTCAGGCGCTGGCCGCGTCGATCGCCGAGCGGATCTTCGCCGCCAACCCGAAACACCCGGGCGCGGCGCACTTCGTCATCCACGCCTTCGACGATCCCGATCACGCGCCGCTGGCGCTCGACGCCGCCAATGCCTACGCGAAGATCGCGCCGTCGGCCGCGCACGCCCTCCACATGCCGTCGCACATCTACGTGCAGCGCGGGATGTGGCCCCAGGTGGCCGCGTCGAACGTCGACGCCTACAAGGCCGCCGTCGACCTCAACAGCACGATGAAGCTGGCCGAGGGCCGCGAGGACTTCCACACCCTGGGATGGCTGGCCTACGCCAACCTGATGATGGGGAAAGCCGACGAGGCGAAGAAGAACGTCGACAACGCGAAGGCCGCCGCCGATCGCAACCCGGCGAACCGCGGCATCCGCGACGGCTGGCTCGGCATGCGGGCCCGCTACATCCAGGAAACGGCGCGGTGGGAGAAGCTCGACCTGCCCGCGGCGGACGCGCCGGCGGCGGGCGCTGAGCACGCGAACATGCCCGGCATGAACATGGGCGGCGGGGGCGGCGGGGTCTCGGAAGGCGCGGCGTCGTGGATCTACATCGTCGGCGTGAGCGCCGCGAAGCTCGGCGACCGCGCCACCGCCGACGCGGCGCTGGCGCGGCTGCGCGGCATCCGCGAGCGGGCCGAGGCCGGCGGCAACGCCTATGCCGCCAAGCCGCACGCGATTCGCGAGAAGGAGTTGGCCGCGATCATCCAGGTGGCGCAGGGCCAGCGCGATCAGGCCGTGGCGCTGGCGAAGGAAGCGGTCGACATCGAGAAGACGATGGCCGCGCCGTCGGGTCCGCCCGATCCCATCAAGCCGGCGTTCGAGCTGTACGGCGAGCTGCTGGCCGAGGCCGGCCGCCACGGCGAGGCCGCGGCCGCGTTCGAGCAGGCGCTGTTGCGCACGCCGAACCGCACGCCCTCGGTGAAGGGACTCGCGGCGGCGCAGACGAAGGCGCGGACGTCCGACGCCGCGCGCCAGTAGGCGCAGAGGGGCAGCGTCGCGCTCGGCCGTCGGCGCAGGGTCGTCAGGGCCTCGCCGCCGGCCCCCAGCCGCCAGCGGCTGTTCGGGGATCCGCTACCATGCGTGGCATGTCACGTGTTCGTGCCTGCCACGCAGTGGTGTCTCTTGCGTTCGTCTCCCTCGCCGCCTGCTCGTCGCCCGCTCCTGCGCCGGCGCCCGTCGAGCGCTTCGACGTCTTCGTCGACGCCTTCCTCGAGCACTTCGCCTCGCGCCACCCGTCGATTGCGGCCGGCAACGGCCTGCACCAGCACGATGACACCCTCGAGGACTTCAGTGCCTCGGCCGTCAACACCGAGATCGGCGAGTGGAAGGCCCTCGGAACCCGCCTGCAGGCGATTCCGCTCGACGCTCTGACGCCGGATGAGCGCGTCGACCATCGCATCGTCTCGGGCCTCATCGACGCCTGGCTGCTCGATCTCGAGACCAATCGCAACTGGCAGAAGAACCTGATGATCTACGCCTCGGCGATCTCCGACGGCGTCCACAACCTGATGACGATGGAGACTGCGCCGGCCGACGTTCGCGCCGCGCGCATCGTCGGGAAGCTGAAGGGCGTACCGGCCCTGCTCGAGGCCGCGCGGGTGAACATCACCGATCCGCCGAAGGTGATGGCCGAGCGTGGCGTCCGCATGCTGAAAGGCGCGTCGGGCATGCTGACGACCGACGTGCCGCTGGCGTTCGCCGGCCTGTCCGACCCGGCAGCGAAGGCACAGTTGATCGCCGCGGGCGCCGAGGCCGCCCAGGCCATCGACAGGTTCGTCGCGGCGTTCGAGACGACCACCCTTCCCACCGCCGCCGGCCGCTTCCAGGTCGGACGCGAAGGCCTCGAGGCGCGCTACCGGGCGGAAGAACTGATCGACACGCCGGTGCCACAGCTGCTCGCCATCGGCGAGCGTGAGCTGGCGGCGCAGGAAGCCGCGTTCATCGGCGCCGCGAAGACGGTCGATCCGCGGCGGTCCGCCCTGGCGGTATGGCGGGACGTGCTGAAACAGCATCCGAAGCGTGGTGGCGTCGTGCCAGCCGCGCAACGGGCGGTCGACGAACTGCAGGCCTTCGTCGTCGAGAAGCAGCTCGTGACACTGCCGGCGGCGGAGCGCGTAATGGTGGCCGCGGCGCCGCCGTTCGACCTGGGGTTGGCGTCGATGCACTCGTCGCCGCCGCTCGAGCCGACGCCGGTGAAGAGCTACTTCTACATCACCGACGCGCAGGCCGAGTGGGACGCCGCCCGCCAGGACGCGTGGCTGGAGAAGTTCAACATCTTCACGCTCACGGTGATCGCCTCGCACGAAGTGATGCCCGGGCACTACGTCCACAGCGTCTTCATGCGCAAGACGCCGGGGAAGATCCGCCGCATCTGGATCGGACTCAACCCCTTCCCGCAGCCCTCGTCTGGGCAGGACGGCTGGGCCCACTACGCCGAGCAGATGATGCTCGACCAGGGTTTCCGCGCCGACGACCCGCGCTACCGCATGGCCCAGGCCAGCGAGGCGCTGACGCGCATCTGCCGACTCATTTCTGGTATCCGGCAACACACCGGCGAGTGGACTGTGGACCAGGCTGCCCAGCTGTTCGAGGAGAGAGCGCACCTGCCGGCGCCGGCGGCACGCGCCGAGGCCGAACGGGCCACCTACGATCCGACCTACGGCGGCTATTTCCTCGGCAAGATGCAGATGCTGCAGCTGCGTGCCGACGTACAGGCGGCGCGCGGCGCGGCCTTCAACCTCCGCGAATTCCACGAGCAGATCATGGGCAACGGCATCGCGCCACTGTGGGCACACCGACAGCTGCTGTTACCAGGTAGCACGGCACCTCTCTTGCAGTAAGCCGATCGCGGCGCGTGGATGCGATTGCGCGTCGCGGGAGGCATCATGGCCGAGACCAACCTGTCGCGCGAGCAACTCGTCGCGAAGCTCAACGACGATCTATCCCGGGAGTACCAGGCGGTCATCGCCTACACGGTCTACTCCCAGGTGCTGAAGGGCGCGGCCTACATGGCCATCGCCAAGGAACTCGAAGTGCATGCCGGCGAGGAACTGGCGCATGCGCTCACGATCGCGAAGCACATCGACTACCTCGGCGGGATGCCCACGGCCACGCCGAAGAGCGTGGTGTTGAGCGATGACGCCGAGACCATGCTGCGGGCCGACCTCGGCAACGAACTCGACACGATCCGCGAGTACCGCGATCGGCTGCGGCAGTGCGAGGCGCTGGGCGAGTTCGCCATCGCCGAGGACATCCGCGAGATCCTGCGCCAGGAGCAGGAGCACCTGATCGATCTGGCCACGGCGCTGGGCGAGGACACCCCGGATCCCGGCAAGGCGCCGGCCGGTCGTACGAAGAAGCAGACGGCGAAGCGCCGCTAGTCTCTAGAATCGCCTCGTGTAGACCACCTTCGCGGCACCACGCCGGTCGAGGGTGTCGAAGCGCGTCGACGGATCGAGCCGATCTTCGCTCCAGTTGTGGGTGTAGACGAAGAAGATGTCGTTGCCCGGCCGCACGATCCAGCGATAGCGCGCCTGCCAGCCGAGCAGGCCGCTCACCGAGTCGTACTGGAGATTGTTCACCAGGTACATGAACGGGCTGAACTGCGTGTCGGCGACGACCCGCAGCAGCTTGGTCTTGAACTTGCCCTCGGGCAGGTCGACGCGGTTGTACTCGTAGGTGGTGTTGACGCGCACGCCGGGGCGGGGCCGCACGTCGACGCCAACGGTGTAGCGGACGCGGTCGCCCGAGAAGAACGAGCCCCACTCGACCTCGGGGTGGAACGCGACCAGCCGCTGGTTCGCGGTGTTGAGCTGAACGCGGTACCGTCTGAACTCGTAGTCGGTCCCGCCCGGCAGGATCACGCCGGGGGCGATCTGGAACGGGTCGTCCAGACGCTCGTAGCTGGGACTGATGCCGACCTCGGCGTTGTCGCCGCTGTGCAGTTCGAGCCGGAACGGCATCAGGTCGAGGTCGATCGACTGCTTGCGGTTCTGCAGGTCGGTGTAGACGATCGGGTCGAGCCCGAAGCGGAAGCGGCGGATGAAACGATGGCGCGTCTTCGGGCGCGGGCTCCAGATGAACTCCGGGTTGTACATCCGGTATTCGCGCCGCGGCGTGAAGCCGACGGCGGGGTCGTACTTCTCCCCGACTTCCTGGTAGTCGGCACTGGTCTCCCAGATGTCGTTCAGGTACTCGACGCGGCCGGCGTAGGTCGCGCTGTCGCGGATCCCGTTGCCGGTCGAGTTGGCGACGTAGAAGCCCGAGGCGGCCAGGTTCTTGTTGCCGAGGAACGTCGCCGTCGCCAGCCGGAAGTCGACGCCGGCGGTGTGGCGCGGATCGTTGCCGAGCCCGTCGTGGGTGGTGCGGCCGGTGTAGAAGGCGCCGAAGTAGGACTGGCGCAGGATCCGGCGCCGCCACCGGCCGACGAGGAAGCTCTCGCCCGACGCGCCCTCGTCCTCGGCGGTGCGCACATAGAGGGCGCCGAGGTCGTTCTTGCCCGCCTGGCCGTTCAGCTTGCCGCCGCCGATGATCGCTTGCGGCTGGCCGTCGACCAGGCCGATGCGGCGCGAGAAGAAGGCGTTGAATGGCAGGTCGAAGTAGGTCTGGCCGTCGAGGAAGAAGGTGCGCCGTTCGGGCAGAAACAGCGGGAAGCGCGTGAGGTTGACGAGACGCTGGTCGACCTCGGTCTCGGCGAAGTCGGTGTTCACCGTGGCCACGCCGCGCAGACTGGGTGTGATGTTGTAGGCGACGTCCACGCCGACGTCTCCCGAGGTGTCGCTCGAGACCGGTGGCGTGCGGCCCGGTGCGGCCGCGGCGTAGCCCGACGCGTACGGGCGCACCTCGAACCCGCGCCCGGCGCTCACGTCCTTGATGCCCACCAGCAGGCCGGCGTTCGCCATGCGCTGGAGGCCCTGGTTGCGCTGATGGCCGGTCCACAGCAGCTCTTCCTGCTTGCGCCGCACGGTGCGCTGGAAGTTGATGCCCCACGCCGGCGCGTTGGGATCGAAGGCGAGACTGCGGAACGGGAGATCGATCTCGAGCACCCAGCCGATGTCGCTGCGCCTGGCGCGTGCGTTCCAGATGCCGTCCCAATCGCGCGCGTTGCTGCCGCTCGGCGCCTTGAGGGCGTCGGCCATCAGGCCCGACGGGTTCATCTCGAAGAAGTAGCCGGTCTGCTGGTTGAGGAACGGGTCCATCGTCCACATGAACCGGTCGTCGGCGCTGAGGAACTCGTCGCGCTTGCTGGTATTGCCCTTGAGCTTGTCGGGCTCCGAGTCGTACATCGTGGCCCCGATGTACAGGTGGTCCCGGTTGAAGACGACGCGGACCTCGGTGCGCTCGGTCGGCGCGCCGCCGAGCACCGGGTCCTGCATGATGAACTCGCCGCCGTGCTCGGCGCGGCCCCAGGCCGGCTCATCGAGCACGCCGTCGAGAACGATCCGCTCCTCGTCGCGCATGCGCTCGGCCGTCATCGTGCGCCGGCCCGAGTTCATGATTTCGATTTGTGCGGAGGTCTGCGCCGCCGCGAGGTCCGGCATCAGCATCGTGCCGGCCGCTGCCATCCATCTCCATGCCGTCCGCGTGAACATCGGCGAATAGCATAGCGGGCGCGCTGCGCCCATCGCCGAGACACTTCGTGACAAGCGGGGGCCGACGGCGGGCCGGAACTCAGCCGTGCCGCGCGTCGGCGATCAGATCCGGCAGCCGGCGCCGCTGCCGGCCGTCGGCGTCGTGGTTCTCCGGCGCCAACCAGTTCCGGAACGCGCGTTCGATGGCCGGGAACTCGTGGTCGACGATCGAGTACCACGCGGTGTCGCGGTTGCGCCCCTTGTAGATGACCGCCTGGCGGAACAGGCCCTCGTAGGTGAACCCGAGGCGATCGGCGGCGCGCCGCGACGGCGCATTCAGCGCATCGCACTTCCACTCGTAGCGGCGATACCCGAGCGCGAACGCGTGCTGCATCATCAGGAACATCGCGTCGGTGGCCACGGCCCGCCGCTGCGCCAGCGGCGAGAAGTTGATGTGGCCGACCTCGATCGCGCCGGCGTTCGGATCGATGCGCAGGTACGACGCCACGCCCACCGGGGCGCCGCTGCGGCGATCGATCACCGTGAAGAAGTACGGGTCGGCGCCCGGTGCGACGCCACGGAGCCACGCGTCGTACGGCTCGAAGCTTTCGAACGGACCGACCGGCAGGTAGGTCCAGTTCGCGCCGGTCGTCTCGAGGGCGTTCGCCTCGAAGAGCGCCCGCGCGTGGCGGTCCGGATCGAGCCGTTCGAGCCGCGCGTAGGCGCCCTCGAGCACGGTGGCCGTCGGGCGCGGGCGGGGCGTCCAGCCGACGACGTCGTCGCCGATCGGCTGGCCGAGCGCGTTGAGGCGGGGCGCCACGCTACTTGCGCAGCGTGGCGGCGAAGAACTCCATCGTGCGCGTCCACGCCAGGGCCGCGGCCGCCTTGTCGTAGCGCGGGGTGGTGTCGTTGTTGAAGCCGTGTTCGACGCCCGGGTACATGTGCATCGTGTACTTGACGCCGGCCGCCTTCAACGCGGTCTCGTACGCCGGCCACCCGGCGTTCACGCGCGCGTCGTTCCCGGCGTACTGGATCAGGAGTTGCGCCTTGATCTTCGGCACGTCCTCGGCCGCCGCCGGGCCGCCGTAGAACGGCACCGACGCCAGCAACTCCGGCACCCGCGTCGCCAGCATGTTGCAGATGCCGCCGCCGTAGCAGAAGCCCACGGCGCCGATGCGGCCGTTGCAGCCGGCGTGCATGCGCAGGAAGTTCGCGCCGGCCACCATGTCCTCGCGCGTCTTGGTCTGATCGAGCTTGCCGAAGAGCACGCGCGCTTCGTCCTCGCCGGCGGCGGGGTAGCCGCCGAGCGGTGTCAGGGCGTCCGGGGCGAACGCCTGGTAGCCGTCGAGGGCGATCCGCCGGGCGATGTCCTCGATGTGCGGGTTGAGGCCGCGGTTCTCGTGGATGACGACGACGCCGGGCAGGCGTCCGGTCGCCGACGCCGGACGCACGAGATAGCCCTTCATCGTGCCGGTGCCCAGCGGTGAGGCGTACTCCGCGCGCTCGATCTTCAGGCGCGCGTCATCGGTCTTCACCTGCTGTGCCTCGGCGAACTTCGGGCTGAGCTCGTCGAGCAACATCGTCGCGGTGACGCCTCCGACGGCGTACTTGGCGGCCTTGTCGAGAAAGCCGCGCCGGTCGAGCGCGCCATGGACGTACGCGTCGAACAGGATGAGCACCTCGGGATCGAAATCGGCGGCGGTCTTCGGCATGGGTGGCCTCCCGGAGCCGCCCATCCTAGTGTCGGGGTCGCAGCAGGCGCAATAGAATTTCCGGCGCTGTGAGGCCGCGCGGCACGGCCGAGCTCAGCACGCGCAGGTTACACTTCCACCCGCGGCGTCCGAGGACGCCGGCCCGCGTGTCGTCAGCACCTCTCCATCTCGCCATCCTCGGTTGCGGCACGATCGCGCGGACACATGCGCGGGCGCTGCGTGCGCTCGGTTCCGCCGTCCGGGTGAGCTTCGCCAGCCGCGATGCCGGCCGGGCCGACGCCTATTGCCGCGAGTGGCGGGGCGTCCGTGCGTTCCCGGGCTACGACGCCGCCATCGCCGCGGCCGACGTCGACGCGGTGCTGGTGGCGGTGCCACCACGGTTCCATCGCGGCCTCGTGCTCCAGGCGCTCGAGTCGGGCAAGCACGTCATCGTCGAGAAGCCCGCGTTCCCCGCGATGGCCGATTTCCTCGCCGCCCGCGACGCGCGCGACCGCGCCGGCAAGGTCGTGCTGGTGGCGGAGAACGACCACTACAAGCCGCTCGTGGGCACGCTGCGCGGGCTCATTGCCGACGGGGTGGTCGGGGACATCGTGTTCGTCCGCATCACGACCATCGCGCACCGCCTCAAGACCGCCGACGACTGGCGCAACGACGAGGCCATGGCCGGCGGCGACGCGTTCTTCGAAGAGGGCATCCACTGGCTGCACATCGCCGGCAGCCTCGGGCCCCGGATCGTCCGCGCCTGGGGCGCCCGGCCCACCGTCACCCGTGACGGGCCCGACCGCCGCGCCAAGAGCATGCTCGTGTCCTTCGCCTACGAGAGCGGTGCTGCCGGCGCCATCCTCTACTCGCGCGAGGTGCCGGTCTTCTTTCGCGGCCTGTCGCTGTCGGCGATCTACGGGCAGCGGGGCGTCATCACCTTCGAGTCGAACGGCGGGCTGGTGGTGGCGCGTGGTCGCGGCGGCCCCAGGGTGCGCGTGCCGGGCTTCCGCGACATCCGCGGCTACGAGGCGATGCACCGCGACTTCGTGGCCTCGGTGAGAGAGGGACGGGCGCCGGAGATGAGCCTCGAGCGGGCCATCGAGGACCAGGCGCTGATGGATCAGATCTATGCCAGTCTCGCTCCGGCGCCCGACGGGGCCGGCGCGCCGCGGCCATGACCGAGCAGGTCGACGTCGTCATTCTCGGCTCGGGGGCTGGCGGCGCCACCATGGCACAGGCGCTGGCGTCGAGCGGCGCGCGCGTGCTGGTCGTCGAGCGCGGCGACCCGGTGCCGCGCGAGGCCGAGAACTGGAGCCCTGTGGCGGTCTGGCGTGACCTCCGCTACCGCACCACGGAGCGCTGGGTCGACGGCCACGGCGGTGAGTTCCCGCCGTACATGCACTACTGCGTCGGCGGCAACACGAAGTTCTGGGGCAGTGTGCTCATCCGGCTGCGGCGCGAGGACTTCGGCGTCGTGCGTCACATCGATGGCGAGTCGCCGGCATGGCCGATCGACTACGAGACGCTGGCTCCGTACTACGATCGGGCCGAGGTCCTGTACGGCGTCCGCGGCGAGGCCGGCCTCGACCCGACCGATCCCCCGCGCGGGCCATTCCCGCACCCGGCCGTGCCGCACGCGCCGGCGGTCGCCAGTTTGGTCGATCGCCTGAAAGGCCTGGGTCTGCACCCGTCGCCGCTGCCCCTGGGACTGCGCGCCCCCGGCGAACCCGGCGGGTGCCTCCTCTGCAACACCTGCAACTCCTTCCCGTGCCAGCGCGATGCCAAGAGCGACGCGGAGGTGTGCGCGATGACCCCGGCCCTGGCGTCGCCGAACGTCGCGCTGTGGACGCGCGCGTTCGCCCGCCGGCTCGTCACCAACCCCGCCGGCACCCGCGTCGTTGCCGTGGAAGTCGAGCGCGACGGCGAGGTCCATCGCGTCGAGGCCGGCACGGTCGTGGCGTCGTGCGGCGCCGTCAACTCCGCGGCCCTCCTGCTGCGCTCGGCCACCGACCGGCATCCCGACGGCCTGGCGAACTCGTCGGGCCTCGTCGGCCGTCGCTACATGGCGCACCTCGCGACGATGATGCAGGGGTTCCATCCGTTCCGGACCAACGACACGGTGTTCCAGAAGACGGTCGCCCTGAACGACTTCTATTTCGAGGGGCCGGGCACCGCCTATCCGCTGGGTCACGTGCAGTCGCAGGGGCGGACGCACGGCGTGATGGCGAAGGTCGTGGGCGACACCATCATCCCGGGCATCCCGCTGGCGGCCTACGACGCCTGGGTGGCGCGCGGCGTCGACTGGCTGGCGATGTCGGAAGACCTGCCGTCGGCCGAGAACCGCGTGACGCTCGCCCCCGACGGCCGCGTCTGCCTGACCTACACGCCGAACAACGTCCTGGCCCACGAGCGGCTCGTGACCGAGATGACCCGCGTGCTGAAGCGCCTCGGCTACTGGAAGGTCATGGCGCACTCACACCGCACGCGCAACACCACCCACCAGTGCGGCACCCTCGTGTTCGGTGATGACGCCCGTACCTCGGTGCTCGACCCGTGGTGCCGCACGCACGACGTCGAGAACCTGTTCGTCGTCGACGCCTCGTTCTTCCCGTCGTCGGCCGCCGTCAACCCGGGGTTGACCATCGTGGCCCAGGCCCTGCGCGTGGCCGATCACGTTTGCGCGACGGAACTGTAACCGCGTTACCATCTCGGGCCATGCGCGCCCGGTCGTTCTCGCACGTCGGCCTGACCGTGTCGGACTTCAACACGGCCGTTCGTTTCTACGCCGACCACTTCGGGTGCCCGCTCGTGGGCGTGGCCGACACGCCGCCCGATCGGGTGCGGACGTTCTTCGGCGTCGACCACCCGGCGCCGTCGTGCAAGATCGGGTGGATTCGCGTCCCCGGCGGCGGCGTGCTCGAGATCTTCGCCTTCGAGCCGAAACTGCCGCCCGAGCGCATCCCGTGGCCACGCGTCGGCCTCACGCACTTCTCGTTCAACGTGCGCAATCTGCAGAAATGGCACGACCGCCTCCAGGCGGCCGGCGTCGAGATCGTGACCCGGCCCGAGAAATCGCCGCGCGGCCACTCGTTCTTCTTCATCCGCGACTTCGACGGCAACCTGATCGAGCTGATGGACCTCGGCGTCATGTACCACGTGCTGAACTGGCTGGGCCCGTTGGGTGGCTGGCTGTTCCGCCGCGGCATGTACCGCCAGTACTACGAGACTCCGCCCTCGCGCTGACGGATTGCGCTCCTGCCCGGGTGGTTCCCCCGGCGCGGCACCCGCCGACGCGACAACCCGCCGCTGTCGCGAGGTGGCACGAATCCTGCCTCGCCTGGGACGACGATGGGCCGTGGCCCACGCTCTCCCGAGAGGCAGGACGCATGAACGCGCCGGAAATACCGCCATGTTTCGACGCACGACCCCTGGGCCGCCGCCGGACCCGTCACCGGTGGACCCTTGCAGTTCTGGCCGCTGCCGTCCAGTTTTCGTACGTTTCCCCCGCCGCAGCGCAGGCGACCGACGCCACGACGGCAGTCCATTTCCTGGAGCAGGCGAGCTTCGGCCCCACGGCGCTCGAGGTCGCCACCGTCCAGGCGATCGGCCCGCCGGCATGGGTGCAGGACCAGTTGACCGTGCCCGAGAGTCCGATTCCCGACGGTCTCGACGGCACCGCGGTCCGGGCCCAGGTCTACCTGAACATGGCCAACGGACCCGACCAGCTGCGGCAGCGGGCCATCTTCGCGTTGAGCCAGACGATCGTGATCTCGGCCAACAAGGTGGGCGGCGGACCCGAGCTGACCCACTGGATGCGCCTGCTCTCGCGCAACGCCTTCGGCAACTTCCGCACGCTGCTGCAGGACGTCTCGCTCAGCCCGACGATGGGCAAGTACCTCGACAACGTCTTCAACCGCCGGGCGACGTCGACCACGTCCCCCAACGAGAATTACGCGCGCGAACTCCTGCAGCTCTTCTCGATCGGCACCTGGCAGTTGAACAACGACGGCACGCAGAAGGTCGATGGCGTCGGCAACCCGATACCCAGCTACAGCCAGACGACGATCGCGCATTTCGCGCGCGCGCTCACCGGCTGGACCTACGCGCCGCTGCCCGGCGCCTCTCACGGCAATTCCAACCCCGAGAACTTCCTCGCCAACCTGGTGCCGACGTCGAGCGCCTCGCGGCATGACACGACCGCCAAGACGCTGCTGAGCGGCGTGATCACCCCGGCCGGCCTGACCGCCGCCGGCGACCTGCAGTGGGTGCTGGACAACATCTTCAACCACCCGAACGTGCCGCCGTTCATCGCCACCCGGTTGATCCGGTCACTCGTGACCAGCAACCCGAGCCCGGAATACGTGGCCCGCGTGTCGGCCGCGTTCATCAACAACGGCGCGGGCGTGCGCGGTGACCTGTCGGCGGTGTTCTCGGCCATCCTGCTCGACCCCGAGGCCCTGTCGCCCACGGCCGCGCTGCACGGCCGCCTCAAGGACCCGGTGCTGCACGTCATCGGCCTGGGCCGCGCCCTCAACGCACAGATCGGCGACCCGGGCAGCTTCCAGAACGTGTTCACGAACCTCAGCCAGCGCGTGCTCACGCCGGCGACGGTGTTCAGCTTCTACCAGCCCACCGCGAAGATCGCGTCGAACCCGTCGCTGTTCGGGCCGGAGTTCCAGCTCTATCCGCCGGCGCTGGCGGTGCAGCGCGCCAACTTCATCTACGGCATCCTGACCAACCAGTACGGCTCGGCCTTCAGCGTCGACATGACGCCGTTCCGGGTGGTCGCCGGCAATCCCACCGCGCTCGTCGACAAGGTCAGCGCGACGCTGATGATGGGCCGCATGTCGCCGCAGCTGCGTCAGGTGATCCTCGACGCCACCAACGCGGTCCCGGCCAGCGACCCGAACCAGCGCGCCCTTGGGGCGGTCTACCTCGCCGCGATCTCGAGCGAGTATTCGGTCTACACCGGCGGCTTCACGGCCGGCGGCGTGATCCCGACGGACCTCCAGGGGCCCACCGGCCTCTACGTTGCCCAGGTGGTGGGTAACATCGCCATGCTGCGCTGGAATCCACCGCTGCTGGGTCCGAGGCCCGACGGCTACATTCTCGAGGGCGGCCTTAGCGCGGGCCAGACGATGGTGGCGGTGCCGACCGGCAACCAGGCGCCCTTCTTCACCGTCGCCGCGCCGAATGGCTCGTTCTACGTGCGCATGCGCGCCTACCGCGGCGGGGCGCAGAGCCTGCCGTCGAACGAGGTGCGGCTGCACATCAACGCAGCGCTCCGGCCAGGGGCGCCGACCAACGTCCAGGGCGCGATCAAGGGCTCGGCGCTGTTCCTCGCCTGGCGCAACTCCTACACCGGTGGCACGCCCGACTACCTCATGCTCGACGTGACCGGGCCGGCGACGGTGTCGGTGCCACTGCCGCTCAGCGAGTCGTGGAGCCTGCCGGGCGCGCCCGACGGCACGTGGACGTTCCGTCTGCGCGCCGTCAATGCCGCCGGCGCGAGTTCGCAATCGGGCTCGGTGTCGGTGACGGCGCCGTCGACCACCTGCGCCCTGCCGCGCGTGCCGATGAACTTCACCGTCAACACCGGCGGCAATGTGGTCTCGCTCTCGTGGGACACGCCGTCGGGCGGCACGCCGGCGGCGTACTACATGCTGAACGTCTCCGGTGCGTTCAACGGCGCCTTCCCGATCACTGCGCGCAACTTCGCGTCGCCGGCGCCGCCCGGCACCTACAACTTCAGCATCCGCGCGGTGAACGCTTGTGGCGTGGGCCCCGTCACCGCATACCAGACCGTCACGATTCCCTGAGCGTCCGGATTCCGCCATGCATACGCACAAGCCTGCTCGACGCCACTTCCTGAAGCTCAGCACGCGCCTGGCCACGCTGGGGCTCACCGGCCTCGGCCTGGGCCCGGGGCGCTCCTGGTTCGTCGCCGACGCGGAGGCGGCCACCGTCGTCTCCGATTACAAGGCCCTGGTGGCCGTGTACTTGTTCGGCGGCAACGACTGCAACAACGTGATCGTGCCGGTCGACACGGCGCGTTACACCAAGTACCAGCAGATCCGTGCAGGGCTCACGCTGCAGGCCGGGAACCTTCTGCCGCAGATCGGCGATGCGGCCGGCAACCCCTACGCGCTGCATTCCTCTCTGGTGGAGGTCAACGCGCTCTACGGCATCGGCAAGGCGGCCTTCGTGCTCAACACCGGCCAGCTCGAACAGCCACTCACGCGTACCCAGTACCAGTCGGGCGTGCTGGCGCCGAGCAACCTGTTCTCGCACTCGGACCAGACCCTGCAGGCGCAGACGGCCACGTCGAACCAGACCATCGGCGGCTGGGGCGGACGCCTGCTCGACGCCTTCTCGGGGAACGACACGCTGGCGGCGGTCTCGGTGTCGTCGCCGGCGCCGTTCCTGCAGAGCGGCGGTGGGGCCCCGAACGTCATCCCGCCGGGCGCCAGCCTGAATCTGTCGGGCATGAACATCTCGCCGTCATCGGCCGCCGCGGCCCGTCGCGCCGCGGTCAACGCCATGCTGGCGCTCGACAACGGCCACCCGCTGCGCACCGCCGCGAACGACGCGTTCGCCGACGGCCTCCAGCTGGCTGACACGCTGAACAACGTCGGCACCGTGTCGAATCTCGCGACCGTGTTCCCGGGCAGCGGTCTCGGCACGCAGCTGCGCGAGGTGATGAAGCTGATCCGGCTGCGCTCGCAGCTCGGACCGGGCCGTCAGGTGTTCTTCTGCTCGATGGGCGGCTTCGATACCCACACCAACCAGGTCGGCAACCACAACGCGCTGCTGACGGAGTTGTCACAGGCGATGGGTGCGTTCTACCTGGCCTCGGTCGAGACGGGCCTGTCGAACCAGGTCACGACCTTCACGCAATCGGAGTTCGGCCGCACGCTGCAGCCGAATGGCACCGGTACCGATCACGCGTGGGGCAGCCACCAGATCGTCGTCGGCGGCGCCGTCCGCGGCGGCATCTACGGCCAGATGCCGGACTTCACGCTGGGCGGGCTCGACGACGCCAACGACCGCGGCGTGTGGATCCCGAAGATCTCCACGTCGCAGTTCGGCGCCACGCTCGGCAAGTGGTTCGGCGCCTCGCCCGGCGAGCTCGCCGTCGCGTTTCCGAACCTGGGCTTGTTCACGACGAGCGACGTGGGGTTCATGCTCTGACGCTGGTAGGGACCGGGGACCAGGGATCAGGGACCAGACAGATTGTGAACGGCCCGCGATTACGCGGGCCGTTTGCATGTGGGTGCGTGCGAAGGGATAGCGCTGTCGTCCGGGTTCTTCCTGGTCCCTGATCCCTGGTCCCTACTGGCGCGCGAGCGTCACTTGACGGGCGCGGCGCCTGTCGCCCATTCCCAATGCGCCGCCGCGCGGCTGATGACGTCGGGCACGTCGTCGGCGAGGAGGTAGCGGTCGCGCACGAGGGCGACGGCGGCCAACGCGATGCGGCCCAGGTAGTCTTCGCGGCTCGGGTAGCGCTCGGCGATCGCGCGCCGGCTGTCGCCCGTGCGCGTCCGATCGGCGGCGGTGCGCGGCAGCGGGCGGTAGCTGCCGATTTCGCTGGCCAGCCGATCCGGCGCGCCGATCTCGGGCCGGCGGTAGTTCCAGCCGGAATGGGTGGCGAGCGGCACGGCGATCTCCGGCAGGCGGATACCGCCGCGATCGTTGCCGGCGTCGTCCACGGCCGGCACGCGGCTGACGAAGGGCGCGCCGAGGCGCGGCGGCTCCACGGTGACGCGCCCCTCGCTCCACTCGGGCCCGAAATCGAGGCGGTACGTGATCATCGGCGCGGGCGGCATCGTCACGCCGGGAATCGTCGGCCATCCGGCGACATCGGGGGCCACGAGCGTGCCATCGGTGATCGTCGGGTAGCGGCTCGGCGGCGGCTCCACGCCCTCGGCCACCCAGCGGTCGAGCGCCCGGAACACGGCCCGGATGACCGGCGTGTAGACCAGCGGATTCATGTCGGCCTGACCGACGAAGTCCTTGTCGCCGAACGGCGCCGGCGGGAACGCCCCGACGATATGCGGCGCCGACGCCACCATGTAGATCCGGCTCGTGGCCGGCGGCGCGACGTCGCGCGTGCCGGTGACATCGGTGTGGACCAGCGAGCCGGCGCGGTTGAAGTACTCGGAGTTCGTCAGCAGGTGGAACAGCTTCGGCGTCGTGCCGGTGCGCCGGGCCCGTGCCAGGAGACCGTCGGTCTCTCCGCCGATCGGATCGGTCTGGTCCTCGTCGGTGAACGGGAACATGTCCACGGGATACTGGATGTTGAAGTGCTGCAGCTGGTCGCGCGACTGCTGCCCGAAGCGGTGGTTGAACGAGCCGCGCCCGGCGCCGCCGACCTGATCGAACACGCCGTCGAAGACGATGCGGCCCTCGAGGTCCTCGTTGAAGCCCTGATACACGAAGTGACGGAGGAACCGTCCGGTCTGCGACACGCCCCAGCCGATCGCGTGACGAAGTCCCGGCGCCGGCGACGCGGCGCCCGGGGCGCCGTGCTTGAGGAAGCTGATGAGGTCGCGCGTGCCGGCCAGGCCCACGCCGACGACGCGCGGATCGCGCGCGCGATAGACCACGTCGTAGATGCGGCCCGCCTCGAAACCGCCGTCCAGCGTGATCGTGCCGGGGCCGGTGAAGCGCCAGCGGGCGCGCGGGACGACGCTCGGAGCGTCGGTGGGCAGCGTGCGCACGTAGAGCACGTGGTCGGCGCTGTCTGGATCGACGACCGGGTACGCCGCATGTCCACGGTCGGCCACGAGGGCGGTGGTCGCGTGCGCCCCGGGAATGAAGTTGCCGCGCACCAGACCGGTGATGACACGTCCCTGCTCGGTCGCGACCGGGATCTGCATCCGCATGCGGCCAGCCGGCACGTCCCACTGCCATCCCATCCAGGCCAGCGTGAATCCCTGGGCCATCAGGGCGCCGGTGCCGAAGTCGCTCTCGGCCGACGGGTCGTCCGATCCGGTGCCGTTCTGGAACACCGGCAGGATGCGCTTGGTGCCGCGGTTGCCCGCCTCATACAGGACGCGGCCGTTGCCTTTCGCGGCGTCGACTGGTTTCAGCAGGTAGACGTCGGCGCTGAACTCGACGAGGCCGCGGGCGTTGCGCGGGGCCAGCGCCAGGTCGACGATGCCGCGATTACGCGGGGCCGCGGGATCGAGCGCGAAGTGCACCGTGCCGACCAGCTTCTCGTAGGCGCCGGCGGCGCCGAACGCGCGCCCCTGCAGCACGACCTCACGCTTCGTGATCTCGAGGCGGGTGACGTCGGCGCGGGCCGGCGACGGCCACGACATGGCCAGCATCAAGGGGGCAACCACGGACCACAGCGCGCGCACTCGCATCGGCTACCTCGCAGGCGTCAGCCGGACGTCGCCGGCGCGCCTTAGGATAGAGCCGATGGGGTACTGGCGGATCGCGGCCGTGCGTGCCGTCGTCGGTGTCGCCGTGGTCGCGGTGGCCGGGTGCGGGCGGCCCGAGCCGCCAGCCGCAGCGGTCCGTGGCGAGCACATGACCATGGGGTCGCTGCTCGTGCTCACCGCCTGGACCGCCGACGAGCCGCGCGCCCGGCACGCGTTCGACGCGGTCTTCGCGGAGTTCGACCGGCTCGATGCGCTGCTCAGCGTGTGGACACCGGGCAGCGACGTCCTCCGGATCAACGACGCGCCACCCGGCACGCCGGTGGCCGTCCGCGCCGAGACGCGGGAGGTCCTGCGCGCCGCCGAGCAGGTCAGCACGTGGACCGACGGCGGGTTCGACGTCACCTTCGGTCCACTCGCCGAAATCTGGAAGTTCGACCACGACAAGGACGACCGCGTGCCCACGGCCGATGAGATCGCGGCGCGCATCCCGCGCGTGGACCATCGCGCGATCGTGATCGACGACGGGCCCGGGACGGTGCGCTTGACCCGCCCTGGCATCCGCGTGCACCTGGGCGGCATCGGAAAGGGCTACGCCGTCGACCGGGCCGTGGCGATCCTGCGCGCGGCCGGGCTCCGCGACTTCATGGTGCAGGCAGGCGGCGACCTGTACGTCGCTGGAACGGCGGGGGAGACCCCATGGCGGCTGGGTATCCAGGATCCGCGCGGGGCCGCCGACGATCCGTTCGCCACCGTGGAGCTCTCGGACGCGACCTTCAGCACCTCAGGCGACTACGAGCGCTTCTTCGAGCGGGATGGCGTGCGCTACCACCATATCCTCGACCCGAAGACCGGCCGGCCCGCGCGGGGCTGCCGCAGCGTGACCATCGTCGCGCGTCAGGCGCAGTGGGCCGACGGTCTCTCGACCGGCGTCTTCATCCTGGGCCCTGAACGCGGCATGGCACTGGTGGAGCGATTGCCGGACGTGGAGGCGGTGATCGTCACGGCCGACAACAGGGTGCTGATTTCGAGTGGGCTCGCGGGCCGGGTGGAGATGCGCAGGCAGCCCACTCCTTGACGCCGACCGCAGCTGCGCCCGGCGGCTGGATCCGGGGCATCACGCCGGCGACGTGAGAAACCGTGCGGCTAGCTGACAGGCGTGAGCGGGATGGGCCCGCCCGACTTTCGCGCCTTGTAGTCGAGGATACGCCAGTGCGGACACTTCGCCGTGTCGGCGTAGACGCGCTCGCAGTCGTCGCACCGCACGCACTCCGTCTGGATGATCCGCGGCCCCTTGATGGCGCCCCACTCGCACGTCTTCTCGCAGATGCGGCAGGTGGAGCACTCCCCCCAGCGTTTGATACGGAACACCGTGGCGAGGGAGATCACGCCCAGCGTGGCGCCGAGCGGGCACAGGAACCGGCAGTACAGGTTGCGGACGAAGACCGTGGCGACCAGCAGCAGGCCGATTCCGGTCCACAGCAGCACCGACGTCTCGGAGCGGCCGAACATCCAGAACGGCTCGACGTAGCGGTAGACCATCGTGTTGTGCGTCACCGCGTAGTAGGCGAGCACGGCGGCGAGGATGCCGAACTTGATCCAGCCGGCACGGGCCTCGAGCGCCTTCGGCACGTCGACCCGCCAGCCGGTCGGCAGCGTCGCGTCCATGAGCTGCGTGAACGCGCCGTAGGCGCAGACGCGGCCGCAATAGAAGCGGCCCCACAACACCGTCGAGACGACGGTGAACCCGGCGAACAGGTACCACGCCAGGTTGTGATTGAAGGGCGGGAAGCTCCAGTCGACGATGCGGAACACGTCGGTGATCGACAGGAGATTGCTCTTCCAGAATCCCATGTACGCCACCGA
This sequence comes from uncultured Acidobacteriota bacterium, assembly GCA_902826065.1. Taxonomy (GTDB): domain Bacteria; phylum Acidobacteriota; class Vicinamibacteria; order Vicinamibacterales; family UBA2999; genus CADEFD01. Next base: position 3,377 of record CADEDM010000066.1, on the reverse strand, counting down.
CACGGCGAGCGTGACGTACTTCAGGCGGACGCTCTTGCGGTGGAACGAGACGTAGGCGAGCAGGAGGAAGGCGGCGAGGAGGGTCAGGTCGAGGCCCTGGGCGGCGAGCAGGTCGCTCCAGGTCTCGACCGGCTCCTCCTCGAAGCCCCAGGGGTCGTCCGGCTGGATCACGGCTTGAGATTGGCGGGGTTCAGGAAGGCCTTCGCCATGGCGCGCGAGCTGTCGCGGATGGCCCGCGTGGCGCTCGAGATCGTGATCGTCGCGCGCGAGACGGCGTGCACGTCACCGCCGACACGGAACGGCGCGCGGACGCTCTTGCCGGTGAACTGCGCGCCGAACTCCGGCGGCTGCACCGAGAAGTAACCGTACGGCTCGGAGTCGTAGTCGACGACCGCGCCGGTGAGGATGCCGGTGAGGTCCATGCCGATCAGCACGTGAATCGGGCCGTGGTACCCGTATTCGTTGGGCACGAGGTCGGTCGTCCAGAACGCGTAGCCGAGCAGCGGGGCGTTCGGCGTGGTCTTGGGGTCGGCGGCGAAGGCCTTGAAATGCAGCGGCGTGCCTTCGAGCGGAGAGAAGGCGGCGGCCTTGGGGAAGAGCGCGCGCAGATGACCCTGGGGTTTCGGGTTGGTGAAGATGCGATCGGCAGCCAGGGCCGCCAAGCCCATCGCGGCCACCAGGACCATGACCACACCCGACGTCCGACTCCACTGCGTCACGCGCCGTTCCTCCGTGTCCGTGCCCGCCCCGCGGACGGGCATCAAATTCTACGTCAGGACGGGCTGGACCCATCCCGGCCGTGGATGACGGCGCAGTGGTACTCTCACGGGACATGCGTCACCTGCGCCGGCTGCGGCCCGAGGAAGGGCTGCTCGTGCTGGGCTTCGTCGTCTCCGCGCTCGTCACCGTCTACGCCAACGTGGACCTCGCCACCCGTGGCGTGAGCTCGCGGCGCATCGAGGGTGGATTGGCGCGACTGGGCGCCGTGATCGTCCTCGCCGTGGTGGTCGTGGGCATCCACCGCTACCTGCATCGCGCCGCCACGGGGACGCGCACCCGACAGTTGGCGGAGTTCTTCCGGATGGCGTTGCCATTCGTGATGTGCATCGCGGTCTACACGAACCTGCATGACACGGTGCGGTTCGTGAACCCCCACGACATCCATCAGCACCTCGCCGCCGCCGAGGAGTGGCTGTTCGGCGGCCAGCCCGTCGTGTGGGCCGAGGCCTACATCACGCCGGCGCGGACCGAGTTCTTCAGCTTCTTCTACGCCAACTTCTACCTGGTGGCGCCGTCGGTCGTGATCCTGTTGTGGTTCCGGCGGCAGTACGACGCGGCGCGACAGGTGCTGCTGGGCACGATCATCTGCTTCTACTCGGGGTACGTGCTCTACGTGCTGTTCCCGGCCGCGCCGCCGCGGCTGTACTTCGAGTCGCTCGGGCTGTTCTCGGTGTCGCTGCGCGGAGGCGCCATCGCCGACTTCCAGTCGGCGCTCATCGAGATGATGCCGAACCATGCGGCGCGGGCGGCGTTTCCGAGCCTGCACGCGGGCGTGAGCTGCCTCAGCCTGACCTACGCCTGGCAGTATTGCCGCGGCTTCTTCCCGGTGCTGCTGGCCTTCGTGGTGCCGCTGCTGGTGGCGACCGTGTACCTGCGGCATCACTGGATCGTCGACCTTCTGGCCGGCGCGGCGCTGGTGCCCTGGGTGCGCTGGATCACGCCGCGATTCGATCGCTGGTGGCGCGGCGTCCCGGCCTGACGGCTCAGCCAGCCGGCGCGTGTAACATGTGCGCCATGTCCCGACGCCTTCTGCTCACGACGTTGGCCATGGCCCTCGCGACCGCGGCGCCGCGCGGCCAGCAGGCCGACCCCGGCACGCCGGCCTTCGAAGCCGAGACGCTGAAGCACTTCCAGGCCCTGCTGCAGCGCGACACGAGCAGTCCGCCGGGGAACGAGATCCGGGCCGTCGAGTACCTCAAAGAAGTACTCGATGCCGAGGGCATCCCGTATCAGGTCTTCGCGAAGGACCCGCAGCGGCCGAACCTCGTAGTGCGCATGAAGGGCAACGGGAAGAAGAAACCCGTGCTGATCATGGGCCACACCGATGTCGTGACCGTCGACCCGAAGAAGTGGACGTTCCCGCCGTTCGGGGGCACGGTCGACGGCGGCTACGTCTACGGCCGCGGCACCGTCGACGACAAGGACAACCTGGTCGCGGCGCTCATGCTGGTGCTACACATCAAGCGGGCCGGCATTGCCCTCGATCGTGACGTCATCCTGCTGGCGGAGGCCGGCGAAGAAGGCGCGCCTGACGTCGGCGCGCAGTTCATGGCCGACAACCATCTCGACGCGATCGACGCCGAGTTCTGCCTGGCCGAAGGCGGCGGCGTCGTGCGATCGGGCGGAAAGGTCCGGCAGGCCAATATCGGCACCACCGAGAAGGAGCCGCGGCCGGTCGAGATCATCGTGACGGGGCCGGCCGGTCACGGATCGGTGCCGAACCAGAACAGCGCCGTGCTCGCGGTGTCGGCGGCCGTGACCAAAGTGGGGCAGTGGAAGCCGCCGCTGCGCCTCAATGAGACCACTGCGTCGTACTTCAAGCGCCTGGCGACGATGGCGGAGCCGGCGGTGGCGCAGCAGTACCGCGCGCTGCTGAACCCCGATCCGAAGGTCCACGGCCCGGCCGAGGACTGGATGCTGGTCAACGAACCCGGGCACTGGTCGATGACGCACACGTCGCTCGTGCCCACGATCATCACGACCGGGTTCCGCTACAACGTGATCCCGTCCGAGGCCAAGGCGACGTTCGACGTGCGCCTGCATCCGGACGAGAACCAGGACACGTTCCTCGAGCAACTCCGCAAGGTGATCAACGACCCGAAGGTCGAAGTGCGCTGGGCACGCGATCGCTATCGGCCGGCCGGCGGATCGAAGCTGACCACCGAGGCGTATACCGTGCTCGAGGCGATGGTGAAGAAACACTACGACACGGTGGCGCTGCCGACGATGGGGACCGGCGCCACCGACATGTCGAACATCCGCGCCAAGGGGCCGCAGTGCTACGGCATCGGCCCCGCGACCGACACCGAAGACGGGCAGAAAGGCTTCAGTGCCCACAGCGACCAGGAGCGCATCCTCGTCGACGAGCTGCACCGCTTCGTGCGCTTCCAGTACGACGTGGTGATGGAGCTGGCGCGCACGAAGTAGGCGCCGCCGCGGCGCCGAGTGTTGGCGCGCACGGCATCAATGCCGCGCGGTGGTGTTGTCAGCCTGAGGGTGTCTCAAAGTCGGGCCTGACGCAGACTTCGACGATCGCGTCGACGTGATCGCGGCACGGCACCCGTGTGCCGCTGAGGTAAACTAATCGCCGCGTTTTC
>CADEDM010000065.1 GCA_902826065.1 uncultured Acidobacteriota bacterium | reverse complement strand
AAGGTCGAGGTCGCGAAGTTCCCGTGGCCGGCGTCCGGCCGCGCCATCGCCATCGATCGCGTCGACGGGCTGACCAAGCTGCTGCTCGACCCCGAGAGCGGCCGCATCCTCGGCGTCGGCCTCGTGGGCTCGGGCGCCGGCGAGCTCATCGCCGAAGGCGTGCTGGCGATCGAGATGGGCGCCACGGCAGAAGATCTGAAGCTCACCATCCATCCGCACCCGACGCTGTCGGAGACGCTGATGGAATCGGCCGAGGTGTTCTTCGGCCAGGCGACGCACGTCTACAAGCCGAAGAAGAAATAGCCACGCGGCGGGGCTCGTCCCGGGTCCGCGGCGTGGCGAGGGTCACCCTTTCGGATAGCCCGCCATCGCCTTGATCTCGCGAATCTGCAGGATGTGCCGCATCGCGTGCGTCGAGATCATCAAATACCACTGGTAGGCATCCATGCCGCCACCGAACTGGCGCCCACGCAGGTCCTCCTGCGTCGAGCGCGCCAGGTCGAGCATCGTCTTGCGCAGGGCGCGGAACGAGGCGAGGCCCTCGGCGGCGGTGGGGAAGCGGCCATCCGGCACCCGCGCCTCGCCCGTCGTTGTGCGCTCCGTGCGGTCGATGCCGTACCAGAGGATCGCGGTGTCGGTGGTCGTCGCGGTGAAGCCGCTGGCGGGTCGGGCGAGGGCGTCGTTCAACTGCTTCCAGTATTGCGGTTCGGCGATGCCCAGGTGCTCGACGACGTCCGTGATCGACCAGACGCCCGGCCGCGGACGGAACCCGAGCTGCGCCGCAGACAGGCCCTGGAGTTCGCTGGACAGCCACGCGTCGGTCAGCTCGAAATGCGAGACGAGTTGCTGCCGGTCCTGCTCGGACATCGGCCCGGCGGCGCCGGGGACGGGGACGCCGGCCAGGGCGCCGACGACGAGGACAAGGCGAAGCGCGTGGGTCATGCCCGGACTCTCGCCGACGCATGGCGTGGCGTCAACGGCGTGGGGACCAACGCGCCTTCCGGGCTGCGAACCACCCTCCTCCGAGGACCAGAGTCGCCGCCGTCTGCATGGTGTAGCCTGAGCAGCGATCGTGGCAGGTGTCGTGCGTCCCGGCCCGCTGTTCGCCCTCGCGGCCGGCCTGATCGTGGTGTCCTCGTGCCAGCGCGGGCCGGCCGTGCCCGACCTCGCGTCGTTCGGCACGGTCGACGCTGACGTCCGCACCCTGCTGTCGGAGCAGCTGACGGCGTTGCGCGCCGCGCCGGCGGAGGCGGACCACTGGGGCCTGCTGGGCATGGCGCTCGAAGCCAACGGCGCGACGCCGGCGGCGAAGGACAGCTACGCGACGGCGACGACGCTCGACGCCGCACACGGCCGCTGGTGGTACCACCTCGGCCGGCTGCGCGCGCGTGACGGTGATGCCGACGGCGCCTTCGACGCCTTCGGCCGGGCCATCGAACGCTCTCCCGATTACGTGCCGGCGCGCTGGCGGCGCGGCCTGGTGCTGCTCGACCGCGGCGACCTCGCCGGCGCCGAGGCGGCGTTTCGCGTTGCGGTGAACCTGGCGCCCGGTGATCCCGCCGGCGTCACCGGCCTGGCCCGTGCGCAGCTCGCCGCCGGGCGTCCGGCCGAAGCCGTCGAGACCCTCACCGCTCTTCTGGCGCGTGCCCCGGCCGAACGCTACGCGTATCAGGTGCTGGCCACGGCGTACCGCGCGCAGGGGCGCAGCGCCGAGGCCGACGAAGCTGCGGCGGCCGGCGTCGGCGGCCAGCCCGAGTTCGTCGACCCGTGGCTCGACGAGATGGGCGCGTATCGCCGGGGATTCGCGGCGATGCTCAAGGACGCGACGGCCCTCGGCTTCGCCGGCCGCTCCAGCGAGGCGATCGCGCTGCTCGAGCGGCTGCGGGCCCAGCGTCCAGACGATCGTGAGCTGCGCACGTATCTCGCCGGGTTCTATGCCACTGTCGGCCGTACGCGTGAGGCGATGCCGATGCTGGAGGCGCTGATCCGCGAACGCGCCGACGACTTCGACGCCACGATGAACCTGGCCACCGCGCAGCTCTTCGACGGGGCCTACGAGTCGGCCGACGGCACCGTGGCTCGGGCGCTCGCCATCCGCCCGGGCGATGCCGACGCGACGCGATTGCGCGGCGTGGTCGCCTGGCGGCGTCAGCGGCTCGACGACGCGGAACGTTGGCTGGCCGAGGCCGCGGCGGCCAATCCGACCGACGCCAAGGCGCTGGCGTGGATTGGCGCAATCCGCATGGAACGCAAGCATGCGCCTGCGGCACTCGCCGCCTATCGCGCGGCGCTCGGGCGCGATCCACTGCTGGCGGACGCACTGGTGGGCGGCGCTGCGGCCGCCCTCGACGCCGGCGCGCCCGAGGACGCCGCACGCTGGGCTGCGCGCGCCCGCCGTCTGGCGCCCGGGCACAAGGGCCTCGCCGGCGTCGAACAGCGGCTCGCCGCTCGAGGCCGCTCGTGAACGCCGCCCGCCTGATCGCGTTGCTCACCGGTGTGGCGATGGCCGCTGCCTGTGGGTCGCCATCGCCGCCGTCGACGACGGCGACATCCGCGGCGGAGACAGCGGCGCCGTGGTTCGAAGACGTGGCTGCCCGCGCGGGGCTCGCCTTCACGCACCGCTCCGGCCATGAGAGCAGCGGCTTCCGTCTCCCCGAGATCATGGGCGGCGGCGTCGCGCTCGTCGACATCGACGGCGACGGCGACCTCGACCTGCTGCTGACGCAGAGTGGCCGGCTCGGCAACGCCGACACCGGCCCGCGGCATCGGTTGTTCCGCAACGACGGCCGCGGCCGCTTCGACGACGTCACGGCCGGCAGCGGCGTCGACGTCGCCGGCTACGGGATGGGCGTCGCGACCGGCGACTACGATGCCGATGGCGACGTCGACCTCTACCTCACGAACCTCGGCGCCAACGTGCTGCTGCAGAACAGCGGAGGCGGCCGCTTCACGGACGTCACCGCTCACGCCGGCGTCGCTGCCGGCGGGTGGAGCACGGGCGCCGCCTTCGCCGATCTCGACGCCGACGGCGACCTCGACCTGTTCGTCGCGCGCTACATCGACTGGTCGCCGGGCCGCGAGCGCCAGTGCTTCAGCCTCACCGGCGTGACCGACTACTGCAGCCCCAAGAACTACGACGCACCGAGCGCCGCGCGTCTCTACCTCAATCGCGGCAACGGGACGTTCGTCGATGCCTCCACGTCCTCGGGCATCGGCTCGGCCCGCGGCAACGGCCTGGGCGTCGTGGTCGACGACGTCGACGGCGACGGCCGGCCGGACGTCTTCGTCGCCAACGACGGCACGCCCAACCACCTGTGGATGAACCGCGGCGGCGGCCGCTTCGTCGAGTCGGCATTGGCCCGCGGCGTGGCCATCGACCAGGACGGCGCGCCGAAGGCCGGCATGGGCGTGCACGCCGCCGACGTCGACGACGACGGCGACAACGACCTGCTGGTGATGAACCTCGACACCGAATCCGACTCGTACTTCCGCAACGACGGCGCCTTCTTCGTCGACGCCACCACCACGGTGGGCCTGCGGGTGGCGAGCCGCCGCTTCACGCGGTTCGGCATGGCGCTGATGGACTTCGACAACGATGGACGGCTCGACCTCTACGAGGCCAACGGCCGCGTCGGCCTGCAGGGCCAGACGTTCGCGGCGGACCCGTACGCGGAGCCGAACCTGCTGTTTCGCGGCCTCGTCGGCGGCCGGTTCGAGGAGGTCACGCCACGCGGCGGCCTCGCCGCGCCGCTCGTGCATACCAGCCGGGCCGCGGCGTTCGGCGATCTCGACGGCGACGGCGGCGTCGACATCGTGGTGGCGAATCGCGATGCCGCGCCGTACCTGCTGCGCAACGTCGTGCCGGCGCGCGGCCACTGGGCGTCGTTCGCGGTGACGTCGGCGGGCGGCAGCGACGCGCTCGGCGCCATCGTCCGCATCACGGCCGGAGGCCGCACCTGGCGGCGCGACGTCCGCACGGCCTACAGCTATCTCGCCGCGAACGATCCGCGGGTGCACGTCGGCCTGGGACCGGTCGCGTCTGTCGAGACGGTGCAGGTGACGTGGCCGGACGGGGGCGTCGAGCAGTTCGGCCCGTTCGCCGCCGATGCCGTCGTCACTCTGCGGCGGGGCACGGGCACGGCCGTCACGCCACGGCCTACTGCGCCTCGGTGATCGTCGTCGTCTGATTCGTCGCCAGGCCCGACAACGTCTGCACGGCGCCGCGCGGCCAGCGCACGGTGACCGAGGGCGGCGACGCGCTGTCGGGCAGCGCGAACGTCAGCACCGGGTCGGACTGCGAGAGGTAGCCGTGGGTCGGCGTCACGAGCCGGCGGCGCGTGACGTCGCCGGAGGTCACCTCCACGACGGTCCCGACGGCGTCGTGCCCGCTCGCCGTGCCCACCAGGCGCAGACGGATCCAGCGCGACTGCGGGGCGTCGTTCCGCAACAGGCGCACGCTGCCGGTCGCCGGCACGAGCAGCAGATCGAGGTCGCCGTCGCCGTCGATGTCGCCATACGCGCCGCCGCGGCCGACCATCGGCGTCGCCAGGCCGCCGGTGTCGGCCACTGGGACGAAGGTGGCCGGAGCCTCGGGCCCGGCGTTCCAATAGAGCGCCGCGGGTTGGGCGTGCTGCTGGCTGGGCTGGACGATCGTGATCTGGTCCTCGACGTGGCCGTTGATGGCGAGCAGATCGAGCCGGCCGTCGAGGTCGTAGTCGAAGAACAGCACGCCGAAGGTGAGGTAGGCGCGGCTGGGCGCGCCGATGCCGGCGGCGATCGCCTCGTCGACGAACTGCCCCGAGGCCTGGCGGACGAAGAACGCCGTCATCTCGTTGGCGAAGTTGCCGACGGCCACCGCCGGCGCGCCGTCGTCGCGCACGTCCGCGATGTCGATGCCCATGCCCGAGCGGGCGTTGCCGTAGCCGTCGTAGGCGACGCCCAGGGTCGTGCCGGCTTCCTCGAACGTGCCGTCGCACCTGCTGCGGAAGGCGTAGTTGCGGACCGTGTCGTTGGCGACGACCAGGTCGACGCAGCGATCGTCGTTCAGGTGCGCGAGCGCCACGCCCAGCGACTTGGCGGCCGGCGTCTTCGTCACCGGGTCGCGCATGACGAGGCCCGCGGCCTCGGCACGCTCGACGAACCGGCCGTTGCCCTGGTTGACGAAGAACAGCGGGGCGACGCCGGCGAAGCTGCGCGGCGGGCCATAGGCGCGGCCGATGCCGGCAAGACTGAAGTCCTGGGCCTTGTCGATCTCGCGGGTCCAGCGCACGTAGTTGCAGACGAACAGATCGAGGTCGCCGTCCTGGTCGGCGTCGAACCACGTGGCGCAGGTGCTCCACTGATCGGCCCGGCCGCCGACGCCGGCCTGTGCCGTGATGTCGTGGAAGCGGCCGCCGACGTTCTCGAGCAGCACGTTCTGGCCGACGGCGGTGATGTAGAGATCGGTCCAGCCGTCGTCGTCGAAGTCGCCGGCGGCGACGCCCATCCCGTAGCGCTGCACGGCGAGGCCGGCGGCCGCGGTGCCGTCGGTGAAGCGTCCACGCCCGTCGTTCACGTACAGGCTCACGGTGGACGCCGGCGGCTTCCCGGCGGCGCGGCTCCACGGCCACGGGCGGCCGTTCACGAGCACGACGTCGAGGTCGCCGTCGTTGTCGACGTCGACCAGCGCCCCGCCACCTCCGGTGGTCTCGGGCAACAGCTTCTCGCCCTCGGCGCCGCTGACCCGCACGAAGCTGCTGAGACCAGCGTCACTGGTGACGTCGACGAAGGCCGCTTTCGGGGCGGTGGCCGGCGCGCGGACGGTGGCGGCAGGGCCCGAGGTGACCGACGCGGGGCGTCCGGGCAGGGCGCGCCAGATGACGACGCCGGCGACCAGGACGGCGAGCGCGACGAGGGCGAGACGACGTGGTGAAGGCACGGCGGCGATCAGTGCTGGGAGGTGGGGAGCGGGGCGGCGACAGCCGCTCCCGTCCGTGCAGGGACTGCGACGTCGCGGCGCTGCAGATCGTAGATCACGATCGCCTGGGCCGCGTGGTTGGCCGGTGGATTCGCTGCACGATGTTCGGCGAGCACCCGATTGCGCGCCTGCTCGTCGGCCGTGTAGCGCAGGTGCGCCTCGCGGTGGGTGGCGGCTCGCGCGGTGTCGCCGAGGTCGGCGAAGACCTGCGCCAGGGCGTAGTGGGCGGTGACGTTCTCCACGTCGACGGCCAGCGTGCGCTCGAAGGCGCCAACAGCCTGCCGCATGAACGCCTGCCGGGACTCGGCCCGCGCCGCCCCGCGTTCCTGCTTGGCGCGTTCGAACAGCGCCTGGCCCAGTTCGTTGAGCACCTCGTAGTCGCGGCTGAAGTCGAAGCCGCGTGCGGTCAACTCCGGCGACGTGGCGCCGAGCGCGGCGGTGAAATTGGCGATGGCGTCGTCGAGATGGCCGTTCTCCTTGTTGACGAGACCGTTCATCCACGCCACGGTCCACGGCACGGCGCCAGCCGTCGCCGCCCGGCCCAGCGCCGCGGCGGCGTCATCGAGGCGGCCCTCCTTGTGGTACACGCGTGCCAGGTTCAACGGGCCTTCGGGCCGGCCGAGACGTTCGACCTCGCTGAACGCCACCTCCGCCTGGCGCAGTTCGCCCTTGTCGCTGCCGGCGTTGCCCTCGAGCAGCAGGCCGATGCCGTAGTCGTTCCAGCGTTCCCAGAGCGGCTGCGCCGCCGCGGTCGCGGGCGGCGGGACGCCGGGCATCCGCGCCGTCGCCGCGGCGATGGTCGTAACCGGCAGGTCGATCTGGTAGTCGGGCGTCTTCGTGAACCGCATCATCGCGAGGTCGAACTTCCGGTAGAGCAGACGCGCCTCGATGGTGATCGGCGCCGACGTGCCGGCCGGGACATCGAAGGCGTAGTGCACGACCTGCGCGGCGCCGGGCGGGATCTGCTTGTCGTAGAGCGGCACGTAGATGTCCTGCACGTTGCGCCGGTCGACGCGCCGCGCCTGGCGATCGAGCATGTAGACGTTGATGAAGTGCGACCACGGGTCGACGCGGCCGTCGGGCGACAACGCACCGCTCTGCCCCAGCACACGATCGCCGGCCTTCACCGTCACCTGCACCCACACCTCATTCGAGTCGGCGGTGCCTTGCGTGAAGTGGTGGCCGACCTTGCGCGTGCGCAGCACCAGCTCGGTCAGGTAGCGGCGGCCAGGCGTGAGTGCCGGCGTCGCGCTGTCGAGCGGACCGAGCAGACGTCCATCGATGGTGCCGCCCTCGCGCAGGCCGAAGAGGTCCAACGTCACCACCTGGTCGAGAAAGGCCTGCTGGGCCGCGACGGTCTCGCGGTCCCCCCGCAGGTGGGGGATGCCGGTATTGGCGGCGATGAAGCGATGGTCGTGGATCTGCAGCGCGCCCGTGGCGTCGAAGGGCCGGGCGCCGAAGTCCCGGGACGTCTGCAACGGCATGTGGCAGCCCGCACAGCGGTCCTGCGCCAGGGGCGGGTAGTAGAACGCGCGCGCGCCGCGGCCCGACACGCCGCTGAGGATGAAGCTGTCGTAGTGGTTCTGGCCGCGCAGGAACTCCTTGTACTGGTTCAGCGCGCCGGGGATGTGCACCTTGTGGCAGGTGGAGCAGAACTCCGCCGTGCGGTGCAGCGGCTTCAGGAACGTGGTCTTGTGGAAGTCGGGTCTGGCTTTGACGAGCTGGCGGCTCACGGCGCGTAGCGCCGGGCTGTCGCTGAACGCGAACGGGTAGTGGCGCGGCTCGCGGATGGTGTAGTCGCCGTTGCCGCGCGTGCTGTTCACGCGATCGATGGCGTGGCACGCCGTGCAGGTGATGCCGGCCTGCGACGTCGGGTCGCGCTCGGTGTCGAAGTCGGCGCGCGAGAACGCGCCGGAGAACAGCGGCACCGGGTCGTGGCAGCCGGCGCACCAGCGGCTGGCGTCCACCTGACCGTCGCGCGCCAGCATCACCTGTCGTGTCTCCTTCACGCTGGCGGCGTAGACCGGGTTGTTGAACGAGCTGAAGCGGTGCGCGCTCGACAGCCAGCCCTTGTGGGCGTCCTGATGGCACTCGGCGCAGTAGTCGTCGATCATCAACGTCTCGGCTCGCATCGTGCGGCCGGTGGCGGTGCGCGCCAGTGACGGCACGAACGACGCCTGCTCGCCCGGGGCCTCGTCGGCGCGGCTGAGGCGCACGTCGACCAGGGCGGTGAGAAAGACGACGCCGGCGGTGGCGAGCGCCCACGTCCACGCCGCGCGTGGAGCCAGGCGGCGGCCGCGACGGCGGTGCTGCTGAAACGCCGCGAAGACCCCGAACGGCACGAGGACGTGCAGCCAGTAGGCGGCGCTGCGCGCCCATGGCTGCCGCAGCTCGATGCCCCCGACGCGCATCAGCGCGATGCCGGTCAGCAGCACGACGATCGCCAGGGCCGCGAGGGCATAGCCGACGCGGGCGGCACGCCGATTGGGATGCGTGCGCGCAGCCCCGAAGTGCGCGACCACGAACGCGATGAACGGCAGCACCACGACCACGCCGGTGGCGAGGTGGGCGAGCAGCGCCCACTGGTAGACGTAGCCCTGGACGCTGACGTCGCGCAGGCGCTCGACCAGCGACACCGCTCCGAGATACAGCGCCGACGCCGTCAACACGGCGGTCACCGCGTACACCAGCCGCAGCAGCCATCGGGCCGCCGGTCCCATCACCTCGTCTCGCGCGGTCGTCGTCATTGCCCGCCCTTGAAGCGCGTGTTGAACGTCGCGTGCAGCCGCTGACGCGCGGCCGTCTCACGTCCCGGCAGCGGCGCCACGGTCTCGCCGTCGCGGGTGTAGAGGTCCATATCCTTGCACCAACCGCGGGATCGCAGCACATAGTGCCGCGTCCAGCCCGGCGGGAGCGACGTCGAGGGCGCCGCGAAGTCGAGCACCACCTCCTCGCCGGGACCGAGGATGACCGTTGCGTCGTCGGACGCGTCGAGGAGGGCGCGGACATCGCCGAACCGCGTGTACCACCCGCGCGGATACCGGGTGTCCCAGAGAGGCAGTCGCCGGTCGTAGTCGTAGGCCGGCGTGCGCTGCGGGCCCGTGGTCCGCACCGCGAAGCCGCCTTCCGCGAGCGTCGCCGAGGCGAGGGGCAGGACGCGCACGGCGGCCTCCGCCGCGGGCGAGGCCTCGGCGTACGCCACCGTCACCCGGTCCCAGTAGATCTCCTGCGTCGTCGTCAGCCGCAACGCACGGGTCCCGGCCGGCAGGCCTCCGAGGGGCAGGGTCATCCGCCGCGGCATGCCGGCAGGGTAGCCGAACTCGGGCGCCACGACGTGCCAGCGGCCGTCACGCCCCTTCGCTTCGAGCGTCGGCGCCTCGTAGGTCACCCGCGCCTGCCACGCGGCGAACACGGTCTGCGCGTAGGGATACTCGACCCAGCCGTCCACGACGAGCAGCGGCCGTCCCGGGCCGCGTTCGAGATCGGCCGCGAACGCTAGTTCGAGCGAGTGCCGCGCGGTCAGGCCGATGAACCGCGCGTCGACTGCGCCCGGCGGCGCGGCGTGCAGGTCAGCGTCCGCGATGGCCGCGGTGACGTCCTCGCCGCGGTCGTTGCGCGCGGTCAGCGGGCGCCGTTCCTCGCGAAAGTAGAGCGGCGCTCCCGTGGGCGGCGCACTGGCGATGGCTTTGCGCTCGTCGAGTGCGAGGTGCCATCCGGGCGGCAGGTCGTACGCGGCGAGCTCGACGTGATCCAGATAGGCGACTTCCTCCATCGGCTCACCGATGACGAGGCGCAGGCGGCCATCGCGCGTCGCGCCGAGGCTGCCGTCCGGCAAGAGCACCGACTCCTGCGGGAACGGCGGGCTGTAGACCCCCGGTCGTTCGAAGAAGCCGATGCCGCCGACACCGAGTAGGTCGGTGACGAAGCGCGTGGCGGTGCCGTCGTAGGCGAAGAGCACCGGACAACTCGAGAGTTGCCGCTGGGTTTCGGCGATGGTGTGCAGGCGGCCGGCCTCGAGGCCGAGTTCGGTCTGCAGGATTCCGTCGGACCAGACGAGCGACACGAGATCGGCACGCGCGGCGCCACCGAGGCCGACGGCCGTGGGCTGCAGGCTCTGTCCGCCGCCGGACTGCAGTCGCACCGTGTCGAAGGCCGTCCAGCGGCTGCCCGTGCGTACGTGCACGCGGGTGCCGATGCCGGAGGCGTTCGAGCGGCGCTGGTCGCTGGCCTGAGAGCGCCCGGTCGGCTGAATCGCGAGGAACGGCTGACGTCCCGGGCCCGGCTGCCAGGCGACGACGCCACGCGCGTCGACGCCGACGACGGCTGGCCCGCGGGCGGCGTCGACCGTCGCGACGGTCCACGCGGCGATACTGCCGCCGCCCTCGACGACTCGAGCGGCTCCCTCGGGCGGCACGTCCACGACCGTCCACGATGCGCCGGCCGACACGAGGAGATCGCGTGTGCCGTTGCCATCGGTGTCGGCCACGATCATCCGTGCCGTCGTCGCGCGCGGCAGCGCGTCACCCGGCACGAGGGCCTGGGCGCGCACGTCGCCATTGGTGTAGGACTGCCAGCGTTCCAGGCCGCGGGCACTCGTCGCATACAGCTCGGGCCGGCCGTCGGCGTCGAGATCGGCCGCGACGACGGCGTCCATCGTCGCGGCGGCGAAGGCGTCGTAGCCGGTGGCGCGGCGATACTGCCAGACCCGATCGTTCAGCCACACGTCGTGCGGCGGGGCGGTCTTCAGCACCACCAGGTCGTGATCGCGATCGCCGTCGAGGTCGGCCACGGCGAGGCCGGCGGCCGGCCGGCCATCGCCGGCGATGCCCGCCTGGGCCGCGATGTTCCTGAAGGTGTGATCGCCGTTGTTGTTCAGGAGCGCCGTGGGCCCCGCGGCGTTGACGAGCACGACATCGAGGTCACCGTCGTGGTCGGCGTCGACGAGCGCGCCGTCGACGGCATCCACGCGTGGCGACGCCGCCCGCCACTCGGCCGTCACGTCCCGCCACGCATCGGGGCCGGTCTGGCGCCAGAACGCCGTGCGACCGCCGCCGCGCACCAGCACGACGTCGGTGCGGCCGTCGTCGTCGAGATCGCCCCAGAGTGCTGCGCGCACGCCCGGCACCGCGGCGAGCGGGTGCCCGGCGCGGACGTCCCAGGTGTCGCCACGCGCCATCAGGACGGCATTCGGGAGGAGGGCGGGGCCGCCGCCGGCGACGAACAGATCGAGCGCGCCGTCGCCGTCGATGTCCGCCACGGTGATCGACGCGCCACGCCGGTCGGCGGGTGGCAGCGCGGAGACGATCGACACGGGCGAGAACCGCGCGCCGGCCGGCATGGGCGCGGGCGCCGACGGCGCGTCGACGAACACCGCCTCGGCCAGCGGGCCCATGCGCGTGTACTTGAACTCGGCCAACCGCGCGCGTGGGTCGCGCTCCAGCGCCTGGAAGGTCGCGAGGCGCCCCGTCGCCTCGTCGGCACGCCCGAGGCGCTGCAGCGCCTGGAACGCGCCGTAGGGCGCGCTGCGCAGCAGCGGATCGATGGCGCTGGCGCGATCGAACCACGTCAGCGCGTCGGCGGGATCCTGCGCGAGCCGCGCCTGCCCCGCGAAGTAGGCGGGGAAGGCGTCGTCGCGCACCGTCGTGGCGATGGCCGACAGCAGCGGGAACGCATCGGCGTCGCGCCCCTGGTAGAGCAGCAGCAGGCCCAGCGCGTAGCGCGCCCGCGTTCCCATCGCGGAGTGATCGACGAGCGCACGCAGGCGACGCTCGGCCTCCGCGGCATCGTCGGGCTGCTGGCGATTGATGCGCGCCACCGCCAGATTGAACGCGGTCTCGGCCGACGCGGGATGCGACGCCGCGAGCGCGTCGAACGCGCCGACCGCTGCCGCGAAGTCGTAGCGGCCCATCAGGCCGGCGGCGGCGTTCGTGGCCGCCACGAACGCGGCATCGACGGGCGGGACCGCCGGCGGCGCCGGGGCGCGACAGGCGGCGCAGGCGAGGACGCACGCGGAGAGCAGACGTCGCAGGGGGCGCGGACCGGTCATCGGGCGGAGAACGCCCGGATATTACCGCACGGATCTGCGCCGCACTAGCGCGCAGCGACGGCGAGCGCGGCCGCGTCGGCCTGCTCGTGGGCGTGATACGAGCTGCGCACGAGCGGTCCCGCTTCGACGTGCACGAACCCGAGCCCGAGCGCGATCCGCTTCAACTCCGCGAACTCGTCGGGGTGGTAGTAGCGCGTCATCGGCGCATGGTCGACCGACGGACGCAGGTACTGGCCGATCGTGAGGATGGCCACGCCCACCTTGCGCAGGTCCTTGAACACCTGCACCAGCTCGTCCTGCTCTTCACCCAGGCCGACCATCAGGCCGGTCTTCGTCGGGATGTCCGGCGCGATCGTCGTGGCCCGCTCCAGCAGCTCGAGGCAGCGCGTGTACTTGCCGCCGGACCTCGCCATCCGGTATAGCCGCGGCACCGTCTCGGTGTTGTGGTTGAGGATGTCGGGCCGGGCGGCGAGCACGGTGCGCAGCGGGCCTTCCTCGCCCTTGAAGTCGGGAATCAGCACTTCCACGCGGCAGTCGGGCACGCGCGCCTTGATCTCGCGGATCGTGGCCGCGAAGATCGACGCGCCGCCGTCGGCGAGGTCGTCGCGGTCGACCGACGTCACGACCGCGTACTTCAGCGCCATCGCCTGCACCGCTTCCGCGACGCGCACCGGCTCGTCGAGGTCCAGCGGATCCGGCCGGCCGTGCTTCACCGCGCAGTAGGCACAGGCGCGGGTGCAGACGTCGCCGAGGATCATGAAGGTGGCCGTGCCGTGGTGCCAGCACTCGCCGATGTTGGGGCAGTGGGCGTCCTCGCACACCGTGTTGAGCTTGAGGTCGCGCATGATGCCCTTGAGCCGGAGATAGTTCTCCGACCCGGGGGCGCGCACCTTCAGCCACTCGGGCTTCGGCTCACGCGGCTTGATGAAGTGCAGAGGAGCTTCCACGAGATCGATTGTAGCGGGGGCGGGGGCGTGGGGCTAGGGGCCCGGCCGTGCTCTGCCGCGCGCTCCCGGATATGCTTCTGCCCATGGCGACAGGGCATCTCGAAATCACATGGCTCGGACACAGCGCCTTCTCGTTGAAGACGCCCGGCGGCAGGACCGTCCTGCTGGATCCCTGGTACACCGGGAATCCGAGGTTCCCCGCCGGGCGGGAACCGCAGGCGGCCGACGTCATCCTCGTGTCGCACGGCCACAGCGACCACACGGCGGATCTGGCCGCGGTCGCGAAACGCACCGGCGCGGCGGTGGTCGCCATCTACGAGATCACGTCGTGGATCAAAGAGAAGGGCGTCACCAACCTGCAGCCGATGAACAAGGGAGGCACAATCGAGGTGGCGGGACTGCGCGTGACGATGACCGACGCGCGGCACAGCAGCAGCTTCGACGACCTCACCTACCTCGGTGAGCCGGCCGGCTTCGTCGTGCGGCTCGAGAACGGCCAGACGATCTACTTCGCCGGCGACACCGCGCTCTTCGGCGACATGAAGATCATCGGCGAGATCTACCGGCCCGACATCGCGTTCCTGCCGATCGGCGATCGCTTCACGATGGGCCCCGACACGGCGGCGATGGCGGCGCGCTGGCTCGGCGTCAAGCAGGTCGTGCCGATGCACTGGGGGACGTTCCCGCTGCTCACCGGGACGCCCGAGGCGCTCGAGACGCACCTCGCCGGGTCGGGCATCCAGGTGCTGACGCTGCAGCCGGGGGAGACGGCGGCGTAGGCCTCAGCGCGCGGGGGCGGGCGGGCCGCTGTCGGGCAGGCCGCCGCGGCGCAGGCCGCCGATCAGGTAGTCGGCGAACGACTCGCCGATGGCCTGCGAGGTCATCGGCCCGGCCGGGTCGTACCACTTGGCGATCCAGTTCACTGCGCCCATCATCGCGAAGGCGATCATCTTGGGATCGCCAGGCGCGAACAGGCCGTCGTCCATCCCCTGCTGGAGGAGACGTCGCAGTCCGCGATCGACGGCGTCGCGGCGCGCGATCACCTTGCGCAGCAACGGCGGCGACAGCGCCTGGAGATCGAGCGTCAGCGCGGTGCCGTGCAGCTCGTCGAGGATCAGGTGCACGAACGCGAGCACGAGCTTGCGGAGCTGCTGATCGGGCGGCAGGCCCTCGACGCGCACCTCGTCGAGCAGCGTGACCAGGATGTCCAGCGAGTACTCGTGACAGGCGAAGAGGATCTCTTCCTTGTTGCGGAAGTAGTAGTAGAGATTGCCCTTGGTCATCGCCAGCGCGCTGGCGATCTCGTCGACGCTGGCGCCGTGATACCCACGGCGGCGGAACGCGGCGGCGGCGCTCTTCAGGATCTCGGTGCGTCGATCGGCGCTCGCGGGCGTCTGCTGAACGGGCATGGCACACGGGCCGGACGGCCCGCGGACGTTCACTCTAGCACAGCGTTGAACGAGCGTTCAAAGCGGCGCGCGAGTGCACGTCACTGCGGCGTGACGATGATGCGGCCGAGCAGACCCGTCGCGGTCGGGTTGTTGTGATCGTGGAAGCCGCACGTCCGCACGGTGTTGAAGTTGCCGCTGGTCTTGGTCTGTCCGGGAGTCAGGAACCCGACCTGTTCCATCTCCCGGCAGTCCTCGTGGCTCGGATGCGGGTCCGACGCCATGTCGTGCGCGCTCGAGTGGTTGTTCACGAAGGTGACGCGTCCTCCCTGCGTGATCGTGACCGACGCCGGACTCACCGTGCCGTTGCTGCCGATGGTGATCGTCGCCGTCGCCGAGCCGCCCGAGCCGCCGCTCCCTCCGGAGCCTCCCGAACCACCCGAGCCACCGGACCCGCCGCTCGGGGCCGTCGGGCCGCTGCCGCCACCGCAGGCCATGGCCGTGACCGCGAGCACCAGGACCGTTACCGCCGCGCCAATTCGCACTCGCATCGCCGCACCTTCACCTTCAGACCGTCGCCGGCCGCCGACCGTTACACGCGTCAGTAGAACTTCCGCGAGATGTTGAACCCGAGATACCAGTCGTCGTTGCCGCCGCGGGCCATCTGCGCGAACGTCGTCCCGAAGCCGTTGCCGACGTTCAACTGGAAGCTGTGGCCGCCGGCCCGCTTCTCGAGCCCGAACGCGACCTGCGTCTTGCCCGGGTCGTAGCCGGTGACGCGCGGCGTCAGCTCGCCCACGGCGTAGAGGCTGCCCGCCAGCCGCAGGCGTCCGCCCAGGCCGATCAGGATCGCGTCGTTGTCGTCCACGACCTCCTTGGGCAGCCGGTTGGTGTTGTTCACCCAGATCGGCTCGACGTAGAAGGCCGCCCGGTCGGTGACTTCGCGCGACAGGATCACGCCGACGCCCGGGGAGTAGCTGTCGCGGAAGTTGTTGGTGCCTTCCACCGTGCCGAACGCCGTGATGCCGACCGGGAAGGTGTCGGACTGCGCGACGACTTCGCGCTGCAGCATGAACTGGATGGTGCGGTTGTTGGTGCGATGCACCACCGCCTGGGTCGCCTTCATGATGCCGAAGCGGTACTCGAAGCCGATGGTGGCGCCGCTGTCGAGCCCGAAGGCGTCCTGCAGCAGGTCGCTGAAGTCGCCCTGGCCGAGCGGACGGCCGAAGCGGTGTGTGATGCGAAAGGCACTCTTCAGCGCCGGCAGGCGCAGCGACGTCGGCAGGCCGACGATCGTGAAGTCGGGCTGCGCCAGGTTGACGTCGCGATCGGGATCGTCGTCGTCCTGGTCGTCGTCGGCCGTCGCCGGCGCATCCGCGGGCGCCGCTGTGGACGCCGCTGCGGTCGCAGGCTTGACGGGATCGGACGCGGGCCCGGCCAGGGCCGGCACTGCAGTGGCGGCGAGCGCGAGGATCAGCGTCGAGTGGACGAGGGCTGCGATCACGGTGAGCTCCAGTCTGGTCAGTGGGGATGCGCCGCTAGTTGTTGGCCGCGCCGTCCTTGATCCAGCGGCGGATGACGATCATCTGGCCCTCGGTCAGGAACGGGCCGGTGGTGCGGGGCATGCGCAGGCCGTTGATGTTCGGCCCGCCCTCGAGCTTCCGCACGAGATAGCTGTTGTCGGGATCCCCGGGAATCACCAGTGTCTCACCTGGCTTCAGCCGCGACTCGCGGCCGACGAGACTTGCGTGCGCCACCCCGGGGTCGTTGAGGAACAGCCCGGTGGCCGCGGCGCCGCCGCCGGCGACATGGCAGGTCGTGCACGCCGGACGTCCCGACGAGTCCGGCGCCGCGAAGATGTCCCGCTGGATGCTGGCGAAGCTGGTCGTCAGGTTCGGCGTCGGGCCGGCGAGGTCTTCGAGCTTCTCGTCGCACGCGACGAGGGTGGCCAGGGGCAGCACGCACACGAACAGCCGCAGGAGTCGCATCGAGTCATCCTCAGGGGGAGTGCTACTTCGCCACGACGACGAGACTGCCGCGCATGTCGGCATGGCCGTCGCCACACGCTTCGGAGCACACGATCGGGAAGGTGCCGGCTTCCGTCGCCGTGAACTCGATCGTGACCGTCTTGCCCCGGGGGATGAGGCTGTTGACCTTGAACTTCCGGATGCCGATGCCATGGACGCCGTCGGCTGACGAGACCAGGATCCGCACCCGGTCGCCCTGCCGGACTTCGAGGGTCGAGGGCTCGAACGCGAAGCGTCGGGCCACCACCTCGAACGCCTTCTCCGGCGCCTGCGCCGCGGGTGGGGACGTGGGGCCCGCAGGCGCGTATGCCGTGGCGGGGTCCTTCCCCACGCCGGCGTTCACCGGCGTTTCAGGGAGGAGCGCCATCCCCGCCACGGCAACAACGACGAACACGAGGGTTCGCATGAATCGGCGTCGCACCGTGCCCCCCGATGGGCCGGGCGCGACTGGTGCCATGAAGTGCAAGGGCAGTGCCGCGAGGCCCGCGTGCCGAAGTCGCCGATTGTCACGGGATTTCGCTCCGCCACGGCGGCCCAACGGCTGCTCGGAGTTACGGGCGGCGTAAGTGCTTACGACCGACGTAAACGGCGGCGCGCCGCTACTCGATGCGGTACTTCGCGAGATAGTGACTGAGCGCGCGCTGACTCAGGCCCATCAGCTCGGCGGCGTCCTTCTTCACGCCGCGCGACTGCTCGAGCGCATGCCTGATCGTCTCGCGCTCCACCCATTCCACGTTCTGATGGAGCCGCAACGACGGCAGTCCGGTCGTCGGCGCCGCGGCCGCGCCCATCATCCACACCGTGTCGGGCGTGAGCGTCGGTCCGGTGGTGAGCACCACGGCGCGCTCGATCGTGTTCTCCAGCTCGCGCACGTTGCCCGGCCAGTGGTAGCGCTTCAGCTCCGTCATCGCATCGGCGTCGACGCCGGAGATGCGCTTGCCCAGACGCTGCGCGAACTTCTGGACGAAGTGGTCGACCAGTGCCGGCAGATCGTCGAGCCGTTGCCGGAGCGGCGGCAGCTCGATCGGAATCACCTGCAGGCGATAGTAGAGATCCTGCTGGAAGTGGCCGTCGGCCGCCATCGCCCGCAGGTCGCGATTGGTGGCGGCAATGACGCGCACGTCCACGCGCTCGGTACGCTCGCTGCCGAGCGGCTCGAACTCGCGCTCCTGCAGCACCCGCAGCAGCTTGGCCTGCACCGGCGAGCCCAGCGTGCCGACCTCGTCGAGGAAGATGGTGCCGCCGTCGGCCAGCGCGAAGCGGCCCTTCTTGGCCGAGGCGGCACCGGTGAACGCGCCACGCACGTGCCCGAAGAGCTCCGACTCGATGAGCGTCTCGGGAATCGCCGCGCAGTTGACCTTGATGAGCGGCAGGTGCCGCTGCTGGCTGCGATCGTGGATGGCCCGCGCCACCAGCTCCTTGCCGGTGCCGGTCTCGCCGGTGATCAGCACCGTGCTGCGCGCCTGCGCCACCAGCTCGATGCGCTTCGAGATCTCGATCATGACCTTGCTGCGGCCGACGATGCCGTAGTGGTCGAACTCGGCGTCGCGTTCGCTGCGCAGGTAGGTGAGCTCGGTGCGGGCGCGCTGCGCCGCCAGGGCGCGACGGGCGGTGAGCAGGAGCTCGTCGACCTCGAACGGCTTCTGCAGGTAGTCGTGGGCGCCGAGCTTCATCGCCTCCACGGCGCTCTCGACGCTGCCGTGCGCCGTCATCATCACGATGGCGGGCCGCTCGGTCTCGGGCGCCGACGCCACCAGCTCCTTCACCACGTCCATGCCGGACCGGTCGGGCATGCGGTAGTCGATGATCAGCAGGTCGAACGACTGGTCGGCCAGCAGCCGCTGGCCCTCGAGCGCCCGCGCCGCGGTGGTGACGAGGTGGCCGTCGTCGCGCAGGGCGCGGCCCAGCGTCTTCAGGATCTTCTCCTCGTCATCGACGAGCAGCACGCGGCCAGGGGGTGTCATCGTCACGCGTGTCGCTCCGGCGTATCGGTGAGATCCACCGTGAACTCGGTGCCGGCGCCGGCGCGGCTGCGCACGGCGATGGTGCCGCCGAGCCCGTCGACGACGTTCTTGGCGATGGCCAGGCCGAGGCCCGTTCCGGTGCGACGCGTGGTGAAGTATGGATCGAACACGCGGCCGATGTCGTCGGCGGGAATGCCGACGCCGCGATCGCGCACGCCGAGGCGCACGTAACGGCCGTCGCGCCGCGACGACAGCACGATGAGCGGCGCGTCGCCCGGCTCGCGCCCTTCGACTGCGGCCCGGGCGTTGCTGAGCAGGTTGACGAGCACCGTCCGCACCCGCTCGCTGTCGGTCGTCAGCACGCCGGCTGCCGGATCGAGTTCCAGGGTGATGGGCGGCACCGGCGCCTCGGCCGCCACGGCGTCGCGCGCGGAGCGGCACACGTCGTTCACGTCGGTCGGCGCGCACGAGTAGCGAATCGGCCGGGCGAAGTCGAGCACCTCGTTGACGACGCGGTTCAGGCGATCGACCTCGCCGTTGATGTCGGCGGCGGCGTCGCGGGCGTCCTCGAACGCGGCGCCAGGGCGGCCGAGCTGCCGCAGCGCGCCCTTGATGATCATCAGCGGGTTGCGGATCTCGTGTGCGATGACGGTCGACAACCGGCCCAGCGCCGAGAGCCGCTCGCGCTGGGCCGCGTCGCGCTGCGCCGTCGCCACCGACTCGGTGAGCGCGTCGTAAGTGGAGGCGACCAGCACGGCGTCCTCATCGCTCCACGCCGAGGCGCCGAGCGCGACCTTGCGCGTCAGGTCGCCGGTGGTGGCGGCCTCGCGCATGTGCGCCGCGATGGTGGCCAGCGGCCGCGTGACGCTGCGGGCGAGCGAGTAGCTGAACACCGCGGCCAGCGCCACCGTGACCAGGGCCACACCGGCCATGGCGGTGCGGATCGTGTCGAGCGTGCGCATGCGCTCGGTCCGCGAGCGGAGCACGATCGCCATCGGCGTCACCGAGCCGGCGTCGCCGGTCAGCCGCAGCGGACTGGCCAGCACCGAGTAGTCGTCGGCCCCCAGACGCAGCACCGCCGGGGGCGGCTCTTCGCGCAGCCAGCCGGTGACGGCGGTGACGTCGGCCGGCGTCAGCGACGAGGCGCGGATGTCGCCGGCGAACGCGAACGCGACGTCGGCGCCGGTGAGCCGGCGCAGTTCCTGGGCCCGCGGCATGTCGAGCAGGAAGCCCATCGTCAGCAGGCCCAGCCGCTCGGGGCGGTCGCGGTCGATCGTCACCGACACCGTCACGAGCTGGAGGATGCCGTTGGCGTGCGGCCAGAAGCGCGCGCCCGGCCGGTCACCCGGCGGCAGTGCCGGCGGCTCGTCCGGATCGAGCGCGTGCGCCGTGGCGCTGATGGCGGCGAGGCGCCGGCCATCGCGGTCGGTCACGACCACGACGTCGGCCGCGGCCTGCTCGAGATAGTCGCGGGCGATCGGCTCGACGGTGGGCGGGTCGCGGGTCTCGAGCGCCGCCTTGAACTTCGGCAGGTCGGCGATCAGGACCGCGGTGCGCGTCACGTTCTCGAACCGGGTGGTGTTCTGCTGATCGACCAGCGTGACCGCCTCGCGCAGATCGCGCTCGAGTTCGGCCTCGGCCTGCGCCGTCAGCAGCGTGCTCACGAAGTAGACCGCCGCGCCGATCGAGACGCTGGCCAGCAGGGTGCTGGCGAGGAAGATGCGGCTGCGCAGCGAGCCGAGGCCGGGAATCATGGCACCACCAGCTCGAGATCACTGATGACGCCGGCCGTCACGGTGACGGCCCGCTGCGTCCGCGCCTCGCCCTCGTACCACCCGACGACGGTGTAGGTGCCCGGCGGCAGGTTGTCGATGCGGAAGCGGCCGTCGGCGTCGGTCACCCGGAAGAAGGGGTGGTTGAAGACGACGACGAACGCCGACATGTGCGAGTGGATGTCGCAGAACACCCGGACCACCCCGGGGCGATCGAACCGCACCGCCTTCGACTTGCCGGCGGCGTAGCGGCCGAGGTCGAAGCGCCGCGCCCGCGACAGCGAGAAGACGTTGTGGAACGTGGCGTCGCTGTTCGGGAAGTCGACCGTGGTGCCGGTCTGCACGGCGAGCAGGCGCGGGACGAACGTCTCGTTCCGCTGATCCATCACCGCCCGTCCAGGCTCGCCGTCGTCGAAGGCGCTGCGCGGCGCCACGTCGAGATAGACGAGGCCGCGCCGCACGTCGGGCACGCCGCGCTGGCCGCGGCCGCCGAGGTCGCCGACCGTCGGCCGCGGCTGGGGGATCGACGCGAGGCGGCGGATGTCGAGCCGTCCGCGGATGACGCCGGTGTCGACGCCGGCCAGTTGCCCGCCGGTCGAGGCGCGTGGCAGCGCCGCGACGAGCGCCGTCGTCACCGCGATCGCGCCCGCGAAAGCGCGCCAGTGCGGCCCTAGAACCATAGGCCGACCTGGGCGGCGAAGAGCGTGTCGTGCCGCACGCGGCCGCCGCTGGGACGGCGATTGCGCTGCGCCGCCAGCTTGAAGCGGAGGTGCCGCGCCGGCACGAAGGCGAGGCCGGCCTCCAGACGCGACACCGCGGCTTCCCAGGGCTCGGCGGCGGCGGCCGGGCCGAGGTCCGAGAACCCGAGATGCTCGACGCGCAGGCCGAGGTCGAGCCCCGGCAGCACACGCAGGCGCCCTTCCGTCCACGTCGTCACCGCGGTCACCGGGTCGATCGGGCCGCTCGCGAGCGCCGGCAGTTGCCACCGGCTGGCCAGCACCTCGCTGCGGATCAGCCACGGGCCCGTCGCGAACTCGAGATCGACGCCGGCCGCGCGTTGCCACAAGCGGCTCGTCGATTCGCCCGGGGCCAGGGTCGGATCGAGATCGCGCGACAGATACGCCCCGCTCGCGGCCGAGACGCCGATGGCGAGACTGGGCGCGGCGCGCACCACGAAACGCGTCGAGACGGCCCGTCCGCCGTTGTCGTCCCCCAGCCGCGGGCTCCCGAGCGACCCGACCGTGACCGCGCCGGTCCAGGCCACGCGCGTCGACGCCAGTCGCACCTGCGCGCCGGCGTCCCACGTGTCGGCGTTGACGATCGGCAGCCCGCGATCGGGCGCGACATTGCCGCGCGGGAAGTTCGAGAGCCAGCCGCGTCCGCGCATGCGAAACAGGTCGGCCGTGGTGGCCGGCAGGGCGTCACGACGCAGCGACAGGAGGTAGCCGTAGGCGAGCGGCCGTCCGACCAATGGAGAATCGCCGCCGTAGCCGTTGCGGCCGTAGAGGCCGAACGCCGTCGGGATGCGGCCGATCTGCAGATCGATGTCCCGCGCGTCCCAGGGCCGCAGCCGCACGTAGAGCGCCGCCATGCGCGCCTGCGACAGACCGTCGGTGCGCACCTGGGCGAGCACTTCGACGGCACGCATCGGCCGCACCGACGCGTCGAACACCAGCCGCACGTTCTGCAGCGGGTCGTAGGCGTAGGTCGCGTAGTTGAAGAAGCCGGGATCCTCGGAGCCGTAGGTGGCCGTGATTTCGCCGCCGACGGAGATGCGTTCCGTGGCGCCAGGCGTGGCGTCGGGGGCAGGGGACTGCGCGGCGGCCGGCGACACGCAGGCTACGAACAGGAGAGCACAGAGGGCGCGCACTAGTGGATCACTGGTGGCCCCGCTGGCGGCTGCGGGCGACGCGGCTCATTATAATGCCGCGCATGCGGCGACCGCCCCGAGTGCATCGTACGGGCGCGGCCGCGACGTGGCTCGTGGCGATGGCCGCGGCGGCGGCACCGGCATGGTCCCTCGACGGCGCCGGGCAGCGCGCCGAGGATCGCCTGGAACGCACGTTCACCCTGGCCGCGGGCACCCCGTTGACGGTGCACGTCGGCGCCGGTAGCGTCCGGGTCACGGGCGTGCCGGGGCGGAGCGACGTCCGCGTGGTGGTGACACGTCAGGCCGCGTCCGCGGATCTGCTGGCCGCCGCGCCCGTCTCCGTCGGCGAGAGCGACAGGCGCGTGCGTCTCGACGCGACCCCGGGCGACGCCGGTCGCGATCGCCGCCTGCGCGCCGACGTCGTCATCGACGCGCCGCCTGGTGTGGTGCTCGACGACCTGGCCATCGACGACGGAGGGCTCGAGTTGCGAGGGCTGCGCGGCAGCGTGCGCGCGACGGTGGCGCACGGGACGATCGTCGCCGACGACGTCGCGGGCACGCTGCGCCTCGAGACCACCATCGGTCCTGTGGACGTGAACCGTGCTCAGCTCACGGCCGGCGGCCTCATCCGGCTGCGCACCTTCAACGGCGACGTCCGCTTGCGCTTCGCGACGCCGCCCGCGGACGCGCGCGTGATGGCCCTGGCGCTGAATGGCACGGTGACGTCGTCGCTGCCGCTGCGGACCGCGACGGCGTGGGGCCCGCGGTGGGGCGAAGCGTCGATCGGCCGTGCCGATCGCGTCGTGTCGATCGACGTCGTGACCGGCGCGATTCGTATCGAGGCGCCGGTGGCGCGCTGATCGGCGGGGAACGGGACGTCGCCGCGCGAAGCGCGGGCGAGCCGTGAACGGCCGGGGGCTAGCGCTTCAGGCGCCGCTGCGCGTCCTGGTACCGCTTCGACGTGCTGGGTACCTGCGCGTACGCGGCCTGGGCGCGCGCGGTGTCCCTGAGCCGTCGCTCGTAGAGCTCGGCCAGCAGCCACCAGGCGTCGTTGGGGTTGTCGGGATAGCGCGTCGCCAGGTCGGTCCACGCCCGCGCCGCCATCTCCCACTGGTCCTCGTCGGCGTAGCCTGACCCGAGCCGGTAGAGCGCGAGCATGCCGTGCGGTGAGGTCTGGAACTGATCGGCGAGCGCGCGCAGCGTGCCGAACGTCGCCGGGAGATCGCGGCCGACGTTGGGGTCGCGCTCCTTGATCTTGCGGCGGTCCTCGATGGCGAACTTCGCTTGCAGGGCCTTCAACGCGGTCGGCGTGCCCGGTGCGGCCGTGGCCGCGCGTCCGTAGGCGGCGCGGGCCGCTTCTTCGCGGTTGGCCTGGCGCGACTTCAGCGTGAGTTCGGCCAGCGCCACCTGGCTCTCGGCGAGGCGGGGGTCGCTGCCGAAGCGGTTGGCGAACTCGACGTAGGCGGCCATCGCGTCTTCGGTGCGTCCGGCACGGGCGAGCGTGTCGGCGGCGAGGTGCGCGGCGTCCGCGGCGACGCTCGTGCCGGGGAACTCCGTCACGATCGCGCGCAGGTCGGCGACGCCCTGATCGAGCAGATTGCTTCCGAGCTTGGCGCGGGCCACCTCGAGGCGCTTCGCGCCCTCGGCGGTCAGGTCGGGTGCCACCGGCTTCGCCGTCGCGTTCTTGGTGGGCGGCGGCGTCGTGCCCGGAGTCGCGCCGGGCGCGGTCGGCGTCGTGGCCGGCGCGCCGGGACGAGTCGCGGTCGTGCCGGGCGGCGTGGCCGCAGGCTTCGCGGTTTCCGCCACGACCGGCGGCGGCGCAGGCGTGGTGCTCGTGGCAGGCGGCGTCTCGGCGGGCGTGGCCGGTGTGGTCGCCGCCGGCGCGGCGTCCTGCGCCGGCACGACGGGATCCGCCGACGTCGTCGAGCCGCGCATCCAGAACGCGGCGGCAACACCCACGATGATCACGGCGGCGGCACCACCGAGTAGCGCCGCCGGTGCCGGTCGCTTGGGCGGCGTCGCTGGCGGCTGCACCGCCGCGGCCGGCCAGGCGCTGGCGGACGCGTCGGGATTCGGCGGCAGTGTCGATGACGCGCCGCGGCCGAGTGCTGCGGCGGACGCGGCCGCCGAGGCCGAGACCGACGACGGCTCCGCGCCGCCGGCCGGCTGCCCCGCGTGCGCCGACGACGGCGCCGCAGGTACCGCCGTGGTGACGGCCAGCGCCGGGTCCATCGTCATCATCGAGTGGCGCGGTGGCGGCGTCACCATCGTCGCGTCGGTGGCGTCACCCGCCGCGTCGGCCACGGCGGCCGCGGCCGGCGGCAGCGGCGGCGGAGCGGTCGTGACCCGGCTGGCGCTGGGTGCCGCCGCGGCCACGCGCTTGCTCGAGTCGCGCTGCAGCCGCTGCAGGTCGGCGCGCAGGTCGGCCGCCGTCTGGTAGCGCAGCCCGCGATCCTTTTCCAGCGCCTTGGCGACGATGCGATCGAGCTCCGGCGTCACCGTCGGGTTGAACTGCGACGGCGGCGCCGGATCGCGGTTGAGGATGCCGTCGAAGATGACCGCGGTCGTGTTGCCGGGGAAGCTCACGCGGCCCGTCGCCATCTCGTAGAGCACGACGCCGAACGAGAACAGGTCGGTGCGCGAGTCGAGCTCCTCGGCGCGCGCCTGCTCCGGCGACATGTAGGCGACCGTGCCCACGGTGGTGCCGACTACGCTCGTGAAGACCGTGGGCTCGACGGTGGTCGATCGATCCGCGCCGCCGGATCGGTGGTGCGCGTTCGACAGCTTCGCGAGGCCGAAGTCGAGCACCTTGGTCGGCCCGCGCTTCGTGAGGAAGATGTTCGCCGGCTTGATGTCGCGGTGCAGGATGCCTTCGACGTGCGCGG
>CADEDM010000064.1 GCA_902826065.1 uncultured Acidobacteriota bacterium | reverse complement strand
TCGACGGGATCTGGAAGGTCTTGCCCTCGCGGATCAGGTTCGAGATCGACGGCGAGGCGATCATGATCTCCATGGCCGGCACGCGCCCGCCGCCCACCTTCTTGCAGAGCATCTGGCTGATCACGCCCTTCAGGCCGTCGGCGAGCATCAGCCGGATCTGCTGCTGCCGCTCGGTGGGGAACTGGTTGATGATGCGGTCGATGGTGCCGTGCGCCGACGAGGTATGCAGCGTGCCGAACACGAGGTGCCCCGTCTCGGCCGTCTCGATCGCCATCGCCATGGTCTCGAGGTCGCGCAGTTCGCCGACCAGCACGATGTCCGGATCCTCACGCAGCGCCGCCCGCAGCGCGTCCTTGAACGAGTCGGTGTGGTCGCCCACCTGGCGCTGGTTCACGAGGCACTGCTTGTTCTCGTGGATGAACTCCAGCGGATCTTCGATGGTGATGATGTGGTCGGCGCGGGTGCGGTTGATGTAGTCGATGAGCGCACAGAGCGTCGTCGACTTGCCGGAGCCGGTGGGTCCGGTCACGAGCACGAGGCCCTTCGGCAGCTTGCACAGATCCAGGACTTCGGCCGAGAGGCCCAGTTCCTCCGCGGTCAGGATCTTGGTCGGGATGATGCGGAACACGCCGCCGGCGCCCTTGCGGTCGACGAACAGGTTGCCGCGGAAACGGCCGACCTCGGGAATCTCGTAGGCGAAGTCGGTGTCGTGCCGCCGCTGGAACTCCTCGCGCGCGCGCGGCGGCGCGATCGAGAGCAGCAGCCGCTCGGTGTCGCCACCCTGCAGCACCGGGGCGCCGGGCACCGGCTTCATCTCGCCGTCGTGCCGCACCTGCGGCACGCAGCCGGCCGAGAGGTGCAGGTCCGACGCCTTCATGCGCACCAGCGCCGTGAGCAGACGGTCCATCGCGGCCGTGGGGCCGCTGGGCGCCGCAGGGGCGGCAGGCGCCGCGGCGGCCGCGGCAACGGGATCGGGCGTGGCGGAGGTCATGCGAGGACCCGGTCGAGCTCGAGCACCCGGTGCACGTGGCGCTTCTGGATCAGATGGTGCGCCGTGCCCGCGCGAACCGTGATGAAGGGACCGGGCGCGTTCAGCCAGTCGGCGACGCGCTGGTGGCCCATCGGCATGTCGACGACGATGTCGCCCTCGAACCTGGCGCCGCCGGCCTCGACGGCGATGCGGAACACCGGCAGATCGACGAGGACGTCGTCGTCGCCGGTGTTGGCGGCGGCGGGCACCGTGAGCGCCACGACCGACTCGCGATTCACGATGGTGAGCGTGCGCGTCAGCCGCGAGCGCACCGGGAAGAACGCCTGCATGGTGTCGGTCCACTCGTCGGGCAGCATCGGGCCCGGCTGACGCGACGAGTGCGCCGGCAGGAAGATGTCACCCAGCACGGTCGCGCCGTCGACACAGAGAATCTCTGCGGGCAGGCTGGTGGTGGGTACGCGGAAGTCGTCCATGGCCACGGAGGGTCGCCCACTCAATCGGCCGCGGACGACCGGGCTCAAGGTTGCCGGGTGCCCGCCCCTGCACGCCGGCGCGCGCCGTGTGCGACGGCCGGTGCACAATCTGAGGGCCGAGAAGGAGCCCGCATGCGCCGCCAGCCCGTCAGTGCCGTGATCATCGCGCTCGTGTCCGCCCTGGCCGGGCTCGCCGCGCAGTCGCAGCCGGCGGCCATCGGCTACGACCTCGTCATCCGGGGCGGCCGCGTGCTCGACGGGATGGGCAACCCGTGGATCGTCGGTGACGTCGCGATCGAGGACGGCCGCATCGCGGCGGTCGGGCGCGTGACCGGACGCGGCACCCAGGAGATCGACGCCCGCGGCCGCTACGTCTCGCCGGGCTGGATCGACATGATGGACCAGTCGGGCGGCGCGCTCCCGGTGAACGGCCTGGCCGAGAACAAGCTGCGCATGGGGGTGACCTCGGCCATCGGCGGCGAGGGCGGCACGCCGGTGCCGGCGGCACAGATCGCCGACTACTTCGCCACGCTCGAAAAGCAGGGCATCAGCCTCAACTTCGGCACCTACTACAGCGAGGCCCAGGCCCGCACCGCCATCATGGGCAACACGGCCCGGGCGCCGTCCGCCGAGGAGCTGCCGCGCATCCAGGCGTTGATGGAGACGGCGATGACGGGCGGCGCGATGGGCATGACCACCGCGCTGATCTACCCGCCGGGCAGCTGGGCCTCGACCGACGAACTGGTCGAGATCGCGAAGGTGGCCGCCCGCTACGGCGGCGTCTACGCGACCCACATGCGCGACGAGGGGCCGCGGCTGCTCGAGGCCGTGCAGGAGGCGATCGCGATCGGCGAGCGCGCCGGAATGCCGGTGGAGATCTTCCACCTGAAAGCCGCCTACCAGCCCGGGTGGGGCACGTTGATGGCGGAGGCCGGCCGCACCATCGAGGCCGCACGCGCCCGTGGCGTCGACGTCGCCGCGGACCTCTACGTCTATACCGCGGGCGGCACCGGGCTCGAGGCCACGATCCCGACCTGGGCGCAAGAGGGCGGCCGGTCGATGCTGATCGGTCGGCTGTCGGACGCCGCCGTTCGCACGCGACTCAAGACCGAGATCCGCACCGGCCTGCCCGGCTGGTCGAACATGGTCGAGGCCGCCGGGGGCTGGGACGGCATCGTGCTGTCGAACGCGCAGAACCCCGACAACGCGAAGTACGAGGGCAATTCGATCGCGGCGATCGCGAAGGAGCGCGGCGCCGATCCCGCCGACACCGCGTTCGACCTCGTGGCGCAGGGGAAGGGCCGCGTGATGGCGATCTTCCACATGATGAGCGAACCCGACATCGAGACGGCGCTGCGCTTCCCGTGGACCAGCATCGGCAGCGACGCCGGCGCCGCCGTGAGTGACGGCGGCCAGGATCCCACCGGGCTCACGCACCCGCGCGCCTACGGTAACTTCCCGCGCGTGATCGCGCGCTACGTTCGCGAGCGCAACGTGCTGACACTCGAGCAGGCGATCCGGAAGATGACGTCGTGGCCGGCTACGCGCATGCGGCTCGCCGGCCGCGGCTCGCTCAAGGAAGGCCACTGGGCCGACGTGGTCGTGTTCGACCTCGCGACGCTCGACGACGCCGCGACCTACGACGCACCACGCTCGTCGCCGCGCGGCATCGACTACGTGCTCGTCAACGGCCAGGTCGTGATCGACCACGGGCGGCACACCGGCGCGAAGCCGGGCCGGGTGCTGTACGGCCCTGGCCGGCAGGCCCGGTAGGCCCGCGAGTCGCCGGACCCGCGCGACTACGTTCGCCTTGCATCGGACTGCTGACAGGACGCTGTCAGCAGCCCCTCCGTAGCCTGTGACTCACGCGCATGTCGCGCGAGCGAGGAGACGAAGATGGCGCACCCCGTGTTGTGGTTCGAGATTCTGGGACCGGATTCCCAGGCCCTTCAGGCGTTCTACCATGGGCTCTTCGGCTGGACGCCGAAGGACGAACCGGGGCCGCCCCCGTACCGCCAGTACGACCCGCCCGGCGGGCTGGGCATTCCAGGCGGCATCGGCCGGCCGTACCCCAACGTCGGGCGCTCGTGGGTGACCTTCTACGTCGGCACGCCGGACGTCGCCAAGTCGCTGCAGCAGGCGGTCGGCCTGGGCGGCAAGGTCGTCATCGAGCGCACCGTGCTGCCCGACGTGACCCTCGGCGCCTTCGAGGATCCGGACGGCCACGTCGTCGGCCTGGTCGAAGCGAAGTAGCGTCGTGACAGAATCCGCGCATGCGACGGGCGGATCGGCTGTTCCAGATCGTCCAGTGGCTGCAGCGGCGGCGCCGGTCGATCACGACGGCCGCCCAGATCGCGGCGCGGCTGGGCGTGTCGGAGCGCACGGTGTATCGCGACGTCCGCGACCTCGTGAGCGCCGGCACGCCGATCGACGGCGAGGCCGGAGTCGGCTATCGGCTCAAGCCCGGTGCCGATCTGCCTCCGCTGATGTTCACCCATGAAGAAGTGCAGGCGCTGGTGCTGGGCGTGCGGATCGTCCGGCAGATCGGCGATCCGGCGTTGAAGGCCGCCGCAGCCTCGATTCTCGACAAGGTGGCGGCGGTGTTGCCTGCGGACCTGACGCCGCTGCTGGCCGAGACACGCCTGTTCGCGCCGCCGGCCTTGGGCCGCGAGGTGGGCGCACCGGCCCTCGCCGTGGCGCGGCAGGCCCTGCTGCAACGCCGCCGGCTGCGGTTCCGCTACACCACGGGATCGGGCGGCGGCAGCCGTCGCTCGGTACGGCCTCTCGGCGTGTTCTTCTGGGGCCGCGTGTGGACGCTGTCGGCGTGGTGCGAGCTGCGCCGCGACTTCCGCAATTTCCGGCTCGACCGGATCGAACGCCCCGCCGTCGGGCGGGCCTTCGACGACGAGCCGGGGAAGTCGCTGCGCGACATGCTGGCCGCCTACGGCGCCGAGGCGGTCACCGCGGTGGACGGCTGAGCCGGCGGCTTGTCGGCCGTAAGCAGGTTCTATACTGCTCGGCGATGGTTCGTGCACGTTTCGTCCTCCCCGTCGTCGTCGCGGCCGTGGCCCTCGCGGCCGACGCCGTCTCCACCCAGCCCCGCAGCTTCGTCGTCACCGGCGCACGCCTGGCCGACGGTAGCGGTGGCGAATTGCGCGCCGGCGCCGTGCGCGTCGACGGCGACACCATCGTCGCGGTCGGCGACGTGACGCCGCGTCCGGGCGAGACCGTGATCGACGGCGCTGGCCTGGTACTGGCGCCCGGCTTCATCGACATCCACAACCACTCGACCGACGGCCTCGAGAAGGAGCCCGCGGCCGTGACGCAGGTGTCCCAGGGCATCACGACCGTGGCGGTGGGGCAGGACGGCAGCTCGCCGTGGCCGCTGGCGGCCTATGTGCAGCGCCTGCGCACCCGGCCGCCGGCCGTGAACGTCGTCGTCTTCGCCGGACACGCCACCATCCGCCGCCAGGTGATGGGCGACGACTACAAACGCCCGGCCCGCACCGCCGAGATCGCGCGCATGAAGACGCTCATGACCAAGGCGATGGGCGAGGGCGCGTTCGGTCTCAGCTCGGGCCTCGAGTACGAAGTCGGCAGCTACTCGAGCGTCGAGGAAGTGGTCGAGATGTCGCGCGCCGCCAGCGAGGGCGGCGGCATGTACATCTCGCACATCCGCGACGAGGCCGACCTCTCGATGGACGCCATCCGCGAGGCCATCGCCATCGGCGAGCGCGGCAAGCTGCCGGTCCAGATCACCCACATCAAGCTCGGCACCGTAGGCGTGTGGGGCAAGGCGCAGGAGGTCGTGGCCCTGGTGCAGGCGGCACAGAAGCGTGGCGTCGACGTCACCGCCGACGCCTATCCGTATCTCGCCTGGCAGTCGACCCCACGCGTCCTCATCCCGAACAAGAAGTACGAGGATCCGGCCAGCGTGCAGCGCGGCCTCGACGACATCGGCGGCGCCAAGAACGTCCAGATCACGCGCTGGAAGGGCCAGGAGCCGTTCGTCGGCAAGCGCCTCGACGAGGCGGCGCGCGCGCTGGGCGTGAGCGATGTCGAGGCCTACATCCGCTTCCAGCGCGACGACGACGCCGGGATGATCGGCCACGCGATGATCGAAGACGACCTGCGCACGTTCTACCAGCAGCCGTGGGTGATGGTGGCGAGCGACGGCGGCATCGCCAACAACCATCCGCGCGGCGCCGGCACCTTCCCGCGCGTGCTCGGGCTCTACGTGCGCGACAAGGGGTGGATCGCGCTGCCCGAGGCGATCCGCAAGATGACGGCGATGCCGGCGGCGCGGCTCGGCCTGAAGGACCGCGGGCTGCTGAAGACCGGGATGAAGGCCGATCTCGTCCTGTTCGACCCGGCGACCGTGATCGACCACTCGACGTTCGAGCAGCCACGCGCCCTCGCCACCGGCATCGCGAAGGTGTGGGTGAACGGCGGGCTGGTCTGGACCGGGGCTGCGGCCGGCGCGGCCCGCCCTGGCCAGGTGTTGGCGCACTCGCGGCCCGCGGGCCGCTGACGGAAGAGGAGACGAACGATGTCGACGTGCCGCTTGATCGTCGTGACGGGCCTGCTCGTGACCCGGGTGGCGCTGGCCG
The DNA here is from genome assembly GCA_902826065.1 of uncultured Acidobacteriota bacterium. GTDB lineage: Bacteria > Acidobacteriota > Vicinamibacteria > Vicinamibacterales > UBA2999 > CADEFD01. The sequence continues at coordinate 18,930 of CADEDM010000064.1, read as the reverse complement.
CCGCCCAGTCTGCCGGGCCCGTGCCCCAGGGCCAGGCCCCGGGGGGCCGTACCGCGTCGGTGAACACGCAGCCGCGCGTCGACGCGCACGCCATGGCCCGGCCCATCGACATGCACGACAGCGTGTGGATCGAGGACCTGACGATGCTCGAGGTCCGCGACCTCATCAAGGGCGGCACGACCACTGCGCTCATCCTCACCGGCGGCATCGAGGAGAACGGCCCCTACCTGACGACCGGCAAGCACAACAACGTGCTGAAGGCGACCGGCGAGTCGGTTGCCCGCGCGCTCGGCAAGACGCTGGTCGCGCCGATCGTGACGCTCGAACCCGGCAATCCGCAGCGGCCCAATCTCTCGCCCGGCACGATCGTGCTGTCGCGGGCGACCTACACGGCGGTGCTGACCGACATCGCGCAGAGCCTGAAGAGCCAGGGCTTCACCGACGTCGTGCTGCTCGGCGACAGCGGCGGCAACCTCACGCCGATGAAGGAGACCGCCGCAGCGCTCAACACCGCATGGGCCGGCTCAGGCGCGCGGGCGCACTTCATCCCCGAGTACTACAACTACGCCGACGTCGAGCCCTTCGAGCAGACCGAGCTTGGCATCCACGAGAAGATGGAAGGGCTGCACGACGACTACTACATCTCGGCCATCATCGCGACCGTCACCACCGACGGCATCCGCATGCCCGAGCGCGTGAAGGCCGGCAAGTTCGTGATCAACGGCGTGCCGCTGGCGCCGATCGAGAAGACCATCGCCAACGGCAAACGGATCGTCGAGTTCCGCACCACGGTCACGGTCGAGGCGATCCGGAAGTCGATGGCGGCGAAGTAGCCGGCATCGGCGCCGCCCCGCCAGCGAGTTCCCGCGCCCGGCGCGCGCTCGGGTGGTCGGGCCCCATCGCGTCCTCGAGGTGACGTTGGGCCGCCAGGGCTTCAGCGCGGGCGCCGACGCGTTCGCCCAACCCGGCCAACGCCTCGGCCAGCACCAGGTGCGCGCTCCCTTCGACCGACGACAGCCCGCCGTCGCTGAAGCGCCGCCGCGCCAGGTCGACCAGTCGGATGGCGTCGGCTTTCGCCTCGGCGAAGCGGCCCTGAAGGATCGCCACCTGGGCCCGCTGCCGCAGCGCTAGCGGGATCGAGGCGGCGTGGCGCGGGTCACCTTCGACGTAGGCCATGGCCGCGTCGGCCAGACGGCGCGCGTCGTCGAAATCGCCCCGCTGCACGGCGAGGCGCACCCGATCGGTGGCGACGGCCGCGAAGGCCGCGTGTGACGGCGGGAACATGGCGCGGAAGCGGCGCTCGACGTCGTCGAGCAGTGCCGTGCCCTTGCCGACGTCCCCAGACAGGGCGTGCGCCCGTGCCGCCAGAAGCTGCGCCTGGTCGGCCACGATCGTGTCGCCCTGGGCGCGCGCCTGGCGCATGGCCCGGTCGGCGAGGTCGGCAGACTCCCGATACCGCGCCAGGTCGAACATCGATCGCCCGAGGTTCGACCACGAGATCGCCTCGACGTGCGCGTCCGAGCCCTGGGTGCGGCTGACTTCGATCGACCGTCGCAGCATCTGCTCGGCTTCGCGCGTGCGGCCCAGCGTGCTGAGCACGAGCCCCCAGTTGTTCAAGAGCGTGCCGGCGCGCTCGGTGTCGTGGCGGCCCAGCGCGACCAGCAGATCGTAGGCCTCGGCGAAGGCGCGGCTGGCCTCGCGCGTGCGCTCGGCCATGCGCAGGCTCTCGGCGGTCTGCATCACGATACGAAGCGACATCAACGGCGAGACCACGCCGCTGGACTCGGCCGCGTGTCGTGCCGCGGTGACGTCCTCGACCGCCTGGTCGCCGTCGTCGGCCCAGATGCTCGTGCTCGATGCGTCGAGCAGGCAGGTCGCTCGGTCGAGGCCGAACTCGGGCGTGGCTGGCATGCCCGCCAGCCCGTCGGCCACCAGGCGCCGGGCGCGGACGAGGTCGCCTGTCTTCACCAGGCTGCGACCCAGGCTGCACGAGGCGCGCCCCAGCAACAGTCGATCGCCGAGCCGCGTCGCGTCGTCGTAGGCTCGTTGCAGCAACGCGTTGGCGCGCGACGTCTCGCCGATCGTCGAGTACATCCGGCCGATCGAGATGAGCGCGTCGACCCGCGTGCCGGCCGTGTCGTCGCCCTGGCGCAGGGCGATCTGCTCCGCGCGCGCCAGCAGGTCGCGGGCCGTGAAGCTGGTGCCGCCGGGGGCCGCATCCGAGATCAGGAAGGCGTTGAGGTCGTTGACGGCGTCGGCGCGGGCGAGTTGCCGGCGCGCGAAGTCGCGTTGCGCCGTCGCCTCGCGGGCTTCGGTGTCGGCCCGGCGCGCGTAGGTGATCGTGCCCACCAGCCCGGCGGTCATCGCCAGGAGGGCGAGCCCGGCGAACGCGACCGCGGCGCGATGACGGCGCACGAACTTCGTGAGGCGGTAGCCCAGCGCGTCGGGCCGCGCCGTGATGGGCTCGTGACGCAGGCTGCGGCGCAGGTCGGCCTCGAACTCGACGACCGAGGCGTAGCGCTCGTGCGGCGCCTTGCGGAGCGCCTTGCCGAGGATGGTGTCGAGATCGCCCGACAGCCCCTGCGACAGCCGCATCGGCGTGGTGCTGCGGTCGTTGGCCAGGTCGTCGGACGACGGGCCTTCCAGCGTGACGCTGAGCACCGCTTCCGAGGGCGGCGCCGGATCGTGGTTGACGACGGCGTCGATGAGTGCCGCCGGCGTGACGGCGCCCGCGATCGACGGATGTCGTCCCGTCACGAGCAGGTAGAGCAGGACGCCGAGCGCATAGACGTCGGTGGCGGTGGTGATGGCACCGCCCGTCAGCTGCTCCGGGGCGGCGAACGCCGGCGTCAGGGCGCCAGCCCGGGAGCCGCTCACGGTGGGCGCGTCCGCCCCCGAGGTCAGCAGCTTGGCGATGCCGAAGTCGAGCAGCTTCACGTGGCCTTCGGCGGTGACGAGCACGTTGGCCGGCTTCAGATCGCGATGGACGATCAGGTTGGCGTGCGCGTGCGCCACCGGCGCCAGCACGTCGAGAAACAGATACAGCCGCTCCAGCAGCGGCAGGCGCCGGCGATCGCAATCGGCGTCGATGTGCCGGCCGTCCACGTACTCGAGCACGAGGTAGGGCGGACCCAGGCTGGAGACGCCGGCATCGATCAACCGCGAGATGCTGGGATGGGTCAGCCGGGCCAGGATTCCGGCCTCGCGCGCAAAGCGTTCGCGACCGGCCGGGTCCATGAGCGCCGCGTTCAGCAGCTTGACGGCCACCCGCTGGTCGAACTGGCCGTCGCGCCGCTCGGCCAGCCACACCGACCCCATGCCCCCCTGGCCCAGCGGCTCGACCAGCCGGTAGGCGCCGACGTCGAGGCCGACCAGGGACGACGGCGGCGTCTCGGGCCGCTGATTCAGGAACTGGCAGGCCTCGAGCGCGGCCAGCTCGTCGAGCCAGGCGGCGACGGCGTCCGCGGCACGCACGTCCCGCGCGCGCAGCGAATCCAGCCAGGCCGGGCGCGCCGCCGCCGGCACGTCGAGTGCTTCGTCGAGCAGGCCGCTGATGGCGGCCCAGCTCTCAGGTGATGGTCGTCCTGCCATGTCCTTCCACGCCCCCTGCCAGCAGGAGCGCGGGAAGGGCCGCTACTCCTGCAGCAGGTCCCCGCGCACCGTGCGGTGCAGGAACAGGCGCGCCTTCTGCCAGCTCCGCTCGATCGTCCGCTCCGAGACGCCCTTCATGGCCGCGATCTCCGGCACCGAGAACCCGCAGAAGAACTTCAGGTCCACGACGTCGGCCAGCATCGGATCGACGGCCGCCAGTTCGTCCAGGGCCGCCCCCAGGGCGGTCAGCTCGGTGCTGTCGGCCAGCGCCTCGCCTATATCTGTACTAATCGCAGTCAGTTCGAACTGGCCGCCACGCTTCTGCGCCTGCTTGCTGCGGGCGTAGTCGATGATGAGCCCGCGCATGACCCGGGCGGCGTAGCCGAGGAAGCGCTGCTGGTCGGGGAAGCGGCCGCCGTCCTGCTTCGAGAGGTCCATGTAGGCCTCGTGGAGCAGGCTCGTCGCCCCCAGCGTCACCCCCCAGCCATGCCGGTGCAACTGCTGCCGGGCGATCCGGTGCAGCTCGTTGTAGAGCGTCGTGAACAGGGTCTCGGACGCGCCGGGCTCGCCGCGGTCGGCGGCGTCGACGAGCGCCGTGATGGTGGTGGCCATGGACGCGTCCCGAGTGTAGCAGGGGCCGGCCGCGCTACCGCGGCGGTATGATCGCGGCCGGCATGCCCTCGATGGATCGCCAGCGCTGGCAGGCGCTCAGTCCGTTGCTGGACGAGGCCCTGGACCTGCCCACCGGCGCCAGGCCGGAGTGGCTGGCGACGGTCGCTGCCAGGGACGCCGGCCTGGCGGCCGACCTCCGGGCGCTGCTCGACGAGCAGGCCCGCGTCGACGCCTCGGGCTACCTCGAAGGCCAGATGCCGCACCGCCTGGGCGAGGACTCGCGCGCGTCGCTGGCCGGCCAGGTGGTCGGTGCCTACCGGCTGGTCTCGGCGCTCGGCCATGGCGGCATGGGCAGCGTCTGGCTGGCCGAACGCTGCGACGGCCGCTTCGAAGGCCGGGCGGCCGTGAAGCTGCTGAACCTGGCGCTGCTGGGACGGGCCGTCGAGGGCCGCTTCAAGCGCGAGGGCACCATCCTCGCCCGGCTGACGCATCCCCACATCGCGCACCTGATCGACGCCGGCGTGACGTCGTCGGGGCAGCCGTATCTGGTACTGGAGCTGGTGGACGGCCAGCACATCGACCGCTTCTGCGCCGATCAGACGCTCCCCGTCGACCGCCGGCTGGCGCTCTTCCTCGACGTGCTCTCCGCGGTGGCCCATGCGCACGCCAACCTGATCGTGCATCGCGACCTGAAGCCGAGCAACGTGCTCGTCTCGGCCGCCGGGCAGGTGAAGCTGCTCGACTTCGGCATCGCGAAGCTGGTCTCGGACGAGGAGAACTGGACCGGCACCGGTACCGAGCCCGGCACCAGCGCCCTGACGCGTGAGGCCGGCGCGGCGATGACGCCGCAGTTCGCGGCGCCGGAGCAGCTCACCGAAGCCCAGGTCACCACTGCCACCGACGTCTACGCGCTTGGAGTGCTGCTCTACGTGCTGTTGACCGGACGTCACCCGGCGGGCGACGCGCTGGAGTCGCCGGCACGGCTCATTCGCGCCATCGTCGACGAGGAACCTCTGCGGATGTCCGATGTCGTCGACGGCCCGGCGTCGGCGGCGGACGCGCAGGCCCAGCACGCCACGCGCTGCGGCACCACGCCCGGACGCCTGCGCCGGATGCTGCGCGGCGATCTCGACACCATCGTGGCGCGGGCGATGAAGAAGACCCCCGCCGAGCGTTACGGCTCGGTAGCGGCGCTGGCCGACGACGTGCGCCGCTACCTCGATCGCGAGCCGATCGCGGCGCGGCCGGACACCCTGCGCTACCGGGTCGCCAAGTTCGTCGGCCGGCACACCCCGGGCGTGGCCGCGTCGGTGGGCGTGGCGGTGCTCGTCATTGCGATGGTCGCCTTCTACACGACGCGGCTGGCGGCCGAACGCGACCGCGCGCAGCGTGAAGCGACCCGCGCGTCGAGGGTGAGCGAGGCGCTGACCGGCCTGCTGATGGGCGCCGACCCGATCGCCAATCGGGCCACCGGAGAGAACCTCACGGCCCGGGGGCTGATCGACGCCGGCGCCGAGCAGGCGCAAAAGGGCCTGATGGACCAGCCCGAGGCGCAAGCCGACATCCTGACCGTGCTGGGGCGTCTCTACCGGCAGTTCGGGGCCTACGATCGCGCGGTGCCGCTGCTCGAACAGGCGCTGACCAGCGCCCAGAAGGTGTACGGCACCGAGCACCTCCGCGTCGCGCAAGCGCTGAACGAGCTCGGGGCCGTGCTCTCCCAGAAAGGCGACTTCGCCGCGGCGGCGGACCGGCTCGGCCAGGCGCTCGACATCCGCCGCCACCTGCTTGGCAACGAGCACGCCGATGTCGCGGTGACGCTGGTCGAGCTGGGACGCATCTACCAGGATCGCGGCGAGAACGACCGCGCGGAGCCGCTGTTGCGCGAGGCCCTCGCCATCCGTGAACGCGTGCTCGGCCTGGAGCATGGCGAAACCGCCAACAGCCTCAGTGGCGTCGCCTCCGTGCTGAGGTTGAGGGGCGATCTCGAGGGCGCGCGCGCGCTCCTCGACAAGGCGCTCGACCTCAACACCAGAGCCCGCGGCGCGACGCATCCCAACACCGGCACCACCCTGCATGACCTGGCCCTCATCGCCATCCAGCAGCGCGACTATCCCCGGGCCACCGCGCTCATCGAGCGATCGCTCGACATTCAACGCAAGGCGCTGGGGGAGGCGCATCCGAACGTCGCCATTGGTCTGAACGCCCTGGCTCACATCCACACCGCCGAGCGCCGCTACGACGCGGCCGTCGCGGCCCTGAATCAGGCGCTGGCGATCGCGCGCGCGACATTCGGCGACGACCATCAGCTCGTCGCCATCTACTCGGCCAATCTGGCGAGCGTTCACCGCGCCGGCGGCGACGCGGCAGCGGCCGAGTCGCTGCTGCGCGAGGCCCTCCGCATCCGCCGCCTCGCGCCCGACATCGTGCCCAACCGCCGGCGCACGCTGCCAGGTGAAGCGTGGCCGCTCGACGCCCTCACCGGGATGCTCGACGCGATCGTCGCGGTCCCGCGTCAACGCTGAATTTTCCGGGTCTCCGGATCGTGGTGGCGGCATTCGGCCGCCGTCTGCGATTCCTCCTGTGACGCCCGCCTGCTTCCGGGTGAGGCGCACAGGAGAAGATCATGTACCGCTCAGTCGTTGCCCTGACTCTCGTCACTTTGGCGTTCGCTGCATCGGCGTCGGTCGCGTCGGCGCAGCCGCTCGGCACGTTCCGCTGGCGCACCGAGCCGTACTGCAACGTGATCACGGTGACGGTGACGCCGATGGGCGGAGTATTCACGCTCGATGGTTTCGACGAGCAGTGCGGCGGCAACCCGAAGCAGCCGGTGCGCGGGGTGGCGCTGCCGCAGGCCAACGGCAGCATCACGATTGGCGTCAGCGTCGTGATGCTGCCCGGCGGGACACCGGTGAACATCGAGGCCGGCATCAGCCCGTCGAGCCTGAGCGGCACGTGGCGCGACAGCGCCGGCAACTCCGGCGCGTTCACGTTCAACCCCGCGACGACGAGCGGCGGACCGCGCACCGGTCCCGTCCCGCCGTCGCAGTTGCCGAGCGCGTTCGTGTTCCAGCCGCAGGGCGGCTTCGCCGTCGTCACCGATACGACGCAGAACGCAGCGATTCCCGCGCAGGGCGCCGGGCAGCGGCTGATGTGGCACGGCACGAAGTCGGCGTTTCGCGCCGGCAAGGTGCAGGGTGCGCAGTGGGACGACCCGAGCGTGGGCTTCTACAGCACCGCCTTCGGCCTCAACACCACCGCCGCCGGCACCGCCTCGTTCGCCGCTGGCAACAACGTTCACGCGCTGGCGAACCTCTCGGTCGTGCTTGGCTCGAACGCGACTGCCGATGACAACGGCTCGTTCCTCTTTGGCGACGGCTCGAACACCGGTCCCATGTTCTCGGCGGCGGCCAATTCGTTCACGTCGCGCTTCGCCGGCGGCTACACGATTTACTCGAACGCAGCCTACATGTCAGGCGTGACGCTCGCGCCCGGCGCCAGCGCCTGGGGCGTGTTGTCCGATGCCGCGACGAAGGAGCACTACCGCGACCTCGACGGCGGTGACGTGCTCGCCAGGATCGCGCGGATGCCGATCCGCGAGTGGAACTACAAGGCGCAGGACGCAGCCATCCGGCACGTCGGCCCGACGGCCCAGGACTTCCACGCCGCGTTCGGCCTGGGCGAAGACCCCAAGCGCATCAGCACCATCGACGCGGATGGCATCGCCCTCCGTGCGATCCAGGCGCTCGAAGCCCGCACCCGTGACGAGAACGTCGCGTTGAAGGCGCAGCTCGTCGAGCTGCTCGCACGCCTCGACGCCCTCGAAGCCGCCAGGCGCTGAGTCCGGCGCCAGCATCCCCCACGCAACGACTCGCAGCGCCCAACACAGGAGACGTGTGTCATGTTCCGCTCGATTCTCTCGCTCGCCGTCGTCGCGCTCACCGCGTCGGCAGCCGCTGCCCAGTCCCTCGGCACGCTGTCGTGGCAGCTCCAGCCGTACTGCAACGTCGTGTCGGTGGCCGTGACCGGTGTGGCCGGCGTCTACACGCTCGAAGGCTTCGACGACCAGTGCGGCGCCGCGACGCGGGCGCCGCTGACCGGCGTCGCGACGCCGAACCCCGACGGCAGCGTCGGCTTCGGCATGAACCTCGTGACGTCACCGGGCGGCCGCGGCGTCCAGGTCGAGGCGCGCATCTCGATCGCGACGCTCAGCGGACCCTGGACCGACAGCGCCGGCAACAAGGGCACGTTCGCCTTCGGCGGGAATGCCAGCGGATCCCCGCGGCCGCTGCCATCGTCCGGGCTCCAGGCCGATGGCGGCTTCGTTGCCGGCGGCGTCCTGAACGCCGGCGCGATTCCCGCAAGCGGCGCGGGCACGCGGATGATGTGGTTCCCGAAGCGGGCGGCATTCCGCGCCGGCTCGGTCGGCGATGCATCGTGGGATGAGGCGAACGTCGGCCGCTACAGCGCGGCGTTCGGGCAGAACACCAGTGCGGCGGGGGAGTCAGCGGTGGCGTTCGGGTTCCAGACCATCGCGTCTGGCACCAAGAGCCTCGCTGCCGGCCACGGCACGCAGGCGATCGCTTCCCAGAGTGTCGCGTTCGGCACCTTGTCGCGGGCGGCCGGCAACGAGAGCCTGGCGCTCGGCTCCCATTCCGTCGCCGACGGCCAGGCATCCGTGGCCGGGGGGTTCGAGTCACTCGCCGGGGGCGCGCGCAGTGTCGCCGTTGGCTACCACGCCGGGACGCGCGGCAACGAGGGCATCGTGCTCGGCGGCGACTCGGCACGGGGGCTCGGGGTGTCCGCTCTCGGAACGGGTGCCGTGGCGATCGGCGCCGGATCGGTGGCCGAGGGTGACAACAGCGTCGCTCTCGGCAACCTGGCCCAGACGGGGCCGGGCGCGTTCGGGACGTTCGTGTACGGCGACCGCTCGTCCGTCTCGCTCGTGTCGTCCAACACCCCGAACCAGTTCGTCGTGCGTGCCGCCGGTGGCTCCGTCTTCTACACCAACGGGGCCATGAACGCAGGTGTGACCCTGGCCCCTGGGGCGGGCGCGTGGTCGGCGTTGTCGGACGTGAACAGCAAGCAGCACTTCCGCGACCTCGACGCCGGCGACGTGCTCGCGAAGATCGCGCGGATGCCGATCCGCGAATGGAGCTACAAGGCGCAGGACGCAGCCATTCGCCACGTCGGCCCCACCGCGCAGGATTTCCACGCGGCGTTCGGGCTCGGCGAGGACCCGCGGCGCATCAGCACCGTCGATGCCGACGGCATCGCGCTGGCCGCCGTCCAGGCGCTCGAGGCGCGCACCCGGCCGCTCGTCGATGAGAACGCCGCGCTTCGTGCGCAGCTGGCGCGCCTCGCCGATGCGCACGACGCGCTGAAAGCGAGGCTCACTGCGCTTGCCGCCCGCCTCGACGAGGTCGCGCCACGGCGCTGATCGTCCGCCCCGGTCCTCAGCCTCGGATTCAGTCCATGCAGTCAACACAGGAGATGTGTGTCATGTTCCGCTCAGCTCTCGCTTCCGCGCTCATCGCGGTCACCGCCACGGCCGCCTCGGCTCAGTCTCTCGGCACGTTCCGCTGGCAGACGCAACCGTTCTGCAACGTGGTCACCCTCACCGTGATCCAGGAGGCCGGCCAGTACCGCCTGGAGGGCTTCGATGACCAGTGCGGCGCCGCCACGAAGGCGCCGATCACTGGCACGGCGGTGCCCAATGCCGACGGCACGATCCAGTTCGGCTTCTCGGTGGTGAGCACGCCCGGCGGGGCCGCGACGCACCTCGCGGTGCCGATCAACGTCGCGTCGCTCGGCGGCCAGTGGAGAGACGGCGCCGGCCACTCGGGCGCGTTCGTGTTCAACGCCCACACCGGCGGCCAACCGCGACCGGTCGTGACCGCGGTCCCCCTCTCGATCTCGATGAGCGGCGACAGCGGCATCATCGCGCGCGGGCAGGAGACGGGCACGGGCCAGTACCCGTACAGCAAGAGCACGCGGATGATGTGGAACCCGGGCAAGGGCGCGTTCCGCGCCGGTGGCGTCTTCTACGGCGACGAAGACGACAACATCGGCCTGTTCTCGGTGGGGATGGGCTACTCGTCGGCGGCCTCCGGATTCGCGAGCGTCGCCCTCGGCTCGGCGAACGCCTCTGGCGATCGCGCCGTCGCGATCGGCGGCGCCGGTGCGGCCGGTGAGCACGGCGTCGCCATCGGGTTCCTCGCCAGCGCGTTCCGCAAGGACACGCTCGCCCTCGGCACCGAGGCCAGCGCCACCGCCACCAACGCCGTGGCGATCGGCCCGATGGCCCATGCCGACCACGTCGGTGCGATCGTCATGAGTGGTGGCGGGTCGTCGTTGTACAGCTCCGCCGACTTCCAGTTCTCGCTGCGCGCCCTCGGCGGCACGCGCATCTTCTCGAACTACAACAACACGGCCGGTGTGCAGCTCGCCGCCAACGCGAGCGCGTGGTCGTCGCTCTCGGACGTGAACAGCAAGGAACATTTCCGCGATCTCGACGGCGGCGACGTGCTGGCCAGGATCGCGCGGATGCCGATTCGCGAGTGGAGCTACAAGGCGCAGGACGCCGCCATTCGTCACGTCGGCCCGACGGCGCAGGATTTCCACGCCGCCTTCGGCCTCGGCGAAGATCGGCTGCGCATCAGCACCATCGACGCCGACGGCATCGCGCTGGCGGCGATCCAGGCGCTCGAGGCCCGCACCCGGGCCGACCGTGACGCGCTCGTGCGCGAGAACGCCGACCTGCGCGCCGCCCTCGCGGCGTTGCAGGCGCGACTCGAGGCGCTCGAGCCCCGGCCGCGGTAGCGGCCGTGCGGCCGTGCTTCGTCACGTCCCCGAGCGCCGGCGCCGGATGTGGCGGGGCGCGGCCGCGAATCCCGATTCCCAGGCAGGCCCTTTGTGAGGAGACCCGACATGTTCCGAGTCGTGCAAGCACTCGTCCCGGCGGCCGTTGCGGCTGCCCTCGTCGTCACGGCCGTACCGGCCGGGGCGCAGCAGCTCGACACCGTGCTGCGCTGGAACCGCGCGATGCTCACCGCGATCGCCACGCCAGGGGCGAACCCGGCGACGGTGTTCGTGACGCGGCCGCTGGCGATGGCGAGCGTGGCGATGTTCGACGCCGCCAATGCCTTCGAGCGCCGCTATCAGGGGTACGATTTCGTCGATGCCGCGCCGGCGGGCGCATCGCGTGACGCCGCGGTGGCCCAGGCCGCGCACGACGTCCTGGTCGCGCTGCTGCCGTCGCAGACGGCGGCGCTGGATGCCCTGCTCGCGACATCACTGGCCGGCCTCGACGACGCGGCCGCGCGCGATGGCGCGGCGGTGGGCGCGGCGGCGGCGCAGGCAGTCCTGGCCGATCGCACCGGCGACGGGTGGGAACGACCCTTCCCGCCCCTCGTGCTGCCCGGCGGACCGGGCTACTGGATCCCGACGCCGCCGGCCAATGCCAATGCGGCGTACACGAACTACCCGCAGGTGCGCGGCTTCGTGGTGCCCGACGGCCGTCAGTTCCTGCCCGAGGCTCCGCCGTCGCTGGCGAGCGCCCGCTATGCGACCGACCTCAACGAGACCAAGGCGTTCGGGTCGGCGGAGAGCACGGTGCGCACCGCGGAGCAGACGCAGGCCGCACGGCTCTGGGCCAGCGTCGGGACATCGACACACTTCTGGATCGTGTGGAACCAGGTGACCGGCACGACGGCCCTGAGCCAGGGCCTCTCCGGGCTCGAGGCGGCGCGCGCCTTCGCGCTCGTCAACATGACGCATCACGACGCGCTGATGACGTCGTTCACCGGCAAGTACATCTACGGCTTGTGGCGTCCGGTGACGGCGATCCGCGAGGCCGCCCGCGACGGCAACCCGGCCACCGACGCCGATCCCGCGTGGAGCTCGCTCGTGCCGACGCCGCCGTATCCGGGCCACCCCGGCAACATGGCGTGCCTCGGTGCCGCCCAGGCGCGGGTGCTGGAGCGCCTCTTCGGGCACGACGACGTGGCGTTCGACGTCACCTGGACGGGCACGGCCGGGCCGAACGTGACCAGGCACTACGACGGCTTCCGCCAGCTCGCGGATGAGGGCGGCTTCGCCCGCATCTGGGGCGGCATCCACTTCCGATTCGAGACGCTGTCGAGTTTCGGGGCCTGCACACGGCTCGGCGACTATGCCGCCGACAACGTGCTGCGCCAGCGCTGACGGCGGCGCCTCACAGGCCGGTTTTCACGCAACGTTCATTCGAGACCGCTCCACGAGCGGCGGGCGGCGGCCGGCGCACCGGGCGTCGCCATCAGGAGGTCGTCATCATGGTGTCGCGAGGACTCGCGCTCGTCTACGGCGTCGTCGCTTACGTGTTGTTTCTCGTCGTGTTCGTCTACGCCATGGGCTTCGTGGCCAACGTCGGCGTGCCGCGTGGCATCGACGGGCCGCTGGAAGGCCCGTTCGCGGCGGCGCTCGGCATCGACCTGCTGCTGCTCACTCTCTTCGCGGTGCAGCACTCGGTGATGGCGCGACGTGGATTCAAGGCGATGTGGACGCGGATCGTGCCCGAGGCGGTCGAGCGCAGCACCTACGTGCTGGCCGCCAGCGCCTGCCTGGCGTTGCTCTTCTGGCAGTGGCGGCCGCTGGGCGGCGTCGTGTGGGAGGTGGAGAGCCCCTGGCTGCGCGGGGCGCTGCACGTGGCGTCGGCGCTGGGCTGGCTCACCGTGCTCGCCGCGACTTGGCTCATCGACCACTTCGAGCTGTTCGGCCTGGCGCAGGTGTGGCGGCACTTCCGGGGCACGCCGGCACACGCGCCGGCGTTCGCCACGCCCGGACTCTACCGCCGCGTGCGGCATCCGCTCTATCTCGGCTTCATCGTCGCGTTCTGGGCCGCGCCGACGATGTCGGCGACCCACCTGCTCTTCGCGGCGGTGACCACCGCCTACATCCTGGTCGCCATCCAGCTCGAGGAGCGCGACCTCATCGTCGCGCATCCGGAGTACGCGGCCTACCGGCGTCAGGTGCCGATGCTCGTGCCCGGCGTCGGCCGGCGCGAGGAAAGCGCGAGCGGCATCGTGAACGCGGCGGCGCCTCAGAAATAGGCGCGGCGGAAGAACGTGACCGTCATGGCGACGGTCACGATCATGATGACGGCGCGGGTCACGGCCAGGGGCAGGCGCTGGCCGATCCGCCCGCCGACGAATCCGCCGATCACGCTGCCGGCGAGCATGGACAGCGTCGCCGGCCAGTGGATCTCGCCGGCCAGGACGAACCACGCCACGGCGATGCCGTTCATCGCGGACACGGTCAGCATGCGCGTCGGATTGAGCGCCTTCAGGTCGTGCGGGGTCACGAGCGACCAGGCCGCCAGCAGCATGATGCCGACGGCGCCGCCGAAGTAGCCGCCGTAGATCCCCAGCACGAACTGCAGCGGCAGCACCGCGCCGGCGCCGATGTGGACCCGCTGGCGCAGCGCGGCGCTGAGCGGCGCGCCGAACGCGAAGACGAGCGTGGCGAGCAGCAGGAGCCACGGCACGATGCCGTCGAACAGCGACGAGGGTGTCGACAGCAGGAGGATCGCGCCCGTGAGGCCGCCGGCCGCGCCGGCGACGATGACGCGGCGGACCGGCACGCCGCCGATGTCGACGAGACCGGTGCGGTGATCGCCGGTCGTGTACGCCCAGACCGAGGCCAGCGTTCCCGGGACGAGTGCGACGGTGGACGACGCGTTCGCCACGACCGACGGCAGCCCCGCGAACACCAGCGCCGGGAAGGTCACGAACGAGCCGCCACCGGCCACCGCGTTCATCGTGCCGGCCACGGCGCCGGCGCCGAAGAGCAGCAGGACGATATCGGTGGGCACGCGCCCTGCAGTGTAGCCGACCTCGCTGTGAGGGAATCGACGCGACGCTCTCGCTGTCCCGGATGTATGAACGCCGGGCGCGTCAACGCGCCTCGCGCGGGCCGCTGAGTCGCCATCCTCCCGATCGCGACCGCACGCCCGCCGGGTCGACGAGGGGTGCGGTATGAGCAGGGTCGTGGTGTGTCTCGTGGGGCTGCTGGTGACAGCGGCCGTGGCGCCGGGCGAGGCCCAGACCTGCAGCGGCACGTCGCCCAGGGTCAACAAGCCCGGCTTCCGTCCGCAGCAGACGGTCGCGTTCGCGGTGGCGCCGTCGCCGAGCGGCGAAGCCTTTCCGCCGGAGATGCTGGCGTGCGTGTGGCGCGCCTTCCAGGCCTGGAACGACGCCAACGCGACGACCAGCCTCGACGTCACGTTCGTGCCGGGGCCTGGCGGCGTCGTCGTGCGCTACGACCACGCCCGGGCCGTGCTGCCCGCTCGCGCTGCCGCCGCGTGGCGCGAGGAAGGCCGTGCCGCCGATGGTGCGCTCGAGCGTGCGGACATCTGGTTGTCGTCCGATCGCGCCCTCCTCGACAGCTGCCAGGGCGTCACCAAGGTGGTGCTGCACGAGATCGGGCACCTTCACGGGCTCGCCGACGAAGCCGATCACCGCGGTCCCACCGTGATGAACCATCCGCTCGACAAGAACGACCGCAGCGGACGCCTGCCACTGGCGCCGACGGCCTGTGACGCCGCGCAGGCGGTCGCAGCGTCGCGGATCGTGGGCGCGATCGAGACGGACGCGCGGGTGCAGGCGTGGGCGTCGGTGCCGCGGCTTGCTTCGGCAGCGCGTCGTTAGCCGCGGACGTGGCTACTGGACGACCAGCTCGCGCGTCGTTGTCGGCGAGCCGGCCTTCTCGAACCAGTCGATGCCCTCGCTCACGAGGTCGAACTTGAGGGCATAGCGGCCGGGCGCCGACGGCAGCGGCACGTCGATGGCGACGTCGGCCGATCCGCCCGCCGGGATGTCGCCGGGCAGCCATGCGCGGGCGTAGTCGCGGTTGATCAGGGCCCCATCGGGGCCAACCAGCTGCGCGCCGAGGCGGACCAGACGGCGGCCGTAGCTGGCGAGCTTCCGGAACGGCCGCGACGAATGGTTCGTGACGTGCGTCGCGACGGTGAGGGTGTCGCCGGCGCGTCCAGCCAATGGGCCGTCGCCGGCGCGCACGGCGATCTCCGCCCGCGGTGTCGCCCCCGGAATCGCGTTGCCCAGGCCCGAGTGATCCCACACCTCGTAGCGGATGCGCTCGAAGTCGGGCGTGCCCGGGGCGAAGCGACGCGAGAAGCTGTCCTCGGGGTGATCCGTGATCTCCCACGACAGCCGGTCGACGCCGAACTCCTGCGCCAGGAAGCGCGCGCGTTCCATCTCCTCGTCCGAGTCGTTCCACTTGAAGAGGATGTAGCGCCAGTTGAGCTGCGGGACGTCGCGCCCGTGCTTCGCCTTCTCGTCGGCCATGGCGCGCAGGTTGGCGGTGGCGAGGTCGAACTTGCCGCGCTGCCGGTACTTCTCGTACGCGGCCTGCGACGCGCCGTCGATCGAGAAGGTCACCTCGTCGATGCCCGAGTGCACCAGCCGGCGCGCCTTCTCGTCGTTCAGCGCGCCGCCGTTGGTGCTCGTATACAGGTAGATGTGCGGGAACTTCGTCTTGATGTACTCGCACATCTCCACGGCGCGCTTGTGCAGGAACGCCTCGCCGTAGTTGAAGAAGTCGACGCGCACCAGCGTGGGGCCGGCCTCGTCGATGACGCGGGTGAAGAGATCGAAGTCGAGCATGCCGGCCTGGCGCGTGCGTGTGATGCCGGTCTCGGGCGCGCAGCAGGCCTGGAAGCACGAGATGTTGCAGGCCGCTGTGCACTCGACATAGAGGCGGCTGGGCAGCGGGCCGACGTTGAGATCGAGCTGCGGCGCCGGTTGCTCGGGCGCCAGCGGCTCCTTCAGCGGACAGTCGCCGCAGAACGGCGAGCCGCCGGTGTTGATGTCCTCGCGCAGCTCCGTGGCGATCGGCCCGCGCCACACGTCGGCCAGCGACGCCTTGCGGGCGTCGCCCATGATGCGCTGGCCGTAGGGGTCGGAGCAGCCGCAGGAAATACGGCCGTCGCAGAGCAGGATGGCCGTGGACCACGGCCACGAGCAGGTGAAGCGTTCGGCGAGATAGTTCAGCGACATGCGGAGGGCGCGCTCGTCTACGGCTCCGACGCGTCGAGCTTCTTCATCACGCTGTCGAGGCGGCCGTTCTCGTAGGTCATGTAGCAGAGAGCCATCGCCTCGCTCAGGTACTGGCGGGCTTCCGTGTCGGTGAGCTGGCCGAGCAGGTGCTGGATCTCCTGCACCGTGTGCTCGTACGAGTAGTCGTCCGGGTTGTCCCAGAAGGTCTTGAAGAGGGCCTCGAGCACGAGCTGGACGTCGCCATCGAGCTCGATCGTCACGCCCCGGGTCGTGGTGATCGTGCGCATGGTCTTACGCCCCGAAGCTGGCCAGCGCGGTGGCCTCGTCGGTGTGGAGGGCCAGGAAGTTGTGGGCCCCGGTCATCGTCAGCATGGTCTCGACCCGCTTCTGCACGCCGCTCAGTTTCAGCGCGCCGCCCTTGCCGCTCGCCTGGCGGTAGAGGTCCATCAGGCAGCCGATCGTGGCGCTGTCGACATAGGTGACCTTCGTGAAATCGAGCAGCACCTTGGTGTCGCCGCCGTCGAGCAGGCCGGTGACCGCGCCGGCGAAGTCGGCGAGCAGGGGGTACATGAGCCGCGCTTCGTCGAGGCGGACGATGGCGATGTCGTTCGATCGGTCGATGGTGAAGTTCATCCTGCGACTCCGCTCCGGCGGGGATCCGGGCCGCCGCCCGCCGTGCGCGCGGCGACGGCTTTGTCGTCGCTCTCGCGAATCCGGCTGATTTGACGCGCCAGCTCGTTGCGGCCGCGGTTGATTCGGGACTTCACCGTGCCTTCCGGCAGGGCGAGCTTGTCGGCGATCTCCTGGTACGACAGCTCCTGCAGGTCGCGCATCATCACCGCCTGCTTGAGACTTGGCGCCAGTTCCGCCAGGGCGCGCCGCAGCAGCGACGCCCGATCGCGCTGCTCGAGCGACTGATACGGGCTGGTCGTGTGCGCCACCGGCGCCAGCTCGCCCGGGTCGACGTCGCGGTCGATGGCCTCGCGCTCCTTGCGCACGCTGCGGTAGTGATCGATGCAGAGGTTGCGGCTGACGCTGACCAGCCACGTCTGGAAGTTGGCGCGGCGATCGAAGGTGCTCAGCGAGCGGAAGATCTTGACGAAGACGTCCTGCGTCAGGTCCTCGGCCAGGTCGTGGCGGCCGGTGAACTTGTAGGCGATGTTGAACACCCGCCGCCGGTTCGCGCGGACGATCTCGTCCCACGCGGACTGGTCGCCCGCCAGACAGCGCTGGATCAGCGTATCGATGGCGTCGGGCTCGGCCGACGTGGCGTCGAGGGACATCGGCAGGCGTGTGCGGGTACAGCGGCCAGAATATCACGGGGGCGGCCTCGATTCGGGCCGCCGGTTCCCGCTATAATCGGGCACTTTGGTGGTGTCCGCGCATCAGGAACAGGGGCTCCGAGTCGACGGCGTGGCCGTGGCCGACGTGGCCCGCGCGCTCGGCACGCCCTGCTACGTCTACTCGGCGGCGTCGATCCGCGACGCCTACCGCGAGCTCGACACCGCGTTCGGCGCCCGCCGCCACGCCATCCACTACGCGCTCAAGGCCAATTCCACGCTGGCCATCGTCCGCCTGTTGAAGGGCCTCGGCGCGCACGCCGACGCCAACTCGATGGGCGAGGTCGACGTGGCGCTGCGCTGCGGGTTCGCGCCCCACGAGATCGTCTTCACCGGCGTCGGCAAGTCGGTGGCCGAGCTCGAGCGCGCCCTCATGCTCGGCGTGCACGCGATCAACGTCGAGTCGCCCGGCGAGCTCGACCGCCTCGATCAGCTCGCCGCCGCACGCGGCGTCAAGGCCCGCGTCGCGCTGCGCGTCAACCCCGACATCGATGCGGAGAGCCATCCGCACATCTCGACCGGCCTGCGCGACAACAAGTTCGGCGTGCCGATCGCGCTGGCGTCGGGTCTGTTCCTCGACATGACGCGCCGTCCGGGGCTGACGCCGGTCGGCGTGCACGTACACATCGGCTCGCAGATCACGACCCTGGCGCCGCTGGCGAAGGCCGCGGAAGCGGCCAGCGTGCTGGCCCGCGACCTGTGCGCCGCCGGCGTGCCGCTGGAACAGGTCGATTTCGGCGGCGGCCTCGGCATCGCCTACGACGACACCCCGGTGCCCGAGCGCACGGCCTGGGTGCGCACGCTGGTCGAGGCCGCTGGCGCCACCGACCTCACGCTCGCCATCGAGCCCGGGCGGTCGATCGTCGGCGCGGCCGGCCTGCTCCTCTCGACCGTCGTCGACGTGAAGCACGTCCCCGGCGGCCGCCGCTTCGTCGTGCTCGATGCCGGCATGACCGAGCTCATGCGCCCGGCGCTCTACGGCGCGTTCCATCGCATCGAGCCGGTCGTGGTGCGGCCTGGCGCCCCCGAGCCGGCGGACGTCGTCGGTCCGATCTGCGAGTCGACGGATCGCTTCGCGCGCGATCGCGCGTTGCCGCCGCTCGCGGTCGGCGATCTGGTGGTCGTGCGCGACGTCGGCGCCTACGGCGCCGTGCTGGGGTCGACCTACCTGCGCCGGCCCTTGCCGCCGGAAGCGCTGGTCGATGACGGCACGTGGACGACGATCCGCCGCCGCCAGACGCTCGACGAGCTGTTGCAGCTCGAGGTCTGAGCGTGGCGGCAGGGCGGCTCATCGCGTTCGAAGGCCTCGACCAGAGCGGCAAGCAGACCCAGGCGGC
>CADEDM010000063.1 GCA_902826065.1 uncultured Acidobacteriota bacterium | reverse complement strand
ACGGCGACGCGTGGGTCGACGTGCGCGGCAAGCAGTACTCGCCGCCCGAGATCTCAGCGATGATCCTCGCCAAGCTGAAGAAGGCCGCAGAAGACCACCTCGGCACCACGGTGAGTGACGCCGTCATCACCGTGCCCGCCTACTTCAACGACGCCCAGCGCCAGGCCACGAAGGACGCCGGCACGATCGCCGGCCTCAACGTGCTGCGCATCGTCAACGAACCCACCGCGGCGGCGCTGGCCTACGGCCTCGACAAGAAGAAGGACGAGACCATCGCCGTGTACGACCTCGGTGGCGGCACCTTCGACATCTCGGTGCTCGAAGTGGGCGAGGGCGTCGTGGAGGTGAAGTCGACCAACGGCGACACGCACCTCGGCGGCGACGACTTCGACCACAAGATCATCGACTGGCTGGTGGCCGAGTTCAAGAAGGACGAAGGCATCGACCTTTCGAAGGACCGCATGGCGCAGCAGCGCCTGAAGGAAGCGGCGGAAAAGGCGAAGGTCGAGTTGTCGTCGGCGATGGAGACGGAGATCTCCCTGCCGTTCATCAGCGGCGACGCCACCGGCCCCAAGCACCTGAACCTGAAGCTCACGCGCGCCAAGCTCGAGTCGCTGGTCGAGGACCTCGTGCAGCGCACGCTGGGCCCGGTCAAGCAGGCCCTCGCCGATGCTGGCGTGAAGCCTTCGGACATCGACGAGGTCGTGCTGGTCGGCGGCTCCACCCGCATGCCGCGCGTGCAGCAGGCGGTGAAGGAGTACTTCGGGAAGGACCCGCACAAGGGCGTCAATCCCGATGAGGTCGTGGCCGTGGGTGCGGCGCTGCAGGGCGGCGTACTGGCCGGCGACGTGAAGGACCTGCTGCTGCTCGACGTCACCCCGCTCTCGCTCGGTATCGAGACGCTTGGCGGGGTGATGACGACGCTCATCACGCGCAACACGACCATCCCGACGCGGAAGAGCGAGACGTTCTCGACCGCCGCCGACAGCCAGACCAGCGTGGAAGTGCACGTGCTGCAGGGCGAGCGCCAGTTCTCCCGCGACAACCGCACGCTGGGCAAGTTCCAGCTCGTGGGCATTCCGCCGGCGCCGCGTGGCGTGCCGCAGATCGAGGTCACGTTCGACATCGACGCCAACGGCATCGTCAACGTCTCGGCGAAGGACAAGGCCACGAACAAGGAGCAGAAGATCACCATCAGCGGCTCGAGCGGCCTGGCGAAGGACGAGGTCGACCGCATGGTGAAGGACGCCGAGTCACACGCCAGCGACGACAAGGCGAAGCGCGAACTCATCGACGCGCGCAATCAACTCGACTCGCTGGTCTACCAGGTCGAGAAGACGGTGACTGAGTCGAAGGACAAACTGCCGGCGGGCGAGGTCGAGAAAGTGCAGACCGCGCTCGAGGCGGCGAAGAAGGCCACCCAGGGCGACGACCTGGCCGCGATCCAGAGTGCCCTGAGCGACCTGCAGAAGGCGTCGCACGCGATGGCGGAGGTGCTCTACAAGAACACCCAGGCCACGGGCGGCGATTCCGGCCAGGACGGCGCGCCCGGCGGCGAGAAGCCGGCCGACGGCGACGTCGTCGACGCGGAGTTCTCTGAGAGCAAGTAGTAACGCGTAGGGACCGGGGACCAGGGACCTGGAATGCCGAGCCCCGGCCACTGACAGAGGAGAGACAGGACCATGGCTATCGTGCGATTCGATCCGTTTCGTGAACTGACCCGGCTGCACGACGCGCTGGCGGGACAGGGCACCTGGGTGCCGCCCGTCGACATCTTCGAGGCCGCCGACAAGGCGCTCGTGATGAAGGTGGAGCTGCCCGAGATGAAGCGCGAGGCGATCGCGGTCACCGTCGAGCACGGCACCCTCACCATCAGCGGTGAGCGGCCGTGGCCAGCCGATGTACCCAAGGGCGACGTGCGGCGCGTGGAGCGGGCCTACGGCCGCTTCAGCCGGCGCTTCGCGCTGCCCACCGCGGTCGACGCCAGCGGCGTCGTCGCCGACTACAAGGACGGCGTGCTCACGGTGCGCGTCCCCATGCGCGAGGAGTCGAAGCCGCGCACGATCCCGGTGGCCGTCGCGTCGTAGACCTCGACCGATCAAGGCACGGGGTGCCCGGCGACGCCGCGGCACCCCGTCGTATTTCGTCCCAAGGAGGCCCGTGTGCTCAGCTTCGTCATCCATTGGATCGTGCTGGCCCTGGCGCTGTGGCTCGCGGGCCAGTTGGTGCCGGGCGTGAGCATCACGTCCTACGGCGCGCTGGCCATCGGCGCGATCGTCCTGAGCGTGGTGAACGCCATCGTGCGGCCGGTGCTCACCATCCTGACCCTGCCCCTCACGGTGCTGACGCTGGGTCTCTTCTACCTGGTCGTCAACGGCCTCGCCTTCGGCCTGGCCGCCGCATTGGTGCCGGGCTTCAGCGTGTCATCCCTGCTGGCGGCGATGGCGGGCGCGTTCGTCACCAGCGTGGCCGGCTGGGTCCTTGGCGAGGCGCTGTCCCCGGCCCGCGGGCCACGGGGATAGGCGCCGCGGCTCGCCCGTCGGGCAGCGCTTGCCGATCCCGGCCGGACTTCGCTATGCTGGAAGGCTATGTCAGACGTTGACGTGCTCGTCGACCCCCAGGCCGAAGCTCCGGCGGTGCGCCCCCAGGGGCGGCCCATCGAAAGCCGGTTTCTCTACGTGGATGTCGCCGCGGCGCGCGCCAAGCAGCTCCGCAAGGGCGCGAAGGTGCGCCTCGAGGCCGGTGTCGCCCGCGCGGTGAAGCCGGAACGGCTGGCCATGGAAGAAGTGAACCAGCATCTGGTCGAGTGGGATCTGCCGGAATTCTCGGCCCTGCTCGAAAAGCGCTAGGTCCGGGACGGAACCACCTCCGGCTTCCTCACGTCCCCTCCAGTGAGCGCGCACGACGCGGCTCACGAGGAGGGCCTGCATGGGAGCCGTGATCGTCCTGGGCGCACTGGCCGCCGCCGGCGTTGCCGCGGCCGCCGTGCTCGGCCTCGTCTGGTTCCTCTTCAAGCTGATCTTCCTGCCGATTCGCCTCGCACTCGGCGTCGTGAAGTTCGTCGTCGGCATCGTCGCCGGTTTGATCGGCATGGTCGCGATGCTGGCGCTGGCGCCGCTGCTCCTCATCGGCGTCGGCGGCGCGGCGGTGGTCGCGATCGTCGTCGCCGGACTCGCGGTACTCCTGCCCCTGCTGCCGTTCCTGCTGATCGGCGGGCTCGTCTGGTCGTTCATGAAGCGGCCGGCCGTCTCGGCCTGAACCCGCGCCGCCTGCGCGGTGCGCTACGCGAGTGACGGCGCCTGCAGGTGCCAGTCGGTGGCGCTCTGGTAGGCCGCGCCGGCCCGCACCAGCGTCGCCTCCTCCCACATCCGGCCGGTCAACTGACAGCCGATCGGCAACCCGTCGGGCGAGAACCCGCACGGCAGGCTGATGGCCGGCACGCCGACTAGGTTCGCGCTCACCGTGAAGATGTCGGCGAGGTACATCTGCAGCGGATCCGAGGCCTTCTCGCCCAACGGGAACGCGGCCGTCGGCGTGGTGGGCGTGGCGATGACGTCGACCTGCGCCAGCACGCCGGCATAGGCATCGCGGAGTTTCGCCCGCACCTGCTGCGCCTTCAGGTAATACGCGTCGTAGTAGCCCGCGCTCAGCACATAGGTGCCGAGCATGATGCGGCGCTTCACCTCGGGCCCGAACCCTTCGTCGCGCGTGCGCTCGTACATCCCCCGTAACGACTCCGGCGCCGCGGCCCCGGCGCGGAACCCGTAACGCACGCCGTCGTAGCGCGCGAGGTTCGAGCTGGCCTCGGCCGTGGCGATCAGGTAGTAGACGGGAATCGCCAGCGAGCCGTGGGGCAGGTCGACGTCGACGATGGTCGCGCCGAGTTCCCGCCACGCTGCGAGGGCGCCGTCGAATGCCGTCGACACCGCGGCGTCGACGCCCGCGATGAACGCGCGCGGCACGCCGATGCGCAGGCCCCGCACGCCGGTCTCCGCCGGCGTCGACGGCGGCGCATCGACACTGGTCGCGTCGAACGTGTCGGCGCCTTCGATCGCGGCGAGCACGGCGGCGGCGTCGTCTGCAGTGATCGCGAACGGGCCGATCTGATCGAGGGACGACGCGAAGGCCAGCAGGCCGTAACGTGACACGCGTCCGTAGGTCGGCTTCAGGCCGACGACGCCGCAGAACGCCGCCGGCTGACGGATCGACCCGCCGGTGTCGGAACCGAGCGACGCCGGCACGGCCCGCGCGGCCACCGCGGCCGCCGAGCCCCCGCTCGACCCGCCCGGCGTGCGCGTCACGGCCCACGGGTTGGCGGTGGGGCCGAGCGCGGAGTTCTCGGTGGACGAGCCCATGGCGAACTCGTCGCAGTTGGTCTTGCCCACGATGATGGCGTCCGCGGCGACGAGGCGCGCCACGGCCGTGGCGTCGTACGGTGGCACGAACCCGCGGAGGATCGCCGAGGCGGCGGTCGTCGGGATGCCGCGCGTGCACAAGTTGTCCTTCACCGCGATCGGCACGCCGGCCAGCGGCCCGAGCGGCTCGCCGGCAGCGCGGCGGCGATCGATGGCGGCCGCCTGCGACAGGGCGGCCTCGGTGGCGACCGCCGTGAACGCGTGCAGCGCCGGCTCGCAGCGCGTCACGGCGGCGAGCGCCTCGCGCGTCACGGCCTCGGCCGTGCGTTCGCCGCGCGCGACCTGGTCGCGTACGGCCAGGACAGGACCCCGGCGATCGCTCATCCGATGACTCTTGGCACCTTGAAATAGCCGGCTTCGCGGGCGGCGTCGGGCGCGTTGCCGAGCGCCTCGCGGCGATCGAGCGACGGCACGAGGGCATCGGCGCGTTCGCCGGAGGCCGTGCGGCCCACGTGTGACATCGGGATGACGCCGTCGGTGGGCTCCGCCTGGATCTGGCGGACGTATTCGAGGATCTCGCCCAGTTGCCGCCCGAAGAGCTGGACCTCGTCGTCGGTGAGCGCGAGGTGTGCGAGCGCCGCGATGCGGCGCACCTCGGCGTCGTCCAGCGGGGGCACGGCCATCCCCGGAATCGTACCACGAGGTGTACCCCGGCGTGGCGATGGTGCGTCGATACGGCATACAATGAACGTTCACCCGCCACCGGACCCGCCCCTCGCGCCGGGTCCGCACCGCCGCGTCCCGCGACGGTCCTCTGTGGAGTTGCCGGAGATGTATCGCCTCATGTCTCACCGTGTCATCTGGAACGGCTCTGTCCTCGTGCTCGCCAGCGTGCTCGCCGCTGCCTGTCGTCAGGCCGCGCCCGACACCGCCGCCGGTGGTCCGCCGGGCGGTGGGATGCCGGCGATGGCCGTCGAGACCCTGACCGTCACGCCGTCGACGATCGAGCAGACGAGCGAGTTCATCGGCACCGTGAAGTCGCGTCGCTCGGTCACGGTGCAGCCGCAGGTCGAAGGCTTCGTCACGCGGATCGCCGTCACCTCGGGGGCCCGCGTCAACGCCGGCGCCGTGCTCATGGAGATCGACGCCGGGCGCCAGGAAGCCACCGTGGCCACGCTCGAAGCCCAGCGCGCCGCGCGCGACGCCGATCTCGCATACTCGCGGCAGCAGAGCGCGCGCCTGAAGACGCTGCTCGATGCCGGCGCGGTCAGCCAGCAGGAGTTCGATCAGGCGGCCGCGACGCTCAAGGCCGGCGAAGCGCAGGTCGCCGCGATCGACCAGCAGATTCGTGAGCAGAAGGTGCAGCTCGGCTACCACCGCGTGCTGTCTCCGGCGGCGGGCATCGTCGGCGATGTGCCGATCCGCGTCGGCGACCGGGTCACCAACTCCACGGTGCTGACGACGATCGACGACAACCTGGGCCTCGAGGTCTACCTGCAGGTGCCGGTGCAGCAGGCGCCGGACCTGAAGCTCGGTTTGCCGGTGCGGCTGGTCGACGATCGCGGCGAGACCCAGCGTGAAGCGAAGGTGACGTTCGTT
Organism: uncultured Acidobacteriota bacterium; assembly: GCA_902826065.1. Taxonomy (GTDB): domain Bacteria; phylum Acidobacteriota; class Vicinamibacteria; order Vicinamibacterales; family UBA2999; genus CADEFD01. Next base: position 19,161 of record CADEDM010000063.1, on the reverse strand, counting down.
GCCCCATCCGTCGATCCCGCGACGCAGTCGGTGCTGGCCAAGGCCGCCCTGGATTCAGCTGGCGGTCTGCGCAACGACCAGTACGTCCGGGCGCGCATCGTGTGGCGGGCGGAGCAGGGGGTGAAGGTGCCGGTCGTCGCGGTGACGCGGGTCAACGGCCGCTACTTCGTCTTCGTGGCGGAAAAGGGCGCCCAGGGCGTGACCGCCCACCAGCGCGCCCTCGACGTCGGCCCGCTCGTGGGCAACGACTACGTCGTCCTCAAGGGCCTCGCCGCCGGCGATCAGCTCATCGTGTCCGGGGTCCAGAAGATCGGCGACGGCCAGCCCGTGGCGCCCACGCCGGCCGGCTCGGCGCCGGCCGCGGCGCCCGCCGCGCCCGCGGCCCAGAAGTAGAGATCGCATGCGCACCAACATCTTCATCAGCCGGCCGATCCTGTCGACGGTGCTGGCGCTCGTCGTGGTGATCGCCGGGGCGATCGCGATCCCCACCCTGCCGATTGCCCGCTATCCGGAACTGGCGCCGCCGTCGGTCACGGTGATGGCGATCTACACCGGCGCCAATGCGCAGGCGGTCGAATCGGCGGTGACGACGCCGCTCGAGCAGGCCATCAACGGTGTCGAGGGCCTGTCCTACCTGCAGTCGTCGAGCACCAACAGCGGCGTCAGCACCATCACGGCGGTGTTCGACATCGGCCGCGATCCGGATCTGGCGGCCATCGACGTCCAGAACCGCGTCAACCAGGCGCTCGGGCGCATGCCGGCCGACGTCCGCACCAACGGGATCACCGTCACCAAGAACACGGCCGGGTTCCTCGGCGGCCTCGGCTTCTACTCCAGAGACAACCGCTACGACGCGCAGTTCATCTCGAATTACATCGATCGCTACGTGCGCGACGTCATCAAGCGCGTCCCCGGCGTGGGCGAGGTCATCATCTTCGGCGAGCGCCGCTACGCGATGCGGCTGTGGCTCGATCCGGGCAAGCTCGCGGCGCGCGGGTTGACCGCCAGCGACGTCGTCAACGCGCTGCGCGAGCAGAACGTCCAGGTCGCGGCGGGAGCCCTGGGTGAGGCGCCGGCCGACGCCGGGCAGATGTTCAACCTGAGCGTCCGCGCGCAGGGCCGCCTGACCGAGGTCAGCGAGTTCGGCGACGTGGTCGTGGCCGGCGGCAAGGATGGCGCCCTGGTACGCCTCTCTGACATCGGCCGCGTGGAGTTGGGCGCCGAGAACTACACCGCCAACCTGCGCTTCCTCAACTTCGAAGCCTCGGGCATCGGCATCCAGCTCCTGCCGACGGCGAACGCGCTGGAGGTGTTCCAGGGCGTGATGTCCGAGATGCGGCGCATCGAGGCCAACTTCCCCCCAGGGCTCGAGTGGCAGCTCGCGTTCGACAACGTCACCGTGGTGCGCGAGTCGATCATCGAGGTGCTGAAGACGCTGGGCGAGGCGCTGTTGCTGGTGGTGCTGGTGATGTTCCTGTTCCTGCAGAACTGGCGCAGCACCATCATCCCGGCGCTCACCATTCCGGTGTCGCTCATCGGCACGTTCGCGTTCGTGAAGCTGTTCGGCTTCTCGATCAACACACTGACGCTCTTCGGCATCGTGCTGGCGATCGGCATCGTCGTCGACGACGCCATCGTGGTGGTCGAGAACATCGAGCGTCACATGCGCGAGTACGGCAAGAGCGCGTACCAGGCCGCGGTCGACGCGATGGCGGAGGTGCTCAGCGCCGTCATCGTCATCGGCATCGTGCTGGTGGCCGTGTTCGTGCCGGTGGCGTTCTTCCCGGGCACGACTGGCCGCCTCTACCAGCAGTTCTCGCTGACCATCGCCTTCGCGGTGGTGCTGTCGGTGTTCAATGCCATCACGTTGACGCCGGCGCTCGCGGCGCTGCTGCTCGACAAGGAAGTGCACAGCCACGGCCGGTTCTTCTCGGCGGTCAACCGCTTCATCGACGCCGGCACGCACAGCTACGTTCGCATCGTGCAGTGGGCGCTGCGCTGGAAGTGGGCGATGCTGGTGGTGTTCACCCTCGGTCTCGGCGCGACGTGGATGCTGTCGCAGGCGGTGCCGACGGCGTTCGTGCCGGAAGAGGACGAGGGTTACTTCATCACCATCGTCCAGGCCCCGCCCGGCGCGTCGCTCGAGTTCACCGACAACATCGCCAAGCAGGCCGAGAAGATCCTCTACGCCGATCCCGACGTCGGTTCGGCGTTCTCGGTGATGGGCTTCAGCTTCAGCGGCGCGGCGCCGAACAACGGCCTGATCTTCACGTCACTCAAGCCGTACGACGAGCGGAAGCGCCCGGATCAGTCGCTCACCGCCGTGCTGAACCGTCTCCGCGGCCAGCTCTTCTCGCTGCCGGGCGCGATCGTCGTGCCGTTCGCGCCGCCGGCGATCCAGGGCCTGTCGGTGTTCGGCGGGTTCCAGTTCGAAGTGCTGGATCAGACTGGCGGCGACATCGGCGGCCTGGCGGCGGCGACCTTCGGCGTCGTTGGCGCCGGCAACCAGTCGGGCCGCGTCGCCGGGCTGTTCAGCAGCTTCCGCGCCGACGACCCGCAGTTGCGCGTCGACATCGACCGCGATCGGGCCCGGGCGCTGGGACTGCCGCTGCGCGAGGTCACCGACGCACTCTCGGTGTTCCTCGGGTCGCAGTACGTGAACGACTTCGACTTCAACAACCGCGCCTACCGCGTCTTCGCGCAGGCCGATCAGCGCTTCCGCGCCTCTCCGGACAACCTGAAGCAGCTCTACGCCCGCACGTCGACCGGGCAGATGGTGTCCCTCGACTCGGTGGTGCGGGTCAGCGAGACCACCGCACCGCAGGTCATCAGCCACTTCAACCTGTTCCGCTCGGCCGAGATCACCGGCGTGGCGGCGCCGGGGCTGAGCTCGGGCGAGGCCCTGCAGGCGATGGAGCAGATCGCGCGCCAGACGCTGCCGCCGGGCTTCGACTTCGCCTGGGCAGGGCAGTCGCTCGAAGAGATCCGCGCCGGCTCGCAGGCCACGGCGATCTTCGCGTTGAGCGTGCTGCTCGTCTACCTGGTGCTGGCGGCGCAGTACGAGAGCTGGGTGCTGCCGATCATCATCCTGCTCGGCGTGCCGCTCGCGGTGCTGGGCGGCCTGGGCGCGCAGTGGAGCCGCGGCCTCGCGAACGACGTGTTCTGTCAGGTCGGGCTGGTGCTGCTCGTCGGCCTCGCCGCGAAGAACGCGATTCTGATCGTCGAGTTCGCGGAGCAGCTGCGCGAGGGCGGCGCGACCATCTTCGACGCCGCGGTCGAAGCCGCGCGCATCCGCCTGCGGCCGATTCTCATGACGTCGATCGCGTTCATCCTCGGCGTGCTGCCGCTGGCGTATGCCACGGGGGCCGGCGCGGCGGCGCGCAACTCGGTGGGCACGACGGTGGCCGGCGGCATGCTGGCCTCGACGTTCCTGTCCATCGTCTTCATCCCGGTGTTGTATGTGGTCATCCGAACGATCGCGCCCGGCAAGCCGCCGCGCGCCGAGGCGGCCGAGGAGGTGGCGCATGGTTAGCCCACGCACCTTCACCGCGAGCGTTGCTGCCGTTCTGCTGCTGGCGACCTCGGCTCGCGCCCAGACGCCGGCGCCTGAGCCCGAGGTCGTCACGTTCGAGCAGGCCGTGCAGCGGGCGATCACCGCGAACCTCACCGTCGAGCGCGCGGCCACGGCCGTGCTCGGGGCAGAGGCGCTGCTGGCGCAGGCCCGCGCCGCGTACCGGCCGACGGCGAACGGCACCGCCGTCGTCACGATGCTCGACGGCGAGCGCGGCTTCAGCGGCAACGTCGTGCAGCCGCGGACGCAGCTCACGCTGGGCGGATCGGTCGACGTGCCGGTGCTCGCGGCGTCGCAGTGGGCCGCCCGCGCGCAGGCGGCGGACCAGGTCGCCATCGCCAGGATCAACGTCGACGACATTCGCCGCCAGGTCGGCGTCGCCGCGGCGCAGGCGTATCTCGCGGTCATCACCGCGAAGCGCCAGGTCGAGGTCAACGAGCGCGCCCGCGACACCGCCAAGGCGCAGTTCGACTACGCCGCCGCGCGTCGCGAGGGCGGCGTGGGCAGCCGGCTCAACGAGGAACGCGCGGCACAGGAACTGGCCGTCAACGAGGAACTCGTGGAGCGGTCGCGCCTGGCCGTGCTGCTCGGCCAGGAAGCCCTCGGTCGACTGCTGGTGGCCGATCGCGCCGTCGACGTCGCGGACCCCCCGGCGCTCGACGTGCCCGCCGCCGAGGGCGAGACGTGGTGGACCGCGCGCACCGACATCAAGCTGTTCGACGCGCGCATCGACGCACAGACCCGGGTCGTGAACGACAGCGCGCGCGACTGGATTCCCAGCGTGACGGCCTCGTTCCGCCCGCAGTACATCACGCCGTCGGGCCTGTTCGCGCCGTCGGGGACGTGGCAGGCGCTGCTGTCGAGCAGCATTCCGCTGTGGGACAGCGGTCAGCGGGCCGCCCTGCGCGGCCGCCGACGCGCCGATCTCGAGCTGTTCAAGGTCGACCGCCGCGACGCCGAGGTGTCGGCGAAGTCCGAGGTCCGTATCGCCCGCGTCACCATCGGCGCAGAAGCACGCGCCCTCGATCGCTCGCGCGAGGCCTCGACGCACGCCGCCGAGGTGCTGCGCATCACCGACGTCGCGTTCCGCGCCGGCGCCACGACGAACATCGAGCTCGTCGACGCGCAGCGGCGGGCCCGCGACGCCGAGTCGGCCGTGACGTTGTCGGAAGACCGGGCGCGGCAGGCGCGGCTGGCGCTGCTCGTGGCGCTGGGCCGGTTCCCCGGGTAGCGCAGTCCGGCCCTGGAAGATCGCGCGGCCGGTGGATTCGCGCTGGCCGCGGCCTGCGCCGCGGCGTAGACTGTCGTGGATGGCGCGGCAGCGCGCTCGGGGCGGCCCGTGGTGGCTGGCGCTGTTCGCCGGGTGGGTCGGCCTGCAGTCGCTCGACGTCGGGCCGGACCCGCTGCACATCGTCTCTCAGGCGGAGTCGTTCGCCGTACGCGCGGTCGACGTCTCGGGCCGCCGCCATCCCATCGCCAAGTTCGACGGCCGCACCTGGCTCGTCGAAGCGCCCCGAACCCTCGTCGGCCCGCCGGCGCCCGCGCCGCCGGCCATCGTGGGCCTGGAAACCAGTGAGGGCGTGCCGGTCACGACGCTGCGCGTGTTCGCCGCGAGCGGCGAGCCGTGGCGCTGGGCCCAGCACGCGGTGGAGGACCTGGCCGCGCAGACGGCCGGCATCGGCGAGCGCCGAGTGACCGAAGTCTCGATGTACGTGGCCGCCGGGGCGGGCACGAGTGCCGTCTACGTCGACCTCACGGTGCGCACGCCCGAACCGCAATGGCGTGGCGCCGTGGTGGGGGCATGGGTGCTGCCGGTCGACGGAGCGACACCGGTGATCCTCGGCGCGCGTCCGATGGCGTTCCGTTCCTACGACGAGTACATCCGCATTCCGCGCCGCCATCCGCTCGGGATTGCCGTCGCGGGCCGTGGCGGCGTCCAGACCTGGGTGATGTACAACCGCGCCGCCGGCGGCGACACGTTCGAGCTGGCCGGGTTGAGCCGCAGCGGGATCCGCGAGCATCCGCCGATCCCGCGCGGCGCGTCGTAGCGCCCCCGCGCCGCTCCGACGCTCTATTGCACCGTGAGCAGCTCGATGTCGAAGATCAGCGTCGCATTGCCGGGAATCGGCCCGCTGCCGGCCGTGCCATAACCGAGTTCCGGCGGGATGATGAGGCGCCGGCGTCCGCCGACGCGCATGCCGGGAATGCCGCGCTCCCACCCGGCGATGACCCCGCCGCCGCCGAGCAGGTGCGGGTACGGAGAGCGCCCCGGATTCAGGCTGGAGTCGAACTGCGTCCCCTTGTTGTCGGTGGCCGTCGTCGAATACAGCCAGCCGGTGTAGTTCACGGTGATGCGACGGCCGTTCTGCGCTTCGAGGCCGGTGCCGACGACGAGATCGGTGGTCGAGAACGGAATGCCGAGGGGCGGCGGCGTCGGGCTGGTGCCGGTGTCGCCATCTCCGCCGCAAGCGGCGACGCTGGTGGCGAGCAACAGGGCGGTGGTCAGTCGAATCAGTGTGGACATGCAGTCTCGAGAGGCGAGTCGCGGGCGCTGGATGTTCCCAGTATAGCGGCGGCTCAGGGCGGACACAGCCACACGTCGGGGACGAGTTGCTCGCCACGCGCACAGTCGGCGGCCTGCACGATGGGCGCGTGCGCCGCCCTGGCACGGTCGTCGTAGACGTCGATCCGGTGGCTCTCGAGGCTGGCCACGGTCACGCGTTCGGCGGAGCGGAACGTCAGGAGGTTGGCGAGGCGGAAGTCGCCCCAGAGCGCCGTCAACCCTCGTGCCTCCAGAATCTCGATTGCCCGCCCACGATGGTCGGGCCAGTGCCCGGCCCTCACCTCCGTGCCGAGCGCGCGGTAGTCGTCGGCCTGTGGCGCGATCCACACGAGCATGGCGGTCACCAGCCCGGCGCGCACCGTGCGTGCGGGATGACGCAGGCCGAGCAGCAGCGCGCCCGCCGGCACGAACACCAGCAGCAGGTCGTAGCGCAGCGTCAGCGGCGAGATCTGCACGCACGACACGAACCCGTACACCAGCGTGGAGATCGCGCCGCTGGCCAGCAGGAACCACGGCAGCCACGCGTCGGGACTCGCATCTGCCGCGGTCGTGGCGCCGCGGCGTGCCGGTGCGCGCGTCGTCGCGAGCCCCGCCCCCAGGTTGACCATCACGAGCGCCACGGCCCACGGGAACGCCCCGGGGTTGCCCTGGCCCATGCCGGTGCTGACGCCGGCGATCTGCAGCGGCCCCGGCGCTCCCCCCGCCATGATCGGCAGGTGAGCGAACGCGATCTGCGCGCCGCGCGCCGCCCACCGTTCAGGCCCCAGGCACATCTGCGCGCGCAGCAGCGAAGCGCTGGTGAGCTCGACGTCCATCGGCCGCGCCACGGTGCCGGGCCCGAACATCGCCGCGAACGGCCGCACCGCGACCAACGTCGTTTGTGCGGCCGCCACCAGCAGCCCGGCGATCGCCCACCGCTCGATCACGGCGCGCGACCGCCACGCCCCGCGCAACACGTCGAATCCCAGCAACGCCGCCAGCGGATAGAGGGCCAGTTCACGATGCGCGACCGCGAGCGCCGTGACGGCGCCGAACGCCCACGGCCGGCCGCGCACGGTCCACAGCAGCAGCGCGTAGAACGGCGTCTCGATGTTGCCGCCCATCGCTTCCATCAGGCGCGTGCCGATGACGATCGGCGGCAGCGCGAACGGCAGTGCCACCACCAGCGCCAGCCACGGTCGCACGCCGGCGCGCCCCGCGTGCCACACGAGCAGCAGCGCCGTGGCGACGTTCAGCGCCAGCACCGGCAGCTTCAGGGCGATCTCGGTCGGACCCAGCACCCACATGACCGGCGCCGCCAGGTAGGCCTCGACCGCCAGCAGGTAGTTCTGGCCGTAGTAGTAGACCGGGAAGGCGCGCCCTTCTGCGATGTGCTTCGCCATCAGGCCGACGATGGCCTGATCGGCGTCCATCCGCACGCCCGGCGCCATGAACATCGCACCACGGGCGATGACGACCAGCGCCGCGAGCGCCAGACACGCGAGCCACTCGGACCGTCGCGACACGTCGACGCGTAGAATAGCCCACCATGCGACGCCGTCTTCCGGACGCGACCACGCTCGCCGTGGTCGTGGTCGGCGTCGCGATTGCGTTCGCGAGCCGCCTGCCGTCGCTGCCGGCGTTCCTGCCGATCGGCAACTATCCGGAGTACCGGGCCGCGACGCCGCTGGCCGAGGTCGTGCTCGCGCCCGTCATGCACGCGCCGTGGTTCGGTCGCGTCGCGCTGCCGGTGGCGCTGGCGCTGAGCCTCGTCGTGCTGGCGGGCCTGTGGCTGGCGGCGCGCCGGCTGTCGGCCACGGCCGGAGCCGCGGCGACGATCGTGTTCGCGGCCGCGGTCCGCCCTGAGTTCGCGACGAGTCTCGCTGTCGGCGCTGCGCCGGTGCTCGCGATCGCGTGGACGTGGATGGCCGTGGCGGCCGCGTCGCGCCCGTCGTGGCCGACGGCGGCGATCGCCGCCGTCGCCGCCGTCGCCGGCGCGCTGACGTGGCCGCCCGCCCTCGCGTTGATGCCCCTCGTCATCGCCGCCGCGGTGGCGGGGCGCTCGTGGCGGGCGGTGGCGCTGCTCGTGGTCGCGGTGCCAGCGGGACTCCTCGCCGGGGCCGCGGCGTGGGCCGCGCGGGCAGGCGCGATGGCGGGCGAGCGCGTCACCGTGCAGGATGTCCTGGCGGTGGCGCGGATCACCCCGACGGGCGACGGTCCGTATCCGTGGCCGTCGCTCACGGCGATGGCGTTCCCGCTTACGCTGGCGGTGGCCGGGGCCGTGGTGGTGACATGGCGACGCACTGGCGGGCGCGCGGCCTGGGCCCTTGGCGCGGTCGTCACGACCGGCGTGGCCGTGGCGCTGACCGCGTGGCACCCCGAACTCCAGCGGGCCGTGGCTTGGAGCCTGTGGCCGCTGGCCGCCGTGGGACTGACGTGGCTGGTCGAGCGGGTGTCACCGCCGCGCCGCGGCGTGGCTCTGGCCGCGTTCGCGGTCGTGCTGATCGGCTCGGGGTGGCTGGGGCGCGTGCGGCAGACCGAGCTGGTCGAGCCGCGCGCCTTTGCGGCCGCCCTGGAACAAGCGGTGACGGCCGAAGGCGCCGGCCTGACGGTCGTCGCCGAAGACCCGCGCGTCGACACCGCGCTGGTCGCCTGGGGCGGCGCGTCGTTGCGGCGCGTGCGCCCGAGCGCCGATCGCGTCGAGGCGTCGGCGGCCGCCGGCGGCGTCGTGATTGCCGGACCGGCCGCGCGTGCGGCCCTGGAGCTGTGGGGCGTGCGCTTCACGGCCGGTCCGTCGGTGTGGGCGCCGGTGCCTTTCGGCTACGGGCGCGTCGCCCGCGGCTTCCACTGCGTGGAGGTCGGGCGTCGCTGGAGTGAGTTGCCCGGCCTCGACTACACCGGACGCCTCGGCGCGCACGTGCCGGCCGGCGTCGGGCAGCTGGAGGTCGTGGTCGTCGGCCCGGACCCGGTCGGCCTGCGGGTGACCTCGGCCGACGGCCGCCCGCGCGGCAGTGTGACGACGTCGGCGGTCCAGGATCTCGCCGGACTCCCCCCGGTGCTGTGGCCCGGCGACGGCCGGTTGCCCGCAGACGGGACGGCCCTGGCGCACGCCCGCGTCGCCGCCGATGCGCAGGCGCCGGTCGATGTCGCGATCGCGCTCGGCGAGCGTGCGCCGCTGGTGGGTGCGCGCATGGTGGATGGCGGTGTCGCCACGATCTGTGCGGCGCCGCTGCCGCGGCCCGATCCCTTCGAGCGTCTCACCGCCGGCGACCGCTGGCGGGTGCCGCTCGACGACGCCGCATTCGCCGGGGCGGGGTGGCAGCCGCTGCTGCGCGGCCGCACGTCCGACGCGCGCACGGCCGATCGCCGCGGCGTGATCCTCGTGCCCTCGTCGCGCGCCCGCACCGTCGACCTCGCCGTGGACATCGCGCTGGGCGAGGCATCGATCGGGACCGTGCGGCGTGCCGTCGTGTCGATCAACGGCGCGGCGGTCGCCAGTGGGGACGTGACCGCGAGCGGCGCCACGCTGGAAGCGATCGTGCCGTCAGCGCTGTGGTTGGACGGCACGAACGAAATTGCGTTGACGCTCGCGCCGCCGCCTGGCGCGGCGAACGTGGAGGCAACCCGCCTCGTCGTGCGGAACGTCAGGCTCGCTGGCAGCTAGCAGCTAGCTGCTCGCGGCTCGCGACTCGCGACTCGCGGCTGGGAAGGGACGTCAGCGCGGAGTCCGTCGCGTACAAGACAACGCGGCGGGGAGTGGCTCCCCGCCGCGCAGCCTGCCGTCCGTGGGTTCCAGCCGCCAGCCCCGAGGCGCCAGCCGCTGATCCGTGACTACTTGATGAAGAGCATCTCCCGGTACGTCGGCAGCGGCCACGACGCGTGCGGGATCATCAGCTCGAGCTGGTCGCCCAGCTCGCGCAGCCGCACCATCGCCGGCACGACCTTGTCGCGCATGTACTTCGCGTGCTTCTCGAGCGAGGGCGTGGTGTGGTCCAGCGCTTTCTCGAGGGTGTCCGTCTGCACCCGGAACTGATCGACCAGCTTGACCAGGCGGGCGAGCAGCTTCTTGCCCTCGCGGCTCACGCCGCCGGCCTGCTTCACGGCCGCGACGCTCGCCGCCACCTGCCGCTGATACTCGAGCGCGGCCGGCAGGATGTAGCGGTTCGCCATCAGCGTCATGAGCTGCGCTTCGACGTTGATGACCTTGTTGTAGGTTTCCACGCTCACCTCGTAGCGGGCGTGGAGCTCGCGTTCGTTCAGGACCTTGAACTTCTCGAAGGTCTTCACGACCAGCGGCGTCACCAGCTCGGGCAGCGCGTCGACCGTGTTCTTGTGGTTGAGCAGCCCACGCTTCGCGGCTTCCTTCTGCCACTCCTGCGAGTAGCCGTTGCCGTTGAAGATGATCCGCTTGTGCTTCTTCACCGTCGTCTTGAGCAGGCCGGCGACTGCATCCGCCACCGCGGTGCCCTTGGCGACCGCCGCCTCGAGCTCGCCGCACATGAAGTCGAGCGACTCCGCCACCGCCACATTGAGGCAGGTGGCCGGGTAGGCGATCGACTGGTTCGACGACACCGCGCGGAACTCGAACTTGTTGCCGGTGAACGCGAACGGCGAGGTGCGATTGCGATCACCGGCGTCGCGCGGCAGCTTCGGCATCGACGAGACGCCGATGTCGAGCAGTCCGCCGCTCTTGGTCGATTTCGCCCCGCCCTTCTCGACCTGCTCGAAGATGTCGGTCAGCATGTCGCCGAGGAAGATCGAGAGAATCGCCGGCGGCGCTTCGTTGGCGCCGAGCCGGTGGTCGTTGCCGGCGCTGGCGATGCTCATGCGCAGCAGGCCCTGGAACGTGTCGACCGCACGGATGACCGCCGTGCAGAAGAACAGGAACTGCATGTTGTCGTGCGGCGTCGCCCCGGGGTTCAACAGGTTGTTGCCGAGGTCGTCGCCCATGCTCCAGTTGACGTGCTTGCCAGAGCCGTTGACGCCGGCGAACGGCTTCTCGTGCGTGAGGCAGGCGAGGCCGTACTTCGGCGCGATGCGCTTCAGCGTCTCCATCGTCATCATCTGATGGTCGGTGGCGACGTTCATGCTCTCGAAGATCGGCGCCAGCTCGTACTGCGAGGGCGCCACTTCGTTGTGGCGGGTCTTGATCGGCACCCCCACTTTGTAGAGCTCGGTCTCGACTTCCGCCATGTAGGCGAGCACGCGCTCGGGGATGGCGCCGAAGTACTGATCCTCGAGCTCCTGGCCCTTCGGCGGCCGGGCGCCGAACAGCGTGCGTCCGGCGTTGATGAGGTCCGGACGGTTGAAGTAGAACGTGCGGTCGATCAGGAAGTATTCCTGCTCGGGGCCACACGTGGCGGTGACGCGCGTGGCCGGCACGCCGAAGAGCTTCAGCGCGCGCACGGCCTGCCTCGACAGCACTTCCATCGAGCGCAGCAGCGGCGTCTTCTTGTCGAGCGCCTCGCCGGTCCAGCTCACGAACGCGGTCGGGATGACCAGCGTCGCCGAGTTGCCGTTCATCAGCAGCCACGGCGGGCTGGTCGGATCCCACGCCGTGTAGCCGCGGGCTTCGAACGTGCTGCGCATGCCGCCCGACGGGAAGCTCGAGGCATCGGGCTCGCCGCGCACCAGTTCCTTGCCGCTGAACTCCGCCAGCGACTTGCCGTCGGCGGTGGGCGAGTAGAACGAGTCGTGCTTCTCGGCGGTGATGCCGGTCATCGGCTGGAACCAGTGCGTGTAGTGCGACGCGCCGTGTTCCACGGCCCAGTCCTTGAGCGCCGACGCGACGGCATCGGCGGTCGACGACTCGAGCGTCGAGCCCTTGGTGATCGTGTCGCGGAGCGCCTGATAGACGGCCTTCGGGAGCCGGGCCTGCTGCACCGAGTCGTTGAACGCGAGCGATCCGTAGATCTCGCTCACCTGTGATGGCGGCTTCAAATCCCGCGCCTGGCCCATCGACCAGCCGCGGATGCCGGCAATCGCGCCACTCAGTGCGTACCCCATGTCGTCGAACCCCCGTGGAATCCCTGCGCAGTCGGAACGTGACTCTCAGGTCATGCATAGTGTGCACGAAAATCATGTCACTCAGCAAGAAAATGCGTCTGTGTCGCCACGATGGCGCTGTAATCGTGCGTGATGCGTCAAAAATATCACGCACCTGGCAGCTCGTCAGGATGTTCGGGCAAGTCGAAGGACGTCGAACGAAGCTGACACGGGTAGCGACACGGCCACCACGGTGCCGCCTTGCGTGGATTGGAGCTGACTGGGGCGCCCGGCGCGGACGCCTAGTAGACCGGCGCGACGCGTCGCAGGGCGCAGTCGGACGGTGGCGTCGGGTGGCTGGTGTTGGCGACGGCGGGGTAGGCGATCTCGGCCATGAGCGCGTAGCCGCGATCGCTCGGGTGAAAGCCGTCGCTCGAGAAGCTGGCCGGCTCGAGGATGCGCGCGTCGCACATCAGGTCGACGACGAAGGTGTTGTTCCCGACCTGGGCGTTGATGCGATCGGTCATCCCCACGGCGATGCGCTGCATGATGCCGCGGTCGATGGCCGAGCTGCGATTCATGTACGGCGCCCCGCCCAGGTTGGGCAGGTTGAGCAGGACGATCTTCGTGTTCGGCGCCTTCTGCCGCACGGCGCGGATCAGCGCCGCGACGTCCTCCCCGAACTGCCGCACCTGGTTGTCGATGAAGCCGCGAAGATCGTCGCCAGCCTGCTGCGCCTGGATGATCTGGCCGATCGTGTTGGCGTCGTTGCCGCCCGCGAAGATCGTCAGCACGGTGGTGTTCGCCTTCACGAACGGCACCTGATTGGTGATGAAGTTGCCGGGGTACGTGCGGCCGATGCGACGGCCGAGATCCTCGAAGCTCTGACTGATGACCTGGCCGGGCACGCCGGTGTTGTTGATGGTCGCGGGGCCGCCCTGCTGCAACCGGCGGAAGAGCGTCTGCACCCAGCCGGTCGCGTTGCCCGCACACTCGGTGAACGGGAAGCACTCGACGCTCGACATGTAGCCGGTGGCGTCACTGGCGCTGATGTTGCCGTAGAGCACGCCGGTGCCGCCGGGTGTCGGGGCGGTCGGTGACTCCGTCCCCTCACTGCAAGAGGCGGCAACCACCGCCAAGACCACAAGGACGGACCGGGCCGTGAACCGGGCAGCGAACGACATCGGACGAGCGGTGTGCAAGGCGGGTGCCTCAGCCATGGTACGGGGCATTCACCGATCTTTCGGCACCGGGGGCACACACCATTACAATGCGCTGACCATTTTGGCTGCCGCATGACGGATCTCGCCACCCGCCCCTGGACCCGTTTCTACGCCCCGGCCACGGCGCAGGACCTGGCGCCACGTCAATGGGACACCGTCGCGGCGCTGGTCCGGGCCTCGGCGCAGAAGTACGCGGCCAAGGAGGCCTTCACGCTGCTGCTGCCCAACGGCACACGCGGCGCGTTGTCGTTCGCCGAGGTCGACCGGCTGTCGGACGCCTTCGCCGTGTACTTGCGCGAGGTGGCCGGGTTCAACGCCGGGGATCGGCTGGCCGTGCAGATGCCTAACTGCCTGGCGTATCCGATCGTCGTGTTCGGGGCGATGAAGGCCGGGCTGGTCACCGTCAACACCAATCCGCTCTACACCGCGCCCGAGATGGAGCACCAGTTCGCCGACGCCGGCGCGACCGGGCTGGTCGTGATCGACCTGTTCGCGGACAAGGTCACCCAGGTCCTGCCGAAGACGGCGATCAAGACCGTCGTGCTGGTCACCATCGCGGACCTGTTGCCGTTCATCGCCCGCACGATGGTGCGGGCGGTGCAGCGCTACGTGCGCAAGCAGGTGCCGCCGGCGCCGTTCGCGCACGTCACGTTCGACGCCGCCATGAGGGCAGGGAAGCAGCGGCTCGCGTCCGGCGCCGACCCGACGTTGTACCTGCGCGGCGCGACATCCGACCGCGTGGCGACGCTGCAGTACACCGGCGGCACGACTGGCGTCAGCAAGGGCGCGGCGCTCACCGAAGGCAACCTCGTCGCCAACATCGCGCAGTGCATCGAGGTGTGGAAGCCGGGCGTCATCGAAGGCGCCGAGACCGTGGTGACGGCGCTGCCGCTCTACCACATCTTCGCGTTCACCGCGAACCTGATGGTGTTCTTCGCGTTCGGCGGACGCAACATCCTGATTCCAAGTCCGCGGCCCCTCGCGAACTTGAAGCAGGCGCTCACGGCCGAAGGCGCGACCTGGCTCACCGGCGTCAACACGCTGTTCGCGGGGCTGATGCACGAGCCGTGGTTCCAGCAGCACGCCACCTTCACGTTGAAGGGCACCGTCGCCGGCGGCATGGCCCTCGTGCCGGCGGTGGCCGGCCGCTGGGAGGCGATGACGAAGACGCCGATGTACCAGGGCTACGGCCTGACCGAGACCTCGCCGGTCGTGTCGCTGGTGCCGTTCCACCGCAACAAACGCGAGTCGATTGGCGCGCCGGTGCCCGGCACCGACGTGCGTCTCGTCGATGCCGACGGCCGCGATGTCGCACCCGGCGAGCCGGGCGAGCTCGCGGTCAAGGGGCCGCAGGTGATGCAGGGCTACTGGCAGCGGCCCGACGAGACGGCGCGCGTGCTGAAGGACGGCTGGCTCTACACCGGCGATATCGCCACGGCCGACGACGACGGCTATCTCTACATCGTCGATCGCAAGAAGGACCTGATCCTCGTCAGCGGGTTCAACGTCTACCCGAACGAGGTGGAGGCGGTGATTGCCGCGCATCCCGGCGTCGCCGAAGTGGCGGTGATCGGCACACCGGACGAGACCTCCGGCGAGATCGTCTGCGCGTTCGTGGTGCGCCGCGATCCGGCGCTGTCGGACGTCACGCTGCGCGAGCACTGCCGTCAATCGCTCACCGCCTACAAGGTGCCGCGGGTGATCCACTTCCGCGACGACTTGCCCAAGTCGCCGGTGGGGAAGGTGCTGCGCAAGGACCTCCGCGACCTGGCCGCGGTCCGGTAGCGGCGTGGACAACCTCTGTCACGCGCTCACCGGCCTGGCCATGGGCCACGCCGGCCTGAAGCGGCGCACGCCGCTGGCGCTCACGACGCTCGTCCTGGCCGCCAACGCTCCCGACATCGACATCGCGGTCGTCGCCACCAACACACTGGCGGTCTACTTCCGACGTGGCTGGACGCACGGACCGTTGGCCATGGTGCTGCTGCCGCTGGCGCTCACGGGACTCGTGGTGTGGTTCGACCGGGCGATACGCCAACGCCGCGCGTCACCGCCGCCTGCCGTGGTGCCGCGCGAGATCCTGCTGATCGCGGCCCTGGGGACGTGGTCGCATCCGCTGCTCGACTACATGAACAGCTACGGCATCCGCCTGCTGATGCCGTTCTCCGGGCAGTGGTTCTACGGCGACGCCTTGTTCATCGTCGACCCCTGGCTCTACGTGGTGCTCGGGACGGGCGTGTGGCTGGCGTGGAGGGCGCCGGCTGGATCACCCGCAGGGCTGCGCGCGGCCCGGCTCGCGCTCGGCGCCGCGGTGCTCTACGTCGGGCTGATGTACGCGTCGAACCTGTGGGCACGGTCGGTGGTCGCGAACGGCCTGGCCCGCGCCGGCGAGCCCGGCGCGCGGTTCATGGTCACGCCGGTGGCGGTCAATCCGCTTCGCCGCGAGGTGCTCATCGACCTCGGTGACCGCTACGAGAAGGGCTTCGTGACGTTCGGGCCGGCCCCGGTGTTCCGCCCGGCCGGCTACGGCGTGCCGACGCGCGCCAGCGAACCGGACGCCCGGGCCGCCGCGGCCACGGAACCGGCGCGCCAGTTCCTCACCTGGTCGCGGTTCCCGTTCTTCGTCGTCGACCGCACGACGCAGGGCACCGCGGTGTTCCTGAACGACGCGCGCTATTCGGACGCCTCGGGGCAGAACGGCTGGTCGGCGTTGCGGATCCCGATCGCCGCGGTCCCGCCGCGGTAACGGCGGGGCGACGGCGGGTGTCGCTGCGCTCACGCTGACCCGGGACCGGGACCCGCCTACAATGTGGCGATGCGCGCGCTGCTGCCCCCGATCGCCGTCGTCGCTCTCGTCTTCGCCCTGGCGCCGCGGGCCGGCGCCTGGGGCTTCCCGGCACACCGGCACATCGCCGGAGAGATGATCGCCCTCCTGCCCGCGCCGCTGCGGCCGCTTTTCGAGGCGCGCAGGGCCTTCATCGTCGAGCGGGTCGTCGATCCGGACCTGTGGCGCAACGTCGGTTGGGACGAAGAGCCCTGGAATCACTTCATCGATCTGGACTTCGAGGCGTTCGGCGCCTACCCCTTCGACGCGCTGCCCCGTGAGTACGACCAGGCCGTGCAGAAGTTCGGCAAGGCGCTGATCCGCGAGCAGGGGCTGCTGCCGTGGCGCACGGCCGAGTTCTACGGCCGGCTCGAGCGCGCCTTCGCCTCGCTGAATCGACCGTCCCCGTCGCCCTACGTGCTCGACGACATCGCGCTGTTCTCGGCCGTGCTGGTCCACTACGTCAGCGACGGCCACGTGCCCCTGCACGCCAACAAGAACTACGACGGCCAGCTCACCGGGCAGCCCGGCGCCCACAGCCGGTTCGAGAGCGAGCTGTTCGAACGCTACACCTCCTCGCTCAAGATCGCGCCGGTGGCGCGCGCACCGGTGACCAACCCGCGCGACGAGATGTTCCGGATCCTGCTCGACAGCTACAAGCTGGCCGGGCCGGTGCTCGCCGCCGACAAGGGCGCGGCCGCCGGCCGCGAGTACTACGACGACGGCTTCTTCGACGCGTTCCGCACGGAGGCGTTCCCGGTCGTCGATCAGCGGGTGGCCGATTCGATCGCCTCGTCGGCGGCTTTCATCGCCGGCGCGTGGGAACGCGCCGGCAAGCCGGCCGTGCCGCTCACGCTGTCGCGCGGTCCGCGGCGCATCGCGCCGCCGAAGTAGAACCTCAACGCCCGCGCCGACGTCCCAGCAGGTATGCAGGTGTTCCTCGTCCCGATCGGCCGCGATCAGTACGAGCCGTACTACGAGCCGGTGGAAGGCGACGACGCGCCGTCGGCCGACGACACCGGCTGGCTGGCGCGGCAGCGCCGCCGTCTCAACGAGATGCTGCGGGAAGCCGAGGCCGAGCGGCATCGCAAGGGCGCGGGCGAGGGGCCTCAGGGCACCGCTGCGCGCCTGCGGAAGAAGTTCATGCGCTGGATCGTGGAGCGCGCGGCCGAGCAGCGGTTGCTGTGGCATCTGCGCACGGCCACCGAGGCGACCTTGCACGCGCCCGATGACCTCGGCGCCGACCACGCCCTTGGCATCCTGAAGACCGGCCTGAAGCGCGACGCCGACCGCCACTTCCGGTGGTTCCTGCTGCACCTCGCCTGCCTGGCAATCGCGGCGCTGCTGTTCTTCATCCCCGGCCCCAACCTGATCGGCTACTTCTTCACCTTCACGACCGTCGGCCACCTGCTCGCGTGGCGCGGGGCGACGCGCGGTGGCGCGGCCGTGGCCTGGTCGGTGCGCGCCAGCGCCGACCTGGCGCAGGTGCGCCAGGTGCTGCCCCTGGGATCGCCCGATCGCGAGACCCGGCTGCACGACCTGTCGCGGCGCCTCGGCCTGCAGCACCTGGTGACGTTCGTCGAGCGCCTGGCGATTCCACCTGCGTGATAGGCTGATTTCCGTGACGCTGCAGGCGCTGGCCGCCGCGATTGGCGCGACGCTCGAGGGCGACGGCACGGTCGACGTCACGCGCGTCGCCGCACTCGACGACGCCGGTCCCGGTGACGTCTCGTTCCTCGCCAACGCCTCGTACGCCGCCCGCGTGGCGACGACCGGCGCGTCGGCGGTGATCCTGGGCGTCGATGGCGGTTCCGCACCGTGTGCGGTCCTGCGCGCCGCCAATCCGTACCTCGCGTTCGCCCGCGCCGCGGCCGCGCTGGCCCCACCCTCGACCTGGCCCACCGACGTCCACGCCTCCGCGGTGATTGCGCCCGACGCGGTGCTCGGCGCGGGCGTGACGGTTGGTCCCTACGCTGTGATCGGCGCCGGGGTGACGCTGGGCGCGCGCACGATGGTCGACCCTCACGTCGTCATCGGCGCGGGCACGGTGGTGGGCGAGGACTGCCGGCTGCATGCCCACGCGTCGATTCGCGAGCGCTGCCGCCTCGGTGATCGCGTGGTGATCCAGAACGGCGCAGTGATCGGCGCCGACGGCTTCGGCTTCGCGCGGCGCGGCGACGGCAGCTACGAGAAGATCCCGCAGACGGCACCGGTCGTGCTCGAGGACGACGTCGAGGTCGGCGCCAACACGACCATCGATCGGCCGGCGGTGGGCGAGACGCGCATCAAGGCGGGGACGAAGCTCGACAATCTCGTGATGATCGCCCACGGCGTGGTGGTGGGCGCCCGCACGGTCATCGCCGCGCAGTGCGGCGTCTCCGGCAGCACGACCATTGGCGACGACGTGATGTTCGGCGGGCAGGTCGGCGTCGCGGGACACATCACGGTGGGCGACGGCGTGAAGGCCACCGGACAGACGGGCATCACCAACTCGCTCGGCCCGGGGTTGTTCGTGTCCGGCCTGCCGGCCATCGACAACCGCGACTGGCGCAAGGCGGCGGTCCTGTTCGGCCGGTTGCCTGATTTGCGCCGCCAGTTGATCGACCTCGAGCGCCGCCTCGCGGCCCTGGAAGCGCCGTCCGTGCCGGGCCGGACCCCCGTGCCATAATCGCTGCACCACCTATGACTGACGTACTCACGCGGGTCGTCTCGTTCCTGCGGCGCCGTGTGATCGCGGTGGCCGTTGCGGCGCTGGCGGGGGCGGCCCTGGTGCTGTCGCCGGTCGTCGACGCGGCCGTGGCGCCGCCGAAGCTGCAGTATCAGCGCTTCACGCTGCCGAACGGCCTCACGGTGGTGCTGCACACCGACCGCTCGACGCCGATCGTCAACGTCCAGGTGTGGTATCACGTCGGCTCGAAGAACGAGAAGCCGGGACGGACCGGGTTCGCGCACCTCTTCGAGCACATGATGTTCAAGGGCTCGAAGAACGTCGAGCCCGAGCAGCACACCTCGATCG
>CADEDM010000062.1 GCA_902826065.1 uncultured Acidobacteriota bacterium | reverse complement strand
AGCAAGTCGAAGAACACGCCGTACCACGGCTGGACGTTCCGCGGCGCCGCCGCGGCCACGATCGTCGGCGGGCGCGTGGTGTTCGTGAATGGCGCGTCGGAACCGGGCTTGACGGCGGAAGGGCGGGCACGGGCGTGAGACACGACGAGATTCGCACGCGGGCGCTCGCCGATCTGCGGCGCTTCGAGGTGGTCATGGACGGCCACTTCGACTACGGCAACGGCTACCACGGGCGGCTCTACTTGAACCCGCACCAGCTGTTCCGCTTTCCGTCGACGATCTGGCGCGTGGCGCAGGATCTCATCGACGTCCTGCCGGCCGGTGTGACCGACACCATCACGGTGGTGGCAGGTCCGGCGACCGGTGGCGCGCTCTTGGCCCACACGATGGCCGGCCTGCTCGACGGCCGGCGTCCGCTGACCCGCGAGCCGTACTCGTTCGCGCCGTTCCATCACGATGCCAACGGGGCCGACGCGCTATCGCCGTTCTACGCACGCGTCGTGGCCGGCCGGAAGGTGCTGCTGGTCGATGACGTCCGCAACACCGGGCAGACGTTCCGGCACTGCGCGGATCTGGTGACCGCTGCGGGAGGCACGGTGGTGTGCACCGCCCAGATCGTCGATCGCGGCGAGGCCGTGGTCACGCTGGGCGTGCCGAACGTGGCGCTGGTGGAGTATCCCGCACCCGAGAACCACGCCGCCGCGTCGTGCCCGCTGTGCCGCGACGGCGTGTCGATCACCACGTTCTGATCGCGGAACCGCCGGCTACTTCTTCGTGCCGGTGAACGTCCCGTTCAACTGGCCGCCGGCCATCGCGACGGTGCCCTTCATCGAGGTGCCGTCGACGGTGCCCTTGTAGACGACGTCGATCGACTGGCCTTGCGCCTCGGTGGTGAACGAGAACTCCACGGCCGTCCCCTTCACCGTGCCCGTGAACGTGGTGTTCCCCAGCGTCCCGCTGTAAGTGCCGGTGAGCTTCTCGCCGTCCTGCTTGAACGTGATGGCCGGCGTGCCCGAGCCCATCCCGGTCTCGACGGCGAACGTCCAGTCACCGGTGATGTCGACCTTCTGTGCCCGGGCGGCCGCGGCGGTGCTGACGAGCAGCGCGGCGGCGACGGCGGCGACAAAGCGCCGCCGGGTCATGACTGACTGCATGGCGGGTTCCTCCGCCCGGAAGTATGCAACGAAATGTCTCCGCGTGAGGGGACTGCTATATTGCGCGGCATGAGCACGTCCTCCCGCTTCGCTGCCGTGACGGCCGTGGCCGGCATCGTCGCCACCGGCCTCGTCTCGCAGGCGCAGGCACCGGTGACCCTGCGCCCGGGCGCCGCCGCCGGCACGGCGCCACCGCCGTGGGTCTACACGGTGAATGCGCCGCCGCCGCCGGGCGCTCCCGCCGCGGTGCCCGCGAACGCCGACGCGCCGTTGTCGGTGCCCGGCAGCGACGTCCGCCTGACCCGCGCGCAACTCGGCGATCTCTTCAACCCGCCCGACTGGCGTCCGGGCAACCATCCACCACCGCCCGACGTCGTCGCGCATGGCCGCAAGCCCGACGTGCGCGCCTGCGGCTACTGTCACTACCCGAACGGACACGGCCGGCCCGAGAACTCGTCGCTCGCCGGACTGCCTGCCGCCTACATCGTCCAGCAGATGGCCGACATGCGGGCCGGTCTGCGCCGCAGTGCCGAGCCGAAGATGCGTCCGCCGGCGGCGATGCTCGCCATCGCCAAGGCCAGCTCGGTGGAGGAGGACGCCGCCGCCGCGGCCTACTTCGCGTCGGTGCCGTACCGGAAGTGGGTGCGCGTGGTCGAAGCCGCCACGGTGCCGAAGATGATCGTCGCCGGGGCCGTGTTCGTGCCGGTCACCGGCGACGGTGCCGGCACGGAGCCGATCGCGGGCCGCATCCTCGAGACGCCGGAAGACGTGGGCCGCGCCGAGCTGCGTGATTCCGACGCCGGCTTCGTCGCCTACGTGCCCCCGGGCAGCATCGCGAAGGGCGAAGCGCTCGTGACGACCGGCGGGGGCGGGAAGACCATCGCGTGCGGCGTGTGCCACGGCGCCGGCCTGAAGGGGCTGGGCGCGGTGCCGCCGCTGGCCGGACGCTCACCCAGCTACACGGTGCGGCAGCTGTTCGACCTGCAGCACGGCACACGCTCCGGCCCGTGGGCGCCGCTGATGCAGGCGGCGGTGCAGAAGCTCACCCTCGACGACATGGTGGCCATCGCCGCGTACACGGCGTCGCGGGAACCGTAGCGAGTCCGGCCCCTTTCGTTCAGCTCGCCAGCGCGTCGGCCAGGGCGTCGATGTCTCGAGCGTCGTTGTAGACGTGCGGGGCGACGCGAATCGCCGACCCACGCAGCGACACGAACACCTTGCGCGAACGCAGCCGCGCGTCGATGGCGGTGATGTCGGTACCGGCCGGCGCCCGCATGCCGAAGAGGTGGGCGCCGCGATAGGCCGGGTCTTCCACCGTGTAGCCCAAGGCGCGGACGCGGTCGACGAGCGGCGCGGTCAGCGCCGCCGTGTACTCCTGGATGCGCGCCGGCTGCCACTCGAGCACCTGGTCCAGCGCCGCCATGGCCATCGGCAGCAGCGCGAAGTTGGCCCGCTCGCCGACGTCGTAGCGGATGGCGCCGGGCTGGTAGTCGTCGCGGTAGTTCACCAGCTCCTTGAAGTTCTCGCTGCCGGCGCGGCCGATCCACGTCTCCTCGATCGGCTCGCCGTCGTCGAAGCGCGGGCCGAAGTACGCGAACCCCATCGAGTACGGGCCCATCAGCCACTTGTAGGTCGCGCACACGAGCGCATCGGGCTGGATGGCCTGCACGTCGAACGGCATCGCGCCCACTGACTGCGTGCCGTCGACGACCAGGGCCGCCCCGACCTCGCGGGCGCGGCGGCCGATGGCTTCGAGGTCGAACTTCGTGCCGTCGGTCCAGTGCACGTGACCCAGAGCCACGATGGCGGTGCGGCGGTCGATGGCGTCCAGGACGCGCACGTTCCACTCGCGCCCCCGTCCCTCGGCGGCGTCCGGCGGCCGCACCACGCGCACGTCGACGCTTCGCCCGGCGGCGAGACGGCTCCACGCATGCACGTTGGCCGGGAACTGCTCGTGCGTCACGACCACGTTCTGGCCGGCCGCGGCCGGCAGGTTGCGCGCCGCGACGGCGAGCCCGTACGACGCGGCGGGGACGATCGCGATCCGCGACGGATCCGGCGCGTTCACGAGCCGCGCGAACAGTCCGCGGGCACGGTCGGCCTCGGTGAAGAAGTCGGACGGCG
Organism: uncultured Acidobacteriota bacterium; assembly: GCA_902826065.1. Taxonomy (GTDB): domain Bacteria; phylum Acidobacteriota; class Vicinamibacteria; order Vicinamibacterales; family UBA2999; genus CADEFD01. Next base: position 21,951 of record CADEDM010000062.1, on the reverse strand, counting down.
TGATCCGCGACGGCACGCGCTTGCGGCCCACGCCGGTGACCCCGGCGGCTTCGACCGCCAACGACATCGGCGACATGTAGGCGCAGTTCAGGTAGTGCTCGTCGTCGGGCAACGCGAAACGCGACTTCTGGCAGGGCAGCATCGCCGCATTCTAGCCCCGCGACGCGCCGGGCCCGGCTGCCCGCCGTGCCGGGCCTTGTGCCACAATCGCGCCTGCCGCCCGGCGGCCAAGGAGCGCAGTCATGTCCGCGAGTCGCGTGTTCATCCTGCTCGTCGCTGCCACGCTGGCCGCCGCCAGCCCCGCATCCGCGCAGTCGTCGGATCCGCCCGTCAAGGCGATGAAGATCACGGTGCTGTCGACGATGCTCGTCGGCAACGCCCGCGAGGGCGTGGGCGAGTGGGGTTTCGCCGCGGTGCTCGAGGTTGACGGCCGGCGCTGGCTCATCGACACCGGCGCGCGCGCCGAGACCGTGCTGCGCAACGCCGCCGAGCTCAAGGTCGACCTCTCGACGATCACCGACCTCGTCATCACGCACAACCACGACGACCATACCGGCGGCCTGCTGACGCTGCGCCGCGAGATGGCGAAGAAGAACCCGAAGGCGCTGTCGCGCGCGTGGGTCGCGAAGGGCATCTTCACGAGCCGGCTCGATCGCCAGGGCCGCGAGGCGGGTGGCCTGCTGCCGATCAAGGCCGAGTACGAGAAGCTCGGCGGGACGTTCACGGAGTACGACAAGCCGACGGCGCTGGCGCCAGGCGTGTGGATGACCGGCCCGGTGCCGCGCACGTATCCCGAGAAGAACTGGAGCGTGAGCGGGCAGCTGCAGATGCCCGGCGGTCCCATCGAAGACAACGTCCCCGAGGACTCCTCGATCGTCGTGCAGACCGCCCAGGGCCTCGTGGTGGTGAGCGGCTGCGGCCACGCCGGCATCGTCAACACGCTCGAGTTCGCGCAGAAGGCGGTGCAGAACGCGCCAGTGCACGCCGCCATCGGCGGCTTCCATCTCTTCGCTGCGTCCGACGACACGCTGGCCTGGACGGCGTCGAAACTGAAGGACGCGAAGGTCCAGTACTTCCTGGGCGCCCACTGCACCGGCATCGAGGCCGTGTTCCGGATTCGACAGGCCCTCGCGCTGCCGCGCAAGCAGGCCGTGGTCGGCGCGGTCGGCGCGTCGTTCACGCTCGGATCGGGGATCGATCCGAAGGCCCTGGCGCAGTAGCCGTAGCGCCACACACGGAGCGCGACGCATGGCCGAGGCGAAGACGAAACCCACCAAGGCGTCGGTGCCGGCCTTCCTCGCGAAGGTGAAGGACCCGGCGCTGCGCGCAGATTGCGACGCGGTCGTGGCGTTGATGTCCAGCGTCACCAAGGCGCCGCCCGTGCTGTGGGGCACGAGCATCGTCGGCTTCGGCAGCTACCGCCTCCAGTATGCGAACGGCAGGCAAGGCGACTGGCCGCTCGCGGCGTTCGCGCCGCGGGCGAAGCAGGTCGTGCTCTACGTGATGCCCGGCTTCGCTGGCTACGACGAGTTGATGCAGGCGCTCGGGCCGGTGAAGTGCGGCGTGTCGTGCATCTACGTCAAGCGGCTCGCCGATCTCGACCAGGCGGCCCTGAAGCGGCTGCTGACGCGGTCGGTCGCAGAGACCCGGAAGAAATACCCGGCATCGTGACCGGCCGGTGACGGCCGCGCACCGCCCGGATGTCGACAGGGTCGGCTGGCGGCGCCGCCGGCTACGGAAGAGTTGGTTCGCCTCCTGATTGGGGGTCTTCGCGCCATGCCGGCCAACGGATTCCGGCCGCCGCCGTCCAACTCACCGATGCATGAAAGCGACCAGGCGGCCATTGCGGCCGTGAGCGCGGGGGATCCACACGCCTTCCGCGTCCTGGTCGACCGGCACGGCCGGTACCTGCATCGCGTGGCGTACCGGCTCACCGGAGATCATTCCGACGCCGAGGACGTCGTGCAGGAGGCGTTCTTGAAGGCGTATCGACAGCTCGGCCGGTTCGAAGCCCGCGCCGACCTGCGCACCTGGCTTCACAAGATCGCCGTCAACTGCGCCATCGACTTCATCCGGGCGCGGAAGACGCGCGCCATGCCCTCGGCCGTGGAGGACCTCGACACCCTCGACGGCGGCGACACGCCGATGGCCCAACCGCCGTCGCCAGACCGCCAGTTGCTCAGCACCGAGATCGGCGAGCGCGTGGCCGAGAGCCTGCAGCGGCTGACGCCGCTCGAGCGCGCGGCGTTCATGCTGCGCCACCTGGAAGGACGGTCGATCGACGAGATCGGCACGTCACTCGGCTTGCGCACGGAGGCCGCGAAGCACAGCGTGTTCCGGGCCGTGAAGAAGATGCGCGTGGCGCTCGAACCGCTGGTCGACGCCCGCCACGGAGAGTGAGATCGCGATGCACCTGACCCACGACGACCTCGTGCTGCACTACTACGGCGAGTCCGCCGCGGAAGCCGCCCGCATCGACGCGCACCTGGCGTCGTGCGGCGACTGCCGACAGGCGCTCTACCGCCTGCAGCGCACCCTCGCGCTCGTGGACACGAGCGCCGAGGGCGAGCCCGCGCCCGGCTACGAGGCCACCATGTGGGCGCGGATCCAGGATCAGCTCGACACGCCGCTGCCGTGGTGGCGGCGGCTCCTTTCGACCGGCACGGCGCGCTGGGCCGTGGCGGCCTCGACGGCGGCGGTCGCGGGCGTGGCGTTCTACGCCGGGTGGCAGGCGCGCGACCTCTCCGTCGTGCCCGCCTCCGGCGGCTCGCCCGCGACCGTCGCCTCGGGAACGGCCTCGCCTGAGGCCACGCGCGAACGCGTGCTGGCGCTGGAGATCGGCGACCACCTCGATCGCGCCCAGTTCATGCTGGCCGAAGTCGCCAATGGCGACGACGACACCGCCAGCCTGGCGGCCGAGCGCCAGCGCGCCTCCGACCTCGTGGCGACCAACCGCCTCGTGCGCCAGACCGCGGCGCTCGCCGGCGACGAATCGCTCGACGGCCTGCTCGACGACCTGGAACGCACGTTGGTCGACATCGCCAACGCGCCCGACGACCTCACTGCCGACGACTGGCGCGCGTTGCGCGCGCGCCTCGACACCCAGGGCCTGCTGTTCCGCCTCCGCGTGCTCGCCGACGAGCGGCGGGCAGGGCAGTCGCCCGTGAATCCGCGACCGAAAGGGAAGACGTCATGACCGTATGGGGAATTCTGAGTGTGACCGTGGCGACGGCGCTGCTGCCGGGCGAAGTCCCTGGACCGGCCTGGCCGGCGGCCGCCGTGGCCGCCGTCGAGGACCGCGACGCCCAGGCGCGCGACGATGAGCGCCGCGCCCGCGACGAGGAACAGCGTTCGCGCGAGGAAGAGCAGCGCGCCCGCGAGGTCGAGCAGCGGGCCCGTGAGGACGAGCGGCGCGCCCGCGACTACGAGCGCGCCCGCCGCGCCATCGACGAGGGGCAGTGGGCGCAGGCGCTCGAGCGGCTGCAGCCCGTGATCGAGGCGGCCGTCGCCCGTGCCGATGCGGCCCTCTACTGGCGCGCCTATGCGCTCGACAAGATCGGGCAGCGGGCCGAGGCGCTGACCTCGATCGCGGAGCTGGGCAAGACCTATCCGAAGAGCCGGTGGCTCGGCGACGCCCGCGCCCTCGAGGTGCAGGTGCGCCAGCGCGTCGGCCAGCCGGTGACCCTGGATGCCGCCGGCGACGAGGAACTGAAGCTGCTCGCGCTGAACGCGCTGCAGTTCCAGTCGCCCGAGCAGGCGTTGCCGATGCTGCGCCAGCTGCTCGCGAGTTCGCAGTCGCTCAAGCTGCGTGAGCGCGCGCTCTTCGTGCTGGCGCAGAGCCGTTCGCCCGAAGCCCGCGCCGTGCTGGCCGAGGTGGCCAGGCAAGGCAATCCCGACCTGGCGCGCAAGGCCATCGACTACCTGGGCGTGCACGGCAGCAGCGAGAACCGCGAGCTGCTGGCCGAGCTCTACAAGTCGACGTCCGAGGTCGACGTGAAGCGCCGCATCCTGCGCGCCTACATGGTGTCGGGCGACCGCGCCCGCGTGCTGGCGGCGGCCACCGGCGAGACGGTCCCCGAGCTGCGCAAGGAAGCCGTGCGGCAACTGGGGGTGATGGGCGCGCACGACGAGCTCTACACCATGTATCAGCGCGAGACCACCGTGGAGGTGAAGCGCGAGATCCTGCAGGCGATGTTCGTCGGCGGCAACTCCACGCGCCTCATCGAACTCGCCAAGTCGGAGCCGAACGCCGACCTGCGCCGCGTCGCCGTCCGCAACCTCGGGCTGATGCGCACGTCGTCGACCGGTGCGGCGCTGGTCGACATCTACACGACGCAGAAGGACGCGCCGGTGCGCCAGGCGGCCATCGAAGGGCTGTTCGTGCAGAACAACGCCGAGGCGCTGGTGCAGATCGCCCGCAAGGAAACGGATCCGGCGATGAAGCGGGCGATCGTCACCAAGTTGTCGGTGATGAAGAATCCGGCCGCCACCGCCTACATGCTCGAGATCCTCGGAAAGTAGGTCTGCCATGCGCCGACTGGTCCTTGCCCTGCTGGTCGTGCTCGCGCCCGCGCCGATTGCGGGCCAGGCGCCCGACGCGCCGCGCATCGTCAACGGCACGGTGGAGGTCCGTGCCGGCGTGCGGGACATCACCGCCGCGATTCGCTCGCTGCCGGCCGGGCCGGCGGACGTGGCGTGGGTCGGCTGGAGCGTGCCGGCGGAAGGACGTCACGAGCGCTGCTGCTGGAACGACGGCGTGTGCTGCACCGGCTGCCGGCTCGAGCGCGACGGCACCACGACCGTGAGCACGGCGCCGATCCAGGCGGTCGGGCCGATTCCCATCGAGCCCGGCACCGACCGCGTGATCGTGCTGGCGCGGGTCGTGGGTGGCGCCGTCGAGCGGGTGCGGGTCTACGCGTCGACCTGCACGCTCGACGCCGTGGGTCGCACCGTGGCGTGGCTGCCCGCGGTGACGCCCGATGCCAGCGTGGCGTGGCTCGACGGCGTGCTGGCGTCGGCCAGCCGTCGCGCCGCCGACGACGCGCTGATGGCGCTGGCGGCGCACGCCGCGCCTCAGGCATTGGACCGGCTGATCGCCCAGGCACGTTCGGGCGGCACCAGCCACGTGCGCGGCCAGGCGCTGTTCTGGCTGTCGCAGCGCGCCGGCGACCGTGCCGTCGGCGCCATCACCGAAGCGCTCGACCGCGATCCCGACACCGACGTGAAGAAGCGCGCGGTGTTCGCGCTGAGCCAGTTGCCGAAGGACGAGGGCGTGCCACGCCTCATCGACATCGCCCGCGCGCATTCGAATCCGGCCGTGCGCAAGCAGGCGTTCTTCTGGCTGGGGCAGTCGAAGGACCCGCGCGCGATCGCGTTCTTCGCCGACGTGCTGAAGCGCTGAGCGGGGCGGCCACCGCGGCCGCGCCGCGGGTGCGCACGCCGGCACCGCCGCGAACTTGCCCGCGGCGAATTGCGTCTCCCGGATCACAATGTCCGGCAGACGTCGCATGCTCGCCGGTCTTCTCGCCGCGCTCACGCTCGCGACCGGTGCCGCGCTGGCCCTGCTGCCTGGCGCCGGCGCCGCCGCGTTGCTGCATCCGAGCCGACACCTCACGCGCGCGTCGCCGCCGGCCGGATGCCAGGCCGAATGGTTCGAGGGTGACGGCGTGCGGCTGCGTGGCTGGCGATGCGGCGGCGCCGGCCCACGGCGGGGCAGCCTGATCTATCTCCACGGCATCGCCGACAACCGCGGCAGCGCCGCCGGGGTCATCCAGCGGTTCACGCCGCTCGGCTACGACGTCGTGGCCTACGACTCGCGCGCCCACGGCGACTCCGACGGCGACGCCTGCACCTACGGCTTCCACGAGAAAGCCGACTTGAGCCGAGTGGTCGCGACCCTCGCACCGGGGCCGGTGGTGCTGCTCGGCATCTCGCTGGGCGCCGCGGTCGCCCTGCAGGGCGCGGCCGTCGAGCCCCGCGTCTCGGCCGTGGTCGCGATCGAGACGTTCGCCGACCTGCGCACGGTCGCGGCCGAACCGGCGCCGTGGGTGATTCGCGCCGGCTCGTTCGGCCGGGCCTTGCGCCTCGCCGAACGTCAGGGCCGCTTCACGGTGGCCGAGGTCAGCCCGGTCCGGTCGGCGGCCACCCTCATGACCCCGGTGTTCCTCACGCACGGCACGGCCGATCGCGACACGCCGGCGACGCACTCGCAACGCGTGTTCGACGCGTTGGCGGGACCGAAGCACCTCGAGCTCGTGCCGGGCGCCGGCCACGGCCAGTCGCTGCAGCCTCGCGTGTGGGACGCCATCGTGCAGTGGCTCGACCAGCGCGTCCCTGCGGCGTGACGCCCGCTATACTGCCCGCATGATTCGTCTCCGCACGTTCGCCGTCGTCACCGTCGCCGCCGCCCTCGTCGCCCTGCTCCCGCGGCCGGCCGCCGCCCAGGCGCCGAGCGCCAAGCCGCTCGTGTGGGTGCTCTCCACCGGCGGGACGATCTCGGGCAAGGGCGCCTCGTCGACCAGCCTTGCCGAGTACAACACCGGCGCCCTGCGCGGCGAGGATCTCGTCGCGGCCGTGCCCGAGATCAAGGACGTCGCCGAGGTCAAAGTCGAGCAGATCGCCAACGTCAGCAGCACCGACATCACGGTGGCGCACTGGCTGACGCTGGCCAACCGCATCAACCGGATTTTCGCGGAGGACCCGACGACCGCCGGCGTGGTCATCACGCACGGCACCAACACCATCGAGGAGACGGCCTACTTCCTCAACCTCACCGTCAAGCACGACAAGCCGGTCGTGCTGGTGGGCTCGATGCGGCCGGCCTCGGCAATCAGCGCCGACGGCCCGCTCAACCTGCTGAACGCGATTCGGGCCGCCGTCTCGAAGGAGGCCGTGGGCAAGGGCGTCATCGTCGTGCTGAACGACGAGATCAACGCCGCGCGCGAGGTCACCAAGACCAACACCTACCGCGTCGAGACCTTCAAGGCGCCTGAGCTCGGCCTGCTTGGCTACGTCGACGCCGACCGCGTGGTGTTCTACCGCCAGTCGACCAAGCGCCACACGGCGCGGTCCGAGTTCGACGTCACCGGGCGCACCAGCCTGCCGGCGGTCGAGATCCTCTACTCGTACATCCAGCCGAGCACGATCATGGCGGAGGCTCTGGCTGCCAGCGGCGTGCAGGGCATCGTGTTCGCGGGCACCGGCGCCGGGCTGATCTCCACCGCCGAGCGCGCCTCGCTGAAGCCGCTGCTCGACCGCCCGGCCGCCACGCGCCCCGTGCTCGTGCGATCGAACCGCACCGGCAACGGCCGCGTCGTGCCGCTGCCGGAATACGAGCCGCTGGGCATGGTGCCGGCCGACAACCTGAATCCGCAGAAGGCGCGCGTGCTGCTCATGCTGGCGCTGACGAAGACGCGGGACCTGACCGAGCTGCGGCGGATCTTCGCCGAGTACTGACATGGCGGTGCTCGGCCATCGGCTCGTGATTGCCGTGCCCGATCTCGCGCGTTCGATCGCCTGGTATCGCGACGTGCTCGGGTTCCGCATCCACGACGTCGAGGCGCCGGGCTGGGCGTTCCTCTCGCACGGCCGCTGTCACGTGATGGCCGGCGAGTGTCCCGAGGCCACGCCGGCCCGTGATCTCGGCGACCACTCCTACGTCGCCTACCTCGACGTCGACGACATCGACGCGTTCTACGCGCGCGTGGTCACGGCTGGCGCCGATCTGCTGAAGCCGCTGCGCGACGAGCCGTGGGGCATGCGCGAGTTCGGCGTCCGCACCATCGACGGCCACCGGATCATGGTCGGCCAGCCGATGCGGGCGGCGTGAGCCGCGCCAGCCGTCTGGAGCGGCTGACCTATACTCGATCGATCCTCGTGTCCGCGCCGCGCACCGACATCGTTCCAGGCCTTTACGCGGCGTTTGCGTCGGTGGTGCTGTTCGTCGTCGTCACGGCCGTGTTCGTCGGCGCGGCGACGGTCGCGTGGACGGGCGTGGGCGCGGGCGCCGTGGGCTCGGCGATGGTCGGCTTCTTCAGCGTGCGCCGCGGCTTGGCGACGCCGGCCGTCGGCGCGTGGCAGTACGCGCGGCCGTGGCTGTGGTTCGTGGCGTGGGCAGCGGTGGGCCTCTACGACGGCCGCTACCAGCCGCTGATCTACTCCACGCTGCTCGCCGCCGGGATGTCGGTGGCCTACCTGCTGGGCGGTGTCCTCGCGGCCACGATGCGGCGCTGACGACGCCCGGCCCCGGGGCCGCCGCCGGTCCGCCCGGCGATGGCGGGCGGCCATCGCTATCCGCTACGATCGCGCTCATGCGCCGCCGTGCCCTCGAACAGCGTCTGGACCAGATGCCGGTCCGGATGGACCAACGTGAGCTGAAAGTCGGTAACCGCTCGATCACCTACGGCACGCTGGTGCCGAAGACGCCGGCGCCCGAGGCCGGGTATCCGCTGATCGTCGGCCTGCACTTCGGCACGTCGCAGGAGCCCGGCCTGTCGCCGTACTTCGGGCTCGGCTACGTCGGACAGCTCGTCTATCCGGCGCTGAAAGATCTCGAGGCGGTGATCGTCGCGCCGGATGCGCCCGAGTTCAGCTGGGCACATCCCGACAGCGAGGCGGCGGTGATGGCGGTCCTCGCCGAGGTGCGGACGCAGCACCGCATCGACGCGCGACAGACGCTGGTCACCGGGTTCAGCCTGGGCGGACAGGGCACCTGGTACTTCGCGGCCACTCACGGCGACCTCTTCCGCGCCGCGATTCCGATGGCGGCAGCGCCGCTGACGACGCCGGTGCGCTCAGCGGCCGATGTCGCCGCGGCGCGCAAGGCCCGCGCGGCCAGCACCGAGTGGGCGACGCCGCTGCTGCGCATGCCGCTCTACGTCATCCAGAGCCGCGCCGATCAGGTCATCGACACCGAGGCCGTCACCGAGGCCGTGCAGACGCTCAAGGGCCGCGGCGCCGACGTGACCCTGGCCGAGATCGACGACGTGCCCCACAACATGGTGTCGGGCTACATCGACGCGCTCGCGGCGGCCGAGCCGTGGATTCGACGGCAGTGGGCGCGCTGACCCGCGCCGCCGACGACGGCGCACGTCACACGCCGTCGCGGACCTGACCGCCCGTCACTTCGCCATGACCCCAGAAGAATTCCGCACGTTCGGCCACGCCATCGTCGACTGGATCGCCGACTACCGCGCCGGTGTTGCGACCCGTCCCGTCATGGCGCAGACCGCGCCCGGCGCCGTCAGGGCGCAGTTGCCGACGGCGCCACCGCAGCAGCCTGAGCCGTTCGAGAACGTGCTCGCCGATCTCGAGTCGGTGGTCGTGCCGGGGATGACGCACTGGCAGCATCCGCAGTTCTACGGCTACTTCCCGAGCAACGGCACGCTGGCGAGCGTGCTCGGCGACTTCGCGTCGACCGGTTTCGGCGCCATCGGCCTGGCGTGGCAGGCGAGCCCGGCGCTCACCGAAGTGGAGGAGGTGGCGACCGACTGGCTGCGGCAGATGACCGGCCTCTCGGACCGCTGGCAGGGCGTGATTCAGGACACCGCGTCGACGTCGACGCTGCTCGCGTTGATCTGCGCTCGCGAGCGCGCGACCAGCTACGGCCTGGCGCGTGGTGGCTTGCAGGGCGAGCCGGCCCCGCTGGTCGTGTACACCTCGGCCTACAGCCACAGCTCGGTGGACAAGGCGGCCCTGCTCGCCGGCTTCGGCAAGGACAACATCCGCCACGTCGCGTGCGACACCGCCTACGCGATGCGTGCGGACGCACTCGCCGACGCGATCGCCGCCGATCGGGCCGCCGGTCGCGTGCCGTGCGCCGTCGTCGCTACGACCGGCACCACCACCACCACCGCCCTCGACCCCGTGCAGGCCATCGCCGACGTGATCGCCGGCACGAACCTCTGGCTGCACGTCGACGCCGCCATGGCCGGCTCGGCGATGGTGCTTCCCGAGTGCCGGTGGATGTGGGCCGGCGTGGAAGCTGCCGACTCCGTCGTGCTCAACCCGCACAAGTGGCTGGGTGCGGCCTTCGACTGCACCGTGTACTACGTGCGCGACCCCGAACACCTCGTGCGCGTGATGTCCACGAACCCCAGCTACCTGCAGTCGTCGGCCGACGGCCGCGTGAAGAACTACCGCGACTGGGGTATCCCGCTGGGCCGCCGGTTCCGCGCCCTGAAGCTGTGGTTCCTCATTCGCGAGCAAGGCGTCTCGGGCCTGCAAGCACGGCTCCGCCGTGACCTGGACAACGCGCGCTGGCTGACCGCGCAGGTCGCCGGCACGGCCGGCTGGCGGCTGCTGGCGCCGGTGCCCCTGCAGACGATCTGCCTCCGTCACGAGCCGCCCGGCCTAATGGACGGGGCATTGGACACGCACACACAGGCGTGGTGTGATCGCCTGAACCGATCGGGACAGGCCTACCTGACGCCCGCGATGCTCGATGGCCGCTGGATGGTGCGGGTGTCGATCGGCGCCGAGCAGACCGAACGCGTCCACGTCGAGCGGCTGTGGGCCGCCATGCAGCACGAGGTCACGAGATGAGCACGTCCGCCGCGCCGTCCCCCTTCGCCACCGCCGCCGCCCGCGCCCAGCATGTCGCCCGCGGCGTGGCCGAGACGCATCCGTTCTTCGTGGCCCGCGCCGAAGGCTCGCGCGTGTGGGACACCGAGGGCCGCGAGTACCTCGACTTCATCGGCGGCATCGGCGTGCTCAACACCGGGCATCGCCATCCGAAGGTCGTCGCCGCCGCCAAGGCGCAGCTCGATCGCCTGATGCACACCTGTTTCCAGGTGGCCAGCTACGACCCGTACGTGGAGCTGGCCGCGCGGCTCAACGGGCTGGTGGCCGGCGGCCCCAACAAGACGCTGCTGCTCTCGACCGGCGTCGAGGCCACTGAGAACGCGGTGAAGATCGCGCGCGGCTACACCGGCCGCCCGGCGGTGATCGCGTTCAACGGCGCCTTCCACGGCCGCACGCTGATGGGGCTGACGATGACGGCGTCGAGCACCGGCTACAAGCAGAACTTCGGGCCGTTCGCGCCCGAGATCTACCATACGCCGTTCCCCTACGAGTACCGCGGCATCACCTCGGCCGATGCCCTCGCGGCCCTGCAGCAGCTGTTCGACACGCGCGTCACGCCGGCGCAGGTGGCCGCGATCATCATCGAGCCGCAACTCGGCGAAGGCGGCTTCGTGCCCGCGCCGGCGGAGTTCATGCGCGAGCTGCGGCGCCTGACCACGGCGCACGGCATCGTCCTCATCATCGACGAGATCCAGACCGGCTTCGGCCGCACGGCGAAGATGTGGGCCTACGACCACTACGGCATCGAGCCGGATCTCGTCACGATGGCCAAGAGCCTGGGTGGTGGACTGCCGCTGTCGGCCGTGGTCGGCAAGGCGGCGATCATGGACGGGCCCGCCGCGGGCGGGCTCGGCGGCACCTACGCCGGGAACCCGGTGGCGTGCGCGGCGGCGCTGGCCGTGCTCGACGTGTTCAGAGACGAGCAGGTGCTCGAGCAGGCGGCGCGTCAGGCCGCGACCACGGCGACGGCGCTGGCCGCGTTGCAGTCCGCGCATCCGCAGGTGGGCGACGTGCGCGGGCTCGGGGCGATGAAGGCGATCGAGATCGTGACGCCGCCGACGAAGGCCCCGGATGCCGCCTCGGCCCAGAAGATCGTCGACCTCGCCCGCTCCCGTGGCCTGCTGCTGCTGAAGTCCGGCACTGGCAAGAACGTGATCCGGTTGCTGCCGCCGCTCACGACGCCACCCGACGAACTGGCGCGCGGGCTCGACATCCTCGCCGGCGCGTGCCGCGAGGTGTTGGCATGAGCCCGACGTTCGACGTCCAGAATCCGGCCACCGGCCAGCGCGTCCAGAGCGTGCCGAACGCGGGCGTCGCCGAGGCCCGCGCCGCCGCCCGCCGGGCCATCGAGGCGTTCCCGGCCTGGCGCGATCGCACCGCCTACGACCGCAGCGCCATCCTGCGCCGCTGGTTCACGCTGATGATCGGCGACGAGGATCGGCTCGCGCGGCTCATGACCGAGGAGATGGGCAAGCCGATCACCGAGTCGCGCGGCGAAGTGAAGTACGCCGCGGCGTTCGTCGAGTGGTACGCCGAGGAAGCCAAGCGGGTCTACGGCGAGACGGTGCCCAGCCAGTTCGCGCACAAGCGGCTGCTGGTGCGGCCGCAGCCGGTGGGCCCGGTCTACGCGGTGACGCCGTGGAACTTCCCGGCGGCGATGATCACGCGGAAGGCCGCGCCGGCGCTGGCCGCCGGCTGCACCTTCGTCGTGAAGCCGGCCGAGCAGTCGCCGCTGACGGCGTTGCGGCTCGAAGAGCTGTGGCGCGAGGCCGGCGGCCCGGCCGAGGTGTTCCAGGTCATCGCCACATCCGAGCCTGCCGCCGTGTCGACCGCGTTCTTCGACGAACCGGGCATTCGCAAGCTGACGTTCACCGGCAGCACCGAGGTGGGCGTGCTGCTGGCGGCGCAGGCCGCGAAGACGGTGAAGCGCGTCTCGCTCGAGCTGGGTGGGCACGCGCCGTTCCTCGTCTTCGACGACGCCGATCTCGATGCCGCGGTGCGCGAGGTGGTGTTGTCGAAGTTCCGCAACACCGGACAGACCTGCGTCTGCGCCAACCGCATCTACGTGCAGGCCGGCATCCACGACGCCTTCGCGAGCCGGCTCACCGAGGCCGTGCGGGCGCTGCGCGTCGGCGATCCCATGGACCCGGCCACCAACGTCGGTCCGCTCGTGGATCGGCAGGGTCACGACAAGGTCTCGGCGCATGTCGACGACGCCGTGAGCAAGGGCGCTCGCGCCCTGGTGGGCGGTGCTGCGCGTGATGGCCTCTACTTCGATCCCACCGTGCTCGCCGACGTCCGGCCCGGCATGCGCATCCTCGAAGAGGAGACGTTCGGGCCGATTGCCCCGCTCGTCCGCTTCGAACGCGACGCCGAGGCGGTGGCGGCCGCGAACGGCACGCCCTTCGGCCTCGCCGCCTACTTGTGGACCCGCGACCTCAGCCGTGCCTTCCGCGTCTCGGAAGCCCTGGATTTCGGCATCGTGGGCGTGAACGACGGCGTGCCCTCGACCCCCCAGGCGCCGTTCGGCGGCGTGAAGGCCTCGGGGCTCGGCCGTGAGGGCGGGAAATGGGGGATCGAGGAATACCTCGACCTCAAGTACGTGTCCATTGCGCTCGGCTGACGTCTATACTTCCCGCTTCCGGCAGGCGAGGGCAGCGACGATGCGCAGACGAGTGACCGTGCGGGTGGGCGTGGCCGTGGCGCTCCTGGTGGCGGCGCGGTTCGCGGTGGTGACGGCAACCGAGCAGTCGGCGGCGCGGATGGCGTCGGCGGCGCAGGGCTTCCTGGCGTCCCTCGGTCCGGAACAGAAAGCACACGCGAAGTTCGAGTACGTCTCGCCCGAACGGATGCGCTGGCATTTCATCCCCGACGAGATGTTCCCGCGCAAGGGGCTGACCTTCAAGGCCATGACGCCCGAGCAGCAGGAGAAGGCGCGGGCGCTGCTGCGCACCGGCCTGAGCGCGCACGGCTACGGCATCGCGACGTCGATCATCCAGCTCGAGAACGTGCTGCGCGTCATCGAGAACAGCCCGCGCTTCGCCCGCTCGCCGCTCGACTACCACTTCAGCGTCTTCGGCGACCCGGCGCCGCGCGGCTCGTGGGGCTGGCGCGTGGAAGGGCATCACCTGTCGCTGCACTTCAGCATCGCCAACGGGCGCGTGGTGGCGTCGTCACCGTCGTTCACCGGCTCGAATCCGGCCGAGGTCATGGACGGGCCGGCGAAGGGGCAGCGGGTGCTGGCGTCGCTCGAAGACGCCGGCCGCAGCCTGATCGAGACGCTCACCGACCAGCAGCGGCAGACCGCGGTGCTCGCCGGCGTCGCGCCGGGTGACATCGTGTCGTCGAACACGCTCGACATCGGGCCGCTGGGACCGCCCGGACTGGCCGCCGGCAAGATGACCTCGCCGCAGCGCGAATTGCTGATGAAGGTGATCGGCGCCTACACGACGCTCATGGCCGACGACATCGCCGCCGAGCGCATGCGCCGGCTGACCGACGCGGGCACCGGCGCCATCACGTTCTCGTGGGCCGGCCCGCTGAAGCGCGGCGCCAAGCACTACTACCGGGTGCAGGGCCCGACTTTCCTCATCGAGTACGACAACACCCAGAACGACGGGAACCACATCCACGCCGTCTGGCGCGATTTTCAGGGCGACTTCGGACGCGACGCGCTGCGCGAGCACGTCGCCGCCGATCACGCCCGTTGATTCAGGACCCTCCATGACCGCACGACTGTTGCTCCTTCCACTGCTGGCGCTGCCGCTGGCCGGCTGTGCCGCACCCGCACCAGCGTCGGGTTCCGCCGGCGGCTCCACGCCGGCGACCGTCGACAAGGTTCCCGAGGGCAGCCGCGCCGACGCCTGGTGGGAGCACGTGCAGTTCCTCGCCGCCGACGAGATGCGCGGCCGCGAGACCGGCAGCCCCGAGCACCGCAAGGCCGCCAACTACGTCGCCGACCAGTTCACGCGCGCCGGCGTGCAGCCGGCGGGCACCGACGGCTTCCTGCAGCCGGTGACGTTCCGCTCGCGGAAGATCGACGAGAGCAAGTCGAGCCTGGCGCTCGTACGCAAAGGGAAGGCGTCGCCGGTGTCGCTGGGCGACGAAGCCACCTTCGGCATGCGGATCGACGCCGCGCCGCAGCTCGAAGCGCCGCTGGTCTTCGTCGGCCACGGCCTGCGCATCCCCGAGGCCAACCACGACGACTTCGAGGGCCTCGACGTGCGCGGCAAGGTAGTGGTCTACCTGGCAGGCTCACCGAAGCAGGTGCCGGGCGCCCTGAGCGCGCACTACCAGTCGGCGGCCGAACGCTGGTCCACGCTGCGCAGCCTCGGCGCCGTGGGCACGATCTCGGTGGCCAATCCGAAGTCGATGGACGTGCCGTGGGAACGGTCGTCGCCGAACCGTCTCAATCCCGCGATGGCGCTCGCCGATGCCTCGCTCGACGACACCGCCGGACAGCAGATGTCCGTCGCCTTCAACCCCGCGAAGGCCGAGCGGCTGTTCGAGGGCTCGGGCCACACCTTCGCCGAGGTGCTGAAGATCGCCGACGAGGGCAAGGCGCTGCCGCACTTCGCGCTGCCGGTGTCGGTGAAGGCCACGGTCACCGTCGACAGCCAGGTCGTCGAGTCGCAGAACGTGGTGGGCATCGTGCGCGGCCGCGATCCCGCGCTCGCCGACGAGTTCGTCGTGCTCAGCGCGCACCTCGATCACGTCGGGCTCGGTGCCGCCATCAACGGCGACGCCGTCTACAACGGCGCGATGGACAACGCGTCGGGCATCGCCACCCTGCTGGAGTCGGCCAAGGCCGTCATCGCCACGCGGCCCAGGCGGTCGGTGGTGTTCGTGGCGGTGACCGCGGAAGAGAAAGGCCTGCTGGGGTCGCGCTACTTCGCCCTGCACCCCAGCGTCGCCAAGGACGGCATCATCGCCAACATCAACATGGACATGTTCCTGCCGCTCTTCCCGATGAAGACGGTGATGGCGCTGGGCCTGGACGAGTCGGACCTGGGCGACGACCTGCGCGCCGTGGCCACGGGCATGCATCTGGCGGTGCAGCCCGATCCCGAGCCGCACCGCAATCGCTTCATCCGCAGCGACCAGTACAGCTTCATCCGCGAAGGCGTGCCGGCGCTGGCGATGAAGGTCGGCTACGACGAGGGATCGCCCGAGGCGAAGATCGCCGCCGAGTGGACGCACGACCGCTATCACGCGCCGTCGGACGATCTCGATCAGCCGATCGACCGCGGCGCCGCCGCCACCTTCACGAAGATGATCGGCGAGCTGTGCCTGCGCGTCGCCAGCCGCGACACCCGGCCGCAGTGGAAGGACGCCAGCTTCTTCCGCCGCTTCGCCAGGCCGGTGCTGAGCGACACGACCGCCGCACGCTGACATGGGCTGCCGCTCGTTCGCTGCCGCGCTCTCCGTCGTCGTCGCGGCCGGCGCTGCCGGCGTCGTGGCGCAGACGCCGACGACTCACCGTCTCGAAGCCACGCCGTCGACGGTCGCCTACGGCTACTACTGGGCCGAGGCCGCGCCGGTGCTGCGCATTGCGTCGGGCGACATCATCGACGTCGACACGCTGCTCACGAACTCGCCGGCCGGCCTCGAGCGCGCCGGCCTCGCGCCCGACCGTGTGCAGGCGTCGCTGCGCCGCATCGTCACCGAGGTCACCGGCGATCGTCGCGGTCCCGGCGGGCACATCCTCACCGGGCCCGTCTACGTGGAAGGCGCGCAGCCAGGCGACGTGCTCGAGGTCAAGGTGCTGGCCGTCGACCTCGCGATCGACTACGGCTACAACGGCTGCAGCGGCTTCGTGCCCGAGAACTGCGACCGGTCGCTGCCGGTCAAGATCGTCGCGCTCGACCGCGCAGCCATGACGGCCGAGTTCTTCCCCGGCATGGTCGTGCCGTTGAAGCCGTTCTTCGGCAGCATGGGCGTGGCGCCCACGGCGGCGGTCGGACGCATGAGCAGCAACCCGCCGAGCCGCATGGCCGGAAACCTCGACAACCGGGAGCTCATCGCCGGGTCCACGCTCTACATCCCCGTGTTCGTGCCGGGCGCGCTGTTCGCCGTGGGCGACGGCCACGCCGCGCAGGGCGACGGCGAGGTCAGCCAGACCGGCATCGAGACGTCGCTGCGCGGACGGCTGCAGCTCACCGTGCGCAAGGGCGAGTCATTGACCTGGCCGCGCGCGGAGACCGCGACCGACTACATCAGCATGGGCGCCGACCCCGATCTCGCGGTGGCGACGCGCATCGCCATCCAGGAGATGGTCGACTTCCTGGCCCGCACGCGGAAGCTCACGAAGCACCAGGCGTATCAGCTCGTGAGCGTGGCCGGACACGTCGCGGTGACGCAGCTCGTCGACCGTCCGACGATGGGCGTGCACGTGAAGATCGCGAAGAGCCTGTTCCGCTGACGCGCCGCCGCCGTCAGTGCAGGCCGGCGGCAACGCTGCCGTCGGCGCGGATGGTGAGCACGTCGCCCGGCATCGCCGTGGCCGTCACGACCCGATCGGCGAAGCGCACCTCGACGTCGTAGGGCCCCGCCCACGGCGCGCCGACCAGGAGATCGTAGCCGTTCTGCGACAGGTAGCCCGATCCGGCCTCGACCTCGCGCACGAGCGTCACCGCCGGCTGCGATCGCGGCCGCAGGCGCACCGGCCGGCCCTGCTGGTTCTTGCGCCCCGACGCGTCGACGACCCGCAGCGTGATGCCCGGCGTGCGGGGCGCCTGCGACAGGTAGGTGCGGTACTGCACCAGCGCCACCGGCACGCTCGACGGAGCGAAACCTGGCACCGTCCAGCGGCTCACGATGTCGGGCATGCCCGACCCATCGAGGTCGGCGCACGCCACGAGATGGTTGGTGACCGGCGTGCCGCCGAGATCCGACCGCACCAGGGAGCCGCGCACATTCATGAGCACTCGGGGCAGGCCCTGATTGGTCGACACCTCGTTGCTCGGCAGGACGACGTCCTCGTAGCCGTCGCCGTTGACGTCGCACGTGTTGATGCCGAAGGCCGCGGTGAGGCCCTGTTCCGAACCATCGACATCGACGCCGCCGTCGAACCGCCCGTTGACGTTGCGATAGAGCTTGGTCAGGAAGGTGTTGTTGTGCACCAGGTCGAGATCGCCGTCGAGATCGACGTCGAAGAGCTTCAGGCCCTCGTCGAACCGCATCGGCAGGTTGATCGCACCCGAGATGTCCGTGAACGTGAGGTTGCCGTTGTTGAGGAACAGCTGCGACCCGACCAGGATGTCGAGGAAACCGTCGTCGTTCCAGTCGATCGCCTGCGCGCCCTCCGGCGGATCGAAGGCGTTCTGGGCGACGCCGGCGGCGGCGGCGACGTCGACGAAGTGGCCGGCGCCGTCGTTGATCAGCAGCCAGTTCTGGCCGCCGTCGCCGCGATGCGTGTACTGCGGGTTGAAGATGTCCAGGTCGCCGTCGTTGTCGAAGTCGGCCGCGAGAATCGTCTCGCCCCAGCCGCGCACGCCCAGCGCCGTCACCGCCGGATCCTCGGCGAACGTGCCGTCGGGCCGCCCGACGTGCAGCACCGATTCCGCGACCGGGTTGTCGGCCGAGAGGTAGACGTTGGTGAACACGTCGACGATCCCGTCGCCGGTGAAGTCGGCGAAGCGCGAGTCCTTCCGCGCGCCGCCGGCGGTGAAATGGCCGAGGCCGATGGCGGCCAGGTCGTAGCGCTCGAACGAGCCGTCGCACCGTCCCCATGCGCCCAGCAGGTCGAGACAGCCGTCGCCGTTCACGTCCCACAGCACCGGCGCCGTGTTGCCCGGCCAACTGAGGTAGTCGCGGACGGCGAAGGTCGGCACCATCGTGCGCGGCGATCCGCCCGTGGCGACCGGCCCGCTGACCTCGAACACCCGGAAGTGCCAGGCCGCCGCGGAGTCGTCGACCGGCACCCTGGCGGGCGAGCCGGAGACATCAATCGACGGCAGGGCGGGCGTGGGCGCGTCGAGTGCGCCCGGGCTCGTCGACCAGTAGACGCGATAGACGTGTCCCGGTTCGGCGGGCCAGTAGACCGCCAGGTCCTTCTCCTGGCGGACGGCGACGGTCCAGTCGATGGCCGCAGCCGGCGCGGACGTCCCGCAGGCGTTCACGGCATCGATGTGCACGATGTAGGTGCCGTCGGGCGCCGGCGCGGAGACGAGGCGCTCCGTTGTCTCGAAGGCGACCGTGAACGTCCCGTCCACGCGCACGCGATACCGCGATACTGCCGGGCCTGCCACGGGCGGATCCCAGCCGATGAACAGGTGCGTGCCGGTGCGCCAGGAACGGAATCCCGTGGGTGGCTGCGGTGGCCCGCTGCAGGTGCCGGGGAAGTCGAGGGTCACGGCGTTCGACGGCAGGCTCTCCCCGGCGTCGTTGGTCGCGACCACGGCGAAGGTGTACGCGCCAGAAGGCACGCCTGAGAACGTGAACGACTCGACCGGCCCAAGGGCCAGCGTGCCGCTGACCGGCCCGCTGACCTGCAGCAGCACGGCCGCGATCGCGCCGCGATCGGGGTGCAACGTCCACGACAAGTGCAGCGTGTCGCCATCGGCCAGTCCGAGCAGCGCGGACGGCGCCGTCGGCGGCGACTGGAGCGCGCCGGCGCCCACGGTCACCATGATCTCGTTCGACGGCAGGCTGCGCTCGCCGCCGGCGATGGCATGGATACGGATGAAGAACGTGCCTGACGGCACGTCGAGGTCGACGACCGTCTGCGACGCCGTCACCGGGATGCTGGCGAGCACGTCGCCCGGCGTGAGACCGCCCTCGATCACGTAGAGATCGGGCGTCGGTCCGGCCGGCGCCTGCCAGGCGAGGGTCAGCCGATGATCGACACGCCCGGCGAGCCGGAAGTCGAGGGGCGCGTCCGGTGGCTCCAGCGCCGCCTTCGCGCGCGTGCCGCTGACCGCGAGCGTCGCGGCGATGGCGACTGCGGCGCAGATCGCGATCCACTGGAGGCGTGGGTGTTCGGCCATGACTCGACGCGAGAACAGCAGGAACCATGCCTGCCGATCGCGGCGTCGAGGGGGGCCAGCCGCCGCTGTCCGAGTGTGGACGCCGCGGCGAGGGCGCTTGTCAGCGACTGTCAGCTACACAGGAGGTAGCGTGCACACCACGACACGAGAAACGCGCGAGGGGCCGTCGATGCCGTGCCAAACGGCGGCCGCCGTGGTCACCTGCGCGCCCATATGGCAGAGGTAGCGGCGTCAACGCGCCGACGCGCGAACCAACGCGGTGTCAGGGTCGTGACACGCCAGCCGTCGCGTCAGCGGGCGCGTTTCTTCTCCAGGTAGGCCGCGCGCAGCGCCGCGACGAAGCGATCGTCCACGAGCCCCGCGGGATTGCCGGCGTAGCTGAGTTTGTGCTGCTTGCGGAAAGCGTCGACCGCCGCGATCGTCTCAGCGTCGAACTGCGCGTAGTCGCGGGCGAAGTCGGCCGCCGCCTTGCGGCCGTCGGTCTGCAGCGCGTCGAACTTCGCCGGGTCGCTGCGCCGCAGCTCCTGCATGGCGCGCGTGTTCGGGACGACCGGCGTGTCGGGGAACGTCGCCAGCGACGTCCGCCAGAAGCCGAGCGCGTGCAGCATGCGCTTCAGCTCGACGACGTCGGGGCCCTCGATCTGCGAGAACGCCCGATAGCCGAGCCGCCGCTGCGTCGTGTAGTAGATGCGCTTCATCTCGCCCACGGGCTCGGCGTGCTCGCCGACCTCGATGGCGAGCGTGATGAAGTCATTGCCGCGGCCCGGATCGTTGGGATCGGCGACGCGGATCGCGGCCGATTGCAGGTTGCCCCAGCGGCTGTCGCCGCCCTTGGCCTGCCCGGCCTCGAGCGCGAGGATCATGCGCTCCGCCAGCGGCAGGCCGCTGCCCTCCGTGGCCTCGAAGGTGGTCGCCACGGCCTCGACCACTTCCGGGCCGACCATGATGTTGGCCTGCACCGTGTAGTTCTGGCCTTGCCGGCTGCCGGCCCAGAAGTTGTTCGACTTGCCCGTGTGCGCGGCGGCGCGGCCCTTCATGTCGATCATGCCGAGCTGTCGCGACTCGCGGCCGGCGTCGTCGGCGAGGAGCTGCGTGATGGCGTCCTTCGGCTCGACGCCCTTGGCCATGAGATCGAGGCCGCGGACGCCGTACTCGACCATCGTCGAGGCCTGCGTGCACACCGCGCCGACGCCGGCGCGCACCCACGGCACCGCCCGTCCGACGAACGGCACCCGCGTCGTGACGGCCGCGCCCGACTGGCCCGTGGCCGGGTCGATCGCGCACAGCGAGAACGTCGAGTACTGCGGATTGCCGAGCTCGTCGATCGTCACGCCGTCGGCAGCACGCCATGGCGAACGGCCGGTCGATGACGGCGCGGGATTCTGCGCCCACGCCGTCGCGGCGATGGTGCACACGAGGGCGGCGGCGAGCAGGGCACGGGTACGCATGACAGCCTCCTGACCGCGCCATTCTACCCGCCGGTCCGCGCGGGTTACACTGCACGGCGGATCAACGCCGATGCCGATCACCCGTCGCGAGTTCGGGGCCGCCGTGGCCGTGGGCCTGCCGTCGCTGGCGAGCGCTGGCGCGTTCTCGCAGGCCGGCGTGAGCGCGGCCGACGCCCGCGGCATCTACGGGCGTGGCCTCAGCATCGACGGTCTCGCCAACCCCGGCTCGATGAACGTGCCGTGGCCGCCGCGCGGGCCGCTGACCGCGGCGCAGCGGGCCAACATCGCCAGGAGCGGGCTGACGGCGATCAACTGCACCGTGAGCGGCGATCGCGTGGAGTCCACGGTGGCGAACATCGCGCTGTGGACGGGCGAGGCGGCGCGCTATCCGGAGCTGCTCACGATCATCCGGCGCCACGACGACCTGGCGCGTACGAAGAAGGGCGGACAGCTCGGGATCATCCTGGGCTTCCAGGACACCGAGATGCTCGAGCGCGATCTCTCGCGGCTCGAGATGTTCCGGCGCCTCGGCGTCCTCATCATCCAGCTCACCTACAACATCCGGAATCTGATCGGCGACGGCTGTCTCGAACCCGGTGACGCCGGGCTGAGCGCGCTGGGCCTCGAGTGCGTGGAGCGAATGAACGCGCTGGGCATCGCCGTGGACCTCAGTCACTGCGGCACGCGCACCACCGCCACCGGCATCGCCGCCTCGACGAAGCCGCCGCTCATCACGCATTCCGGCTGCCGCGAGGTCTACCGCCATCCGCGCAGCAAGGAAGACCGCGAGCTGAAGGCCATGGCCGACAAGGGCGGCGTGGTCGGCATCTACCTGATGCCGTTCCTCGGCGGCTTCGCCGGCCCGAAGCAGGCCACCAACGAAGAGGCGCTGGCGCGGCACATCGAGCACGCGCTCAAGGTGTGCGGGATGGATC
>CADEDM010000061.1 GCA_902826065.1 uncultured Acidobacteriota bacterium | reverse complement strand
GTCGTGCCGGTGCCCGACGACCAGCTGCCGGTGGTCCTGCCGACGGTCACGGAGTTCACCGGCCGCGGTGACTCACCGCTGGCCCACGTCCCCGAGTTCGTGAACGTGGCCTGTCCGAAATGCGGCGGCCCGGCCCGGCGCGAGACCGACACGATGGACACGTTCGTCGACTCGTCGTGGTACTTCTACCGCTTCGCCGACGCGAAGAACGACCGCCTGCCGTTCGACCCGGCGGCGGTGAAGTACTGGTGCCCGGTGGATTTCTACTCGGGCGGCGTCGAGCACGCCATCCTGCACCTGATCTACTCGCGGTTCTTTGCGCGGGTGTTCCGCGATCTCGGGATGATCGACCACAGCGAGCCGTTCACGCACCTGCTGACGCAGGGCATGGTGCTGAAGGACGGCAACGTCATGTCGAAGTCGAAGGGCAACGTCGTCGACCCCGACACGATGCTGCAGAGGGTGGGCGCCGACGCGCTACGCACCTACGTGATGTTCGTCGCGCCGCCCGAAAAGGAAGTGGAGTGGAGCGACAGCGGCCTCGACGGGATGTACCGCTGGCTGGCGCGCGTGTGGCGCATCGCTGGGCATTGGCGTGAGAGCGCGGTGGCCGCACCACTCGACATCGGCGCGCTCACGTCCGACGAGCGCGCGCTGCGCCGCAAGACCCACGACACGATCCGCCGGGTCACCGCCGACATCGACCTGCGCAAGCAGATGAACACGGCGATCTCGGCGATGATGGAGCTGGTGAACGACCTCTACCAGTTCACGGACGCGCAGCGCACCGCCGCGACCCCGCATGCCGCCGCGGTGGCGCGCGAGGCCGTGGAGTCGCTGATCGTGCTGATCTCGCCGTTCGCGCCGCACACGGCGGAGGAGCTGTGGGCGCAGTACGGCCATGGCGACGGCCTGGCCATGGCGCGCTGGCCCGCGGTGGACGACACGGCGATCCAGGCCGAGTCGCTGGTGGTGCCGGTGCAGGTCAACGGCAAAGTGCGCGGACGGCTCACCGTGAGCCCCACGGTCACGGACGCGGAACTCGAGTCGCTGGCGCTCGCCGACCCGGGCGTCGTGCCTCACCTCGCCGGCAAGACGGTGAAGAAGGTCGTCATCGCCCCCGGGCGGCGGTTGATCTCGGTGGTGGTCGGATGACACGGCAGGGTCCGGGTCGCGGGTCTCGAGTTTCGGGCGCGGCGCTCACGCGCCGCGAGGCGCTGCGGCTCACGGCCCTCGCCGGCGTCACCGCCGGTGCGGCCGGCTGCGGCTATTCGCTGGCGGGCCGCGGCTCGTTCCTGCCCGATTACATCCGCACGCTCGGCATCCCGATGTTCGGCAATCGCACGCCGTACTCGCCGATGGAACAGCTCTTCACCGAGAAGGTCCGGGTCGAGTTCCAGAGCCGCGGCCGCTACCAGGTGCTGCCGACGGATACCGGCGTCGACGGCGTCGTACGCGGCGACCTCGTCAGCATCGGCCTGGCGCCCGCGGGATTCAACCCGAACCAGCAGGCCTCGCGCTACCGCTTCACCGTCGTGGTGAGCGTGTCGTTCGCCGACACCCGTCAGCAGAAGGTGCTGTGGGAGAACCCGGCGCTCAACTTCAGTGACGAATACGACCTGGCCAGCGCCGGCAGCGCCACCGTGGCCGCCACCGCCGGCGCCGGTGCGTTCATCGACCAGGAGCGCGCCGCCGTCGACCGCCTCACGACCGACTTCGCGCGCTCGGTCGTGAGCGCGATCATGGAAGCGTTCTGAGCCCGGCCCGATGACTCCCGCTCAGGTGCGCGCCGCGCTCGCCCGCGGCGAGGCCGGCCCGATCTACCTGCTCGAAAGCGACGACGCGCCGTCGCGCCTCGAGCTGGCGCACGCGTTCCTCGGCCTGGTCGAGGAGGGTCTGCACGCCTTCAACACGGCCGTGTTCCATGGCCGCGACGCCGGCAACGCCGACCAGCGCGACGCCATGCTGTCGTCGATTCTCGGCACCGCCCGCACGTTGCCGATGATGGCGCCGCGGCGGATCGTGCTGGTCCACGAGGCCGAGGCGCTGCTCGCTCCACGGCGAGCGAAGGACGACGACGCCGGCGACGCGCCGGCAGGGAAGAAGCGCGCGCCGCGCGCCGTCTCTCCGGCCGAGGCGTTCGAAGCGTATGTCGCCGCGCCCGAGCCGCTGACGACCCTGGTCATCGATGCGGCGTCGCTCGATCGCGGGCGCCGCATCACCAAGCTGCTGCTGCAGCACGCCGCGGTGGTCGACTGCGGCACGCTCGACTCGGCCGACGACGCGGTGCGCTGGATCAAGGCGCGGCTCGAGCCCGACGAGATGACGATGGACGGCGCCGCCGTGCGCGCGCTGATCGACGCCACCGGGCTGTCGTTGCCGCGCATCCGCGCCGAGCTCGACAAGCTGGTGCTCTACGCGTCGGGGGCGTCCGGCATCACGGCCGCGGACGTCCGCGACGTGGTGGCGGCGGTCGAGGAACCGGGCGAGGACTTCGCCCTGGGCAAGGCGATCTGGGCGGGCAACACGGCGGCGGCGCTGCGCGAGATCGACGCCCTCATCGAGGCGGGGGCGCCGCCGTTCATGGTGCTGGGGCAGATTCGCGCCGCGGTGATCCGCCTGCGCCCCGACACGCGGGCACGCCAAGCCCTGCGCGGAGTACTGGAGGCGGATCTGGCGCTGAAGACGTCGCGAGGCGAGCCGCGGTTCGTGCTGGAGCGGCTCGTGGTGGAGGTGTGCGCGGGCGCCCCGGGGACGCCCAGCGGGCCGGTCAGGCGGTCTTGGGCTTGAGCTTCGCCGCGATACGCGACTTGTAACGGCCGGCGGTGTTCTTGTGGATGATGCCCTTGCCGGCCATCCTGTCCACCAGCGACGTCGCCTGGCTGAGGAGACCCTTCGCTTCGTCGATCTTCCCGGCGGTCAGGGCGGCGCGGATGGCCTTCAGGCCGGTGCGCAGGGCCGAGCGCATGTCGCGGTTGCGGGCGCGATGAACGACGTTCTGACGGTGGGCCTTCAGGGCCGACTTGTTTCGCTTCGCCACGTGTACAGACCTCTAGCGGTGCAAAGGCACCAAAAGTCGAAGAATAGCACAGTCAGCGGCCGTCGGGCGAGGGGGCGTCGGGGCGGGTGCCCGGCTGCGGGCGGTCGGAATAGCGCACGATCTCGCGGCCGTCGACCACCTCGACCCAGCGGTAGATCCGCGTCGGTGGCTTCGGCGGGGCGGCAACCGCGGCGGGCTGGCCTTTGGTGATCTTCCGGACGTAGTCGCGCGTCTCGCGGTACGGCGGCACCTGCTGGCCGTAGCGGTCCACGGCGCCCGGGCCGGCGTTGTAGGCCGCCAGCGCCAGTTCCACTTTCTGGTCGTAGCGGGTGAGCAGCCGCTTCAGGTAGCGCACGCCGCCGCCGATGTTGTCGGCCGGGTCGAACGGGTTGACCACCCCGAATTCCGTGGCGGTGGCCGGCATGAGCTGCATCAGGCCCATGGCGCCCTTGTGCGAGACGGCCAGCGGGTTGAAGGCCGACTCCACCTGGATGACGGCGCGGACGAGATCGGGATCGACGCCGTGGGCCGACGAGTGCTCGTCGATGTAGGCGTCGAAACGGGCGGACCGGCGATCCGGCGGCCGCGTCGCGCGCACCGGCGTGCGGGCCCGTTCGACCTTGAAGGTCTGCACCGGGCCGCCGTCCTCGCGCGGCTTGTCGGAGAGCACCATCGTGCCGGCGGCGTCGCGCCAGGCGTAGATCTGCGCCCGGGCGGGGGACCCGACGGCAAGAACCGCCACGAGGGCCAGCAACGGCGTACGCGTATGAGACATGCCGGGTGACTGCGGGGGAGCCGCCCGTTCGGGCACACGTCCCCGACACTATATCGGGCCCCGGCCTCGATCGCGTTAGGCGCCGAGCAGCGATTCGATGTGCGTGCGTGCCGAGGTGAGCAGATCCGCGATCTTCGCCGGGTCCTTGCCGCCCGCTTCGGCGAAATCGGGACGTCCGCCTCCGCCGCCGCCGACGATCGGGGCTAGGTGCTTGACCAGGCCGCCCGCCGGCGCCTTCTTCGCGGCGCCGGGCGTCGCCGACGCCACCATGGCCACCCGGCCATCGGCGGTGGCCTGCGCCAGGAACACGACACCGTCGGTGAGCTTCGACTTCGTCAGATCGGCCAGGGCACGCAGCCCCTCACGGTCGAGATCCGCTACCTGCCGCACGACGACCGTGTACGGGCCGACGGTGGACTCGCCGCTGCCGCCCGACGAGGGGGCCGCCGTGCCCATGGCGGCCGCCGTCTTCAGCTCGCGGATCTCCTTCAGCGCGCGCGAGAGGTGCGTCGACTGCTGCTCGATCTTCAGCGCGAGCTGATCGGCGGGCACGTGCGCGGCCTCGGCGGCCTGTTGCAGATGGGCCCGCGCCTCCCGCAGCAGCGCCAGCGCGCCGGTGCCGGTGAGGGCTTCGATGCGGCGCACGCCGGCGGCGACCCCCGATTCCTCGGTCACGACCAGCAGGCCGATGTCGCCAGTGGCGCGGACGTGCGTGCCGCCGCACAGCTCCGTGCTGAACGCGCCGTCGCCGACCGCTACGACGCGCACGCGATCGCCGTACTTCTCGCCGAACAGCGCCATCGCGCCGTCGGCGATCGCCTGCTCGGTGTCCTTCACTGCGGTCGTCACGACGTCGTTGGCGAGGATCGCGTCGTTCACGATCTGCTCGATCCGCTGGCGCTGGTCGGTGGTGACCGCGGTGCCGTGTGCGAAGTCGAAACGCAGGCGGTCGGGGGCCACCAGCGACCCCGCCTGCTTCACATGCGGGCCCAGCGTCGTGCGCAGGGCCGCGTGCAGCAGGTGGGTGGCGGTGTGATTGCGACGAATCGCCCCACGCCGCGCATGGTCGACTTCGGGGGTCACGAGGGCGCCCGGCGTCAGACGCTCGGCCGCCGCGTCGATCCGATGGCCGCGAGGCAGGCCGGCGCCGAGGCGGATGACGTCGACGACACGCGTCGCGGCGCCGGAGGCGCCGCGCAACACGCCGGTGTCCGAGACCTGGCCGCCGGCCTCGACGTAGAACGGCGTGGCGGCCAGGATGACGATGCCGGGTGCGCCGGCGTCGAGCGCGGCGACCGGCTGGAGATCGGCGTCGAGCAGCGCGGCGATCGCGGTGGCATCGCCGGTCTCGCGCTCGTAACCCGTGAACGTGTCCGGCACGCCGGCGACGGCGGCGCGGGCCTCGGCCGAGAGGTCGGCCTTCTTCTGCCCGAACGCGCTGTGCTTCCGCGCCTGCTCGCGTTGGGCCTCCATGCGCGCCTGGAAGCCTTCGACGTCGACCGCCAGGCCCTGCGAGGCGGCGGTGTCCTCGATGAAGTCGAAGGGCATGCCGAAGGTGTCGTAGAGGGCGAAGGCCTTGTCGCCCGGGATCCGGCCACCGGCGCCGGCCTCGGCCATGACCTTCTCGAGCCGCGGCAGGCCCTCGGCCAGCACCGCGCCGAAGCGCTCTTCTTCCTGTCGCACGGTGGTGACGACGACATCGCGCCCGGAGACGAGCTCCGGGTAGGCGCCGCCCATCTCGCGGACGAGGACGTCGACCAGGCCGTGCAGGAACGCCGACTCCAGGCCGAGTTTGCGGCCATGGCGCATCGCGCGCCGCATGATCTTGCGCAGCACGTAGCCGCGCCATTCATTCGACGGCGCGACGCCGTCGGCGATCAGGAAGGTCATGGCGCGCAGGTGATCGGCGATCACCCGCATCGAGACGTCGGCCGGGTCCATGGTGCCGCCGTGGCTGCGTCCGGCCAGCGTGCCGATCGCGGCGAGCACGGGGGTGAAGAGCGCGGTGTCGTAGTTCGAGGTGGATCCAGCCATCACGGCCGAGATGCGCTCGAGGCCCATGCCGGTGTCGATCGAGGGCGCGGGCAGCGGTGTGAGCACGCCGGCCGACGACCGATCGAACTCCATGAACACGTTGTTCCAGATCTCGACGAAGCGCTCGCTGCCCGAGGTGACGTCGGTCATGAAGTCGCCGGTGCCGGCCAGGCCGGGGCCGCGATCGATGTAGATCTCAGAGCAACGCCCGCACGGGCCGGTGTCGCCCATCGCCCAGAAGTTGTCGGCGGCGCCGAGCTCGCCGATGTGCTCGGCCGGCACGAAGTCGCGCCAGCGCGCGTAGGCCTCGTCGTCGCGCGGGATCCCGTTCTCGCCCTTGAATACCGTGACCCGCAGCCGCTCCTTGGGCAGTCCCCATACGTCGGTCAGCAGCGCCCAGGCAAACGCGATCGCGTCCTGCTTGAAATAGTCGCCGAACGAGAAGTTGCCCAGCATCTCGAAGAACGTGTGATGGCGCAGCGATGGCCCGACGTTCTCCAGGTCGTTGTGCTTGCCGCTGACGCGCATGCACTTCTGCGAGGTGGTGGCGCGCGAGTAGCTGCGGCGTTCCCGGCCCAGGAACGTGTCCTTGAACTGGTTCATCCCGGCGTTCGTGAATAGCAGCGTCGGGTCGTCGTTCGGGACCAGCGGCGAGCTGGCGACGATGGCGTGGCCCTGACGTGCGAAATAGTCGAGGAACGACCGGCGGATCTCGTTCGGAAGCATTGGCGACATGGTACCAGCGGCCAGCCGCTGACGGCCAGCCGCTTCACTCCGTCTCGTCGACGTCGTGGCCGCGGCGGCGCAGGCGGGCGAACACGGCGCCGGGTGCGAAGCCCTGGCGCACCAGGGCGTTCACGATGCGACGGGTGACCGCCGGGTCGAGGCGGCCCGCCGGTTGCCCCCGCAGACGCTTGGCGAGCGCGCGTTCCAGCAGTGTGTCGGCGTCGACCTCCTCGAGGGCGGCGTCGACGGCCTGTTCGATCGCGGCAGAGGGCAGGCCCAACGCCTTCAGCGTGGCGCGCGTGCGCGACGGCCCGCGGCCCTTGATCGCGGTCTCGCGGCGGGCGGCGGCGCGCGCCACCCGTTCGTCGTCGAGCACCCCGCGCGAGGCGAGGTCGTCGAGCAGGGAGTCGGCGGACCCGGCGTCGAGGCCGCGGCGCAGCAGCCGCTGGCGCACCTGATGGCGCGACAGCTCGCGTTGGCCAAGCCACGCGAGCGCTAGGCCGCGGGCGGCCGCCGGCGTGAGCGGAAGGCGATCAGCCGCCGAAGCGCGTGATTTCCGGGGACGCACTGGGAGCCGGGGCGGCGGGCTTCGCGAACAACGCGCTCGCCATCTGGTCGCGCGACATGTCGGCGGTCGTCGAGATGCCCTGCACCTTGAGTTTGAACTCGTCGACGTTCGAGGCCCACCGCAGCGCCTCCTCGTACGAGACCAACCCCTGCGAGAAGAGGCTGAAGATCGACTGGTCGAACGTCTGCATCCCGTACTGCGACGTGCCCTGGGCGATCGCGCCCTTGATGAGGTGGGTCTTCTCCTTGTCGACGATGCAGTCGCGCACGAACGGCGTGGCGATCAGGACCTCGACAGCCGGCACGCGCGAGCCGCCGTCGACCCGCGGGATCAGGCGCTGCGCCACCGCGGCCTTGAGCACCGACGCGAGCTGCAGTCGGATCTGCTTCTGCTGATGCGGCGGGAACACCGAGATGACGCGGTTGATGGTCTCGGTCGCGTCCAGGGTGTGCAGGGTGGAGAACACCAGGTGGCCGGTCTCGGCGGCGTGCAGGGCCGTCTCGATCGTCTCCATGTCGCGCATTTCGCCGACCAGGATGACGTCGGGGTCCTGGCGCAGGGCGCTGCGCAGAGCGTGCGCGAACGAGCGGGTGTCACTGCCGATCTCACGCTGGTTGAGAATCGACAGGTTGTCGCGGTGCAGGTACTCGATCGGGTCTTCGATCGTGATGATGTGGGTGTCGCGGGTGTTGTTGATGTGATCGACCATCGCCGCCAGCGACGTGCTCTTGCCGCTGCCGGTGGTGCCCGTGACGAGCACCAGGCCGCGACTCTCGTCGGCGATCTTCTTGAGCACCGGCGGCAGGTCGAGCTCGTCGAAGGTCCGCACGCCCATCGGGATGACACGCAGCACGATGCCGATGGTGCCGCGCTGCTGGAACACGTTGCAGCGGAAGCGGCCGAGGCCGGCCACGCTGTAGGCGAGGTCGAGCTCCTGCGCGTCCTTGAACCGCTGGCGCTGGTTGGCCGACATGATGGTGGCGGCCATCGTGACGAGCGCTTCGTGGTCGAGCCGGATGTCGGTGGTGAGCGGACGCAGCTGGCCGTTTACCCGGACGACGGGGTAGTTGCCGACCTTGAGATGCACGTCCGACGCCCCTTGATCGGTGGCGTCCTTCAGCAGTTGGTTGATGTCCATGCCAGTCCGTGCAGGCCTGGGGAGACCATGGCCCGCTCGGTCAGCGTATCGGCCCGTCCGCCCACCGCCTGCAGGCCGGCGAGGGGCGGCCGGTTACTGCTTCTCGCCACAAAACGGGCAAGCGCCGGTCCTGGCGTGCAGCGGCTTGCCGCAATGCCAGCAGAATCGCGGCGCCGGCGTCTCACGGGCGCGCAGGCGTTCCCGGATGTCACGGCCGGGCTCGTCGTCGCGGACCGCGGTGGCGCCTGCCGCGGGCCACGGCCGGCGGCCGACCGCCGCAGGGCGGGCGGCCAGGATGGCGTCGAGGAGATCGTGGGCCCGGGCGTAGCGCTCGGGGACATCGGGCGCCATCGCCTTGAGGACGATGTCGGCGATGACCTTGGGGATCTTCGGGTTGTGGAGGCGCGGGGAACTCGTCAGCTCGCCCCGCATCAGCCGCTCGATGTCACTCGGCGCCGGCGACTCGTACGGCAGCCGGCCGGTGAGCAGCTGGTACATGGTGACGCCCAGCGAGTAGACGTCCGACGCGAACACGGCCTTGCCGTGGAACTGCTCCGGCGCCATGTAGGGCGGGCTGCCGATGACGGTCGTGCCGTGGGCGGCAATCTCGAGGAACCGCGACGTGCCGAAGTCGGCCACCTTGGCGATGCCCGACTCGTTCACGATTACGTTGCCCGGTCTGAGATCGCGGTGGATGATGCCCTGGCTGTGCGCGTGATCGACGGCGTTGCAGATCTGGCAGGCGAAGTCGAGTGCCCGCGACAGGTCCAGCGCCCCCTCGCGATCGGAGATCGCCTCGAGCGTCTCGCCCGGGACGTATTCCATCACGATGAAGAAGACGTCGCCGATGCGCTCCGCCGTCAGCACCGTGACGATGTTGGGATGGCTGAGCGTGGCGAGCAGGCGCGGCTCGCGCAGCAATTCCCCGAAGTCGAGGGTCTGGCGGTGGGGGACCTTGAGCGCGACCTTCTTGTCGATCCACGTGTCTTCGGCCAGGAACACCGTGCCGAAGCCCCCGCTGCCGAGCGGCGCCAGGATCTTGTACTTGCCGACCACCTGGTCGCGGAAGAACATCCGCGGGAAGTATAGACGATGCCCGCGACCGCCTTGCGCGAGCCGCCGTTCGGATGCGCCCTATAATCCGCTGATGATCCCGCGAGTCTTCGCACCCGGTGCGGATCGCGCGGGCGCCACCGTCGCGCTCGGCGACGACGAGGCCGCGCATCTCACGCGCGTCCGGCGGCTTGGCGCCGGCGCGGCGGTGCGTGTATTCGACGGCGGCGGGCGTGAGTGGCACGGCACGATTCAGGTCGCGGGAAAACGGGGCGTCACGGTGATCCTCGGCGAGCCCGCCGACCCGGTACCGGAGCCGCGCGTTGCCTACGGCCTGGCCCTGGCGGTGCTGAAGGGCGACGCCACCGACGACGCCGTGCGGGACGCCGTGATGCTGGGCGTCTCCGCGATCCGACCCTTCGTCGCGACGCGCAGTGAAGTGTCGCTCGCCATGCTGACGCGTGCGGCGCGCGTCGAGCGCTGGACGCGCGTCGCCGTGGCGTCCGCGAAGCAGTGCGGACGCGCCGTCGTGCCGCGCGTGTACGATCCCGTGGCCTTCGCGACCGTCATCGATCAGGACGCGGCCGGCTGCCGCCTGCTGCTGACGGAGCCGGCGGCCGTTCGCGAGGCGCGCGCCATCGCCGACATCCCGGCGCCGGTGGCGGCGACGCTGGCGATCGGCCCCGAGGGCGGCTGGACCGCGGACGAGGTGACGGCGGCCGAAGGCGCGGGATGGACGGCGGTGCAACTCGGCGGACGGGTGCTGCGCGCGGTGTCGGCACCACTCGTGGCGCTGGCCGCGTGTCAGGCCGTGTGGCGGGACCGATGAGCGCCGGGGTGGCGCGGAGGACGACGATGACGGCGACGACATGGACGATGGCCGCGACGCTGGTGGCGGGACTGGGACTCAGTGCGATTGCGGCCCAGGCGCCGCGCGATCCCGATCCGGTCGCGACCTTCTCGATCCTCGGCTACGACCCGGCCACCGGCGAGGTCGGCGGCGCGGTGCAGTCGCGCGTGTTCTCGGTCGGGAACGGCGTGCTGTGGGCCGAGGCCGGTGTGGGCGTTGCGGCGACGCAGGCGATCGTCGATGTCAGCTACGGCCCGAAGGCCATCGACCTCCTGCGGGCCGGCATGGCGCCGGCGGCGATTCTCAAGGCGATCTGGGACAGCGACCCCGATCCGCAGCCGGAACGCTGGACCAAGCAGGGCCGCCAGTTCGCCGTGATCAACCAGAAGGGCGAGGTCGCGGCGTTCACCGGGCCAAAGGCCACGGAGTGGGCCGGCGACTCGCAGGGCAAGTACAGCACGGCGCAAGGCAACATCCTGGCCGGGCCGGCAGTGGTCAGCGAGATGGTGCGCGCGTTCGAGTCGACCACCGGTCACCTGTCGCAGCGCCTGACCGCCGCGCTCGAGGCCGGTCAGGTGGCCGGCGGCGACAAGCGCGGCATGCAGTCGGCCGCCATCCTGATCGTCGGCAAGGGCCAGGGCGTGTGGCTCAACAACGACGTCGTGCTGCGCCTGCAGGTCGACGACAGCCCCGAGCCGATCAAGGAGCTGCGCCGCCTCGTGGATGGTTGGAACGACCGCCGCGTGAAGGGGCAGCAGCGGCCGGTGAAGTAGCGACGGCGAGTCAGCGGCGGCGTAACACGGCCGCGCACCATTCGTCCTCGGCGCTGCGCGCGACGACGTCGAAGGCCTCGAGCGCCGTCTCGACGCCCGGGCGCTCGTAATCCATGAAACCGCTGATGACCAGCGTGCCGCCCGGCGCCACCAGTGCGCCCAGGGCGTCGGCCGAGCGGATCAGCATCGCGCCGGTCAGGTTCGCCAGGACGACGTCGCCAGGCGCCGGCGGCGTGACGAACGCGTCGGCCGTCTCGAACACGACCGGCGTCGGCAGGGTGTTGAGCGCCGCGCTTCGCTCGGCGGCAGCGATCGCGTCGGCGTCGATGTCGACGGCGTGCACCCGACGTGCACCCAGCACCGACGCCGCCATGGCCAGCACGCCGGACCCGGTGCCGAGGTCGAGCACGGCCCGGCCGGCGACGGGCAGTCCACTCAGCGCGTCGAGGCACAGGCGCGTCGTCTGGTGGTGCCCGGTCCCGAACCCCATCGACGGCTCGATGACCAGCACGTGGACGCCGTCCGGCGGCGCGCCGGGCAGATCCCAGGGCGGCGCCACGATGAAGCATCCGGCGTGGATGGCGGTGAGCGACGCCTGCGACCGCGCGACCCAATCGTCGTCAGGCAGGTCGACCGACTCGATCGCCAGCCCGAGGGAGAGGTCGCGCACGGCCGCCGCGGCGCCGTCGCGTTGCGCCACGTCGGCGAAGCAGACGCGCCACGCCACGGGTGTCGGCGGCGGCTCCTCGGGCGGTGGCGCCGTCGGGTCCCACAGGCCCCCGGGTGGCAGCGGCGGGGGAATCAGGTCCTGGATCGCCAGCGGCGCGAAGTCGGCCAGCGTCGCGGCGACCAGCCCGCCGATCTCGCCCGTCTCGTCCACGTCCGCCGAACGGACGTCGAGTGCGGGCCAGCGGCGCGGCTCAGCCAAAGATGTCCTTGACCTTGCCGAAGAGCCCCTTGTCGTCATCGCGACTCTCGCCCTGGCTCGCGGGATCGAAGGTCGACGCCAGTTGCTCGAGCAGCTTCTTCTGGTCGCGCGACAAGGCTTTCGGCGTGGTGCCGCGCACCGTGATCAGCAGATCGCCCTTGCCGCGTCCCGAGACGTCGGGCATGCCCTTGCCCTTGAGGCGGAAGACCGACCCGGTGGCGGTGCCCTCCGGGATTTTCACGGGATGCGTGCCCTCGATCCCGGGCACCGTGATCTCGCCGCCCAGCGCCAGCGTCGTGAACCAGACGTCGGCGCCGGTGTGGAGATCGTTGCCGTCGCGGGCGAAGCGCTCGTCGTCCTGCACGAAGATCACGACGTAGAGGTCGCCCGGCGGTCCGCCGCGCATGCCGCCTTCGCCTTCGCCCGAGAGCCGCAGACGCTGGCCCGAGGCGATGCCGGCGGGGATCTTCACCGTGAGCTTCTTCTGCTGCTCGATCTGGCCCTCGCCGCGGCAGGTCTTGCACGGCGTGCTGATCACGCGTCCGGTGCCGCGGCAGGTGCCGCAGGTTCGGGCCATCGTGAAGAAACCCTGCTGGAAGCGGATCTGGCCGCTGCCGCGGCACTGGCCGCAGGTCGACGCCGAGGTGCCGGGCGCGGCGCCAGAGCCGCTGCATGTGCCGCAATTCTCGTGACGCGGGATCTGCACCGTCGTCTCGGCGCCCTTCGCCGACTGCGCGAACGTGATCTCCAGGTCGTAGCGCAGATCGGAGCCGCGCTGCGGGCCGCCGCGCCGGCGCCCGCCGCCGAAGACGTCGCCGAAGCCGAAGATGTCGCCGAGGCCGCCGAGGATGTCCTCGAAGCCCGTGAACACCGACGGATCGAAGCCCTGCGCGCCGGCGGCGCCGCTCACGGCGGCATGACCGAAGCGGTCGTAGCGGGCCCGCTTCTCGGCGTCGGCGAGCACGGCGTAGGCCTCGGCCGCTTCCTTGAACTTTTCCTCGGCCGCCTTGTCGCCGGGGTTGCGGTCGGGGTGGTGCTTCAGCGCGAGCTTGCGATACGCGCTCTTGATGTCCGGCTCGCTGGCGTCCTTGGCGACGCCGAGCACGTCGTAGTAGTCGCGCGCGCTCACGACGCCCTGGCCACGCGGACGAGCGCCGGACGCAGCAGCCGCTCACCCAGCCGGTAGCCGCGGCGCAGCTCGCTCAGGATCTCGCCGTCGCGGGCGCCGGGCGACTCGTCGGTGGCGACGGCCTGGTGCAGCGTGGGGTCGAAGTCGGCGCCGACGACCTCGAGCGCCTGCACGCCGCGCTTGCGCAGCAGCTCGAGGAGCTGGCGATGGATGATCTCGATGCCCTCGCGGTACTTCGCCGCCTCGGGCGGCGCCTCGACCGCGAGCGCGCGCTCGAAGTCGTCGACGACCGCGATCACGTCGGTGAGGACGTCGGCCGCAGCCCACTCCGCGAACTCGCGCCGCTCGCGCTCGGTGCGCTTGCGGAAGTTGTCGAACTCGGCGGTCTTGCGCAGCAGGCGGTCGTAGAGGTCGTCACGCTCGCGCTGCAGCGCCTCGTGCGGCGCGCCGGTGGCGTCGGTGTGGCCCTGATCGGGCGCGGTCGGAGGAACGTCGGACACGGGTGAATCACTCATGATGTCGGGGCGGCTCCGGCCGCCGGCTAGTTCTGGTCGCGCAGGAAGCGGGCCACGGCCACGGCCGCGCCGTCGACCACGCTGATGGTGCGCGAGTACTGCATGCGCGTGGGGCCGATGACGCCCACCGCGCCGCGGCGGGTGCCCTCGCCGTACGACGCGACGACGAGGCTGCAGCCGCGCAGCTGCGGATCCTGATGCTCGGCGCCGATGACCACGGCGACGCCCGGGCCGTCGAGGTAGGCGTCGAGCAGTTTCACGAGGCGCTGCTTTTCCTCCACCATCCGCAACAGCGTGTGCAGCGTGGAGAGCGAGACCGCGGGCGCGTCGCCGGCGTCGGCCAGGGACGACGTGCCGTCGATGTAGACGGCGGTCGCCGTCTCGATGCCTTCGAGCGTCGTCCGCGCGAGGCGCAACGCGACGTCACGGAGCCTGTCGTAGAGCGTGCGTTCCTGCTCCAGCCGTGCCAGCACCAGCTGGCGGACGTCGGCGAGCGGGAGCCCCGAGAACTCGGCGTTGAGGTAGTTGGCCGCCTGGGTCAGCGCCGACGGCTCCACCGGCTCGCCGATGTCGACCACCTTCTGCGAGACGTGGTTGCCGCGCGCCACCGTCACCACCAGCACGCGGGCGTCGGAGATCGGCACGAACTCGATGCGCTGGAAGATGGCCTGCTCGTCCGACGGGGCGATCGCGAAGCCCAGGTGATGCGACACTTCGAACAGCACGTGCGAGGCGCTCGACAGCAGGTGATCGAAGAGCGGCGCATCGCCGGCCTGCTCCCGCAGCCGCGCCTCGACCGACGAGGCGTCGCGCGTCGAGCGGCGCGAGTCGAGCAGCATGTCGACGTAGTAGCGGTAGCCGAGGTCGGTCGGGATGCGCCCGGCCGAGGTGTGCGGCTGGCTGACGTAGCCCATGTCCTCGAGCTGCGCGAGGATGTTCCGGATCGTCGCCGACGACACGCCCAGGCCCGGTTTCCGGCACAGCACCGCCGACGCCACCGGTTCGCCGGTGTCGATGTATTCGCGTACCAGGCTGGCCAGGACCCGGCGGGTACGGTCGGAAAGGGGCGCGGAGGTCATGCGGTTAGCACTCGCTGCCTGAGACTGCCAACTGCGAGTATAGCAGACGGCCCAGGGCGGTCCGGGCTAGCGCGGCTGCGGCAGTCGGTCGAGCTTGGGCATCCACTTGAGCGACGCTGCTGACACCGACGGCGCGGCCGCCCGGCCGCGGCGCACGGCGATGAGCTCCGCGAGGATGCTGACCGCGATCTCCTGCGGAGTAACGGCGCCGATGTCGAGGCCAATCGGGGCGTGGATGGGCTCGAAGCGCGCCGGGTCGACGCCTTCACCGGCCAGCGCTTCGTAGACGCGCGCCACCTTGGCGCGACTGCCGATGAGGCCGACGTAGCGGACGTCGCGGGCGATCACGGCGCGCAGGGCGTCGAGGTCATGGCGGTGGCCGCGGGTCACGATGACGACGTAGGCGCTGGCGGGCAGCGTGGCGCCAGCGAGCCACGCCGGGATGTCCTCGACCACGACCTCGACGGCCTGCGGAAACCGCTCGCGGTTGGCGAAAGCCTCGCGGTCGTCGATGACGTGCACCATGAACCCGGCTTCGTGCGCGAACTGGCCGAGGTAGTAGCCGACGTGGCCGGCGCCGATGACGTAGACGGCCGGCGGCGGTTCGATCGGCTCGATGAAGACCTCCATCTGGCCGCCGCAGACGAGCCCGTTCTCCTGGGCGAAGTCGTCGTCGAGTTCGTACTTCACGCGCACCGGCTTGCGCGTCTTCAGCGACTCCTTCGCTTTCCAGAACGCGTCGTTCTCGTAGCAGCCGCCGCCGACGGTGCCGACGGTGCGGCCGTCGGCGTAGACCAGCATCTTGGCGCCGACGCGCTGGGGCGTGGAGCCGTTGGTGGCGACAATGGTCACGAGCGCCACGTCTTCCGCGCGCTTCATCGCCTCGCCCAGGGCCGCGAAGACTTCCTGGTTCATGCTGGCTCGATTATCACTGAAACTGGTGCAGGGGACACCAGGTGGCCGGCTCGGTGCCCGCCAGGAACGCCTCGGTCGATACTCGCGGGCAGGTGGGCAAGGCGAGGTGGCCCGTGTCGCGGTCGATCTCGAGCTGGACCACGCCGGGCGGCGGCGTGAACGGCACGTTGGGCCGGCCGGCCAGCGCCCGCTTCATGAACGCCGTCCAGATCGGCACGGCCGCCTGCGACCCGCTGAGCCCGAGGACCTGGTTGTCGTCGAGGCCCACCCAGACGACGGCCAGCAGTTCGGGCGTGAAGCCCACGAACCAGGCGTCGCGCAGATCGTTGGTCGTGCCGGTCTTGCCCGCGGCGTCGAGGGCGAAGCCCGCGGCGCGCGCCGAGGCGCCGGTGCCCTCGTTGAGGACGCTGCGCATCATGTTGGTCACGAGATAGGTGACGGCGGGATCGGCGACCTCGCGCGGCCGCGTCGCTGCCGGCGCGCGGTCGAGGCCGGCGGTGACGACCCGGGAGATCGACCTGAGCGGCGTCTGACGTCCCAGCGTTGCGAACGTCGTGAACGCCTCCGCGACCTCGAGCGGCGTCAGCTCGAACACCCCCAGGGCGATCGACGGGTAGCCCTTGAGCGGCGTCTTGCCGAGGCCGGTGCGCTTCCAGAGATCGGCGACGGTGGAGAAGCCGGCCTGTTCCGCGACCTTGATCGTGGCGAGGTTGCGTGACAGCGCCAGCGCGCGGCGATAGGTGATCAGGCCGTCGTACTCGTCGTCGAAGTTGCCCGGCGACCAGTCGCCCTCGGGCAGCGTCCACGTCGCGGGTTCGTCGAGCACCAGCGACGCCGGCGTGACGTCGCTGAGCCCGGACTTCATCGCGTGATCGAAGGCCGCCAGGAATACGAACGGCTTGAACACCGACCCGGGCTGCCGCCGCGCGGCGGTCGCGCGATCGAACTGCGACTGGTTGTACGAGCGTCCGCCGACGAGCGCGAGCACCTCGCCGGTGCGCGGGTCGACGGCGACCAGCGCTGCCTGCGGGCGCACCTGGCGTTTGCGGCGCGCCAGCGTCTCGTCCACCGAGGCCAGCCCGGAACGCACGGCGTCCTGCGCGGCACGTTGCAGGTTGATGTCGAGCGTGGTGTGGACCTCGAGGGACGCGGCGCCGGCCGTCAGGCCCGGCAGCGTGCGATCGAGTTCGTCGGCGACATGGTCGACGAAGTACGGCGCCTCGAAGTCGAGCGCGCGGGCGGCGGCGCGAATCGGCTCCTGCAGCGCCAGTTGCAGTCCCGCCGCATCCAGGTAGCCGGCGTCGTGCATCGCCTGCAGCACGACGTCACGGCGATCGCGGGCGCGTTCGACGCTGGCAAACGGGGAGTGATTCGCGGGCGACTGGATGACCCCGGCGATCAGGGCGCCCTCTGCGATCGACAGATTGCTCAAGTCCTTTGCGAAGTAGGTGCGCGCGGCCGCCGCGACGCCGTGGATCGCGAACGACCCGCGGTGTCCCAGATAGACCTCGTTCAGGTAGAGCTCGAGGATCTCTTCCTTGGTCGCGCGGGCCTCGAGCACCATCGAGATGAACTGCTCGCGCAGCTTGCGGCGGATCGAGCGCCGTCCCGACTGCTGCTCTTCGGCCATCTCCTCGGTGAGGAAGAAGTTGCGCGCCAGCTGCTGGGTGATGGTGCTGGCGCCCGACAGATACGCGCGGGTGCCGCGCAGGTTGGTGACGAGCGCGCCGACCATCCGGATCGGGTCGATGCCGGGGTGCACGTAGAAGCGGCGGTCCTCGATCGCGAGCACGGCCTGCTGCACGTGCGGCGGAATCGCGGTGAGCGGCACGCGCCGGCGGCGCTCGCGCGCCGGCGTGACCAGCGCACTCAGCAGCGGGGCGTCGAGAGCCACCTCGCCGACGCGGGCCTCGCCGGCGGTGATCCGCGCGATCGTGCTCGGCGGCCCGGCACTGGCGCGCGCCCGATCGGAGGTCCACTCGAGGCGCACCAGCCGTCCTGCGAAACGGCCGCCGCGCGGCACGACCGCCACGGCATCCGCCGCGGCCGCGAACTCGCCGCCCTCGTGCGGGGTCTCGCGCGCGGTGTAGCCGAGGTCGTTCAGGCGCTGGACGACGTCGTCCGGCGAGAGCGCGAGGCCGCCACGCAGCGTCAGCGGCCGGCCGTAGACCCGCGGAATCGTGCGCACGCGTTCGCCATGCAGCCGTTCGTCGACGACGATGGAGAAGCGGCCGTAGTCGTAGCCCGCCATGGCTGCGCCGGCGAAGATCGGCAGCGCCACGACGACCGCGAGCAGCCGTGTCCAGCGCCGCTGCGGGAGCCACCACCACATGGCTGGACGGCTCGATCAGATCGTGAGCAGCCAGTGGTGGCCGACGTCGAACGGCAGCACGTCCACGAGCCGATCGACGGCTGCGGGGCCGTAGCGGTTCAAGAGCCACACCGCGCCCACTTCGCGTTCCTGCGGCTGGCCGTTCGGGAAGAGCTGCGACTGCGTGCGGCGGAACTGGCGGCGCAGCGTCTCGTCCTTCTTCTTCGCTGCCTGCACCACCTTGCCGTGCAGCGCCTGGAGGTCGTGCTGCATCTTGCCCAGCGTGGACTTCGCGGCGTTCTCGAGCGTGGCATCGACGGTGGCCGCGGCGCTGGTGACCGCATCCATGCGCGCCTGCAGCGCGGCGCCGGCGTCGGCGAAGCTGGCGTCGATGGCCGGCGGCAACTGCCGCTCGAGGAGCTGGTTCAGCGTCAGCTCGTCCTGACGCTGGTAACCGGCCATCGGCACGTCGTGCTTGGCGAGCATCCGCAGCGTCGCCGAGTCGACCACCGAGGCCGACGCGCGTGGCGCGATGAGCGGCATCGGCACGCCGAAGTGGGCGTAGACGCCCTTCAGCTGACCGAGGTAGGCGAGTTCCGCCGGACCGCCGACGTAACAGATGGTGGGGAAGATCGAATCCTGCACCAGCGGCCGCAGCAGGACATTGGGGCTGAAGCGCTCCGGCGACGCCGTTGCGAGCGCGGCGACCTCGGCGAGCGGCATCTCCTGATCGCCGACCACGGCCGTCTGCCCGTGCACCCGGATCGCCTGGCGCGCGCCGTTCATCAGGAACAGAGGCGCGGAGTGCTCGACGGCCTCGACCTGGGCGTGATAGCCGCGACCTTCGAGGTCGGCGCCCGCCTCGATGGCGAGCTGGGCGGTCCGTCCCGGGTTGTCGAGGGCCTTGGCGAAGAGCGGGCCGACGATGGACTTGGTCGCCGGGTCAGAGGCGTCGTAGACCACCAGCCCATGCCGGCCGAGCATGTGCTCCAGGACGCGTCCGAAGGCCGCCGACATGGACTGGCCTGGCGCGTAGGCGTCGCGCAGCATCGCCAGCAGGTCCGCCGTGAACTCGGTCGCTGGCAGCGCCGCGCCCAGCGCGTCGATGGCGGCCGCGGCCTGGTCGCCGAGGACGAGGCGACCGATCGACCGATCGCCGGCCCCGTCGAGGTCGGCCAGTTGGATGGTGTGCGGCTGTTG
This sequence comes from uncultured Acidobacteriota bacterium, assembly GCA_902826065.1. GTDB lineage: Bacteria > Acidobacteriota > Vicinamibacteria > Vicinamibacterales > UBA2999 > CADEFD01. The sequence continues at coordinate 6,213 of CADEDM010000061.1, read as the reverse complement.
CTCGTCGTCGAGCACCGTACACCCGCGCACCTCTTCCCAGTCGTGGTCCTCGGCGTCGATCCAGAAGATCGGCACGGCGCGCACACCGTAGTCGGTGGAGACGCGGCGGGCGAGCGTGATGGCGGTGATGGCCTTGTGCAGGGTGTAGAGCGGGCCGCCGAAGAGGCCCGCCTGCTGGCCGGTGATCACGGCCACGGCACGCGGATCAGCCAGGGCGGCGGCCGCCTCGCGGGCCTCGGGTGGCGCCTGACGAGCACTCTGCTGCGCCTGCAGCAGCGCCGCCAGCGCCGCGCCGGCACGCGGCGGCGCGGCGTGGACGCGGGTGATCGCCTCGCGCCAGGCCTCGTCGTGCTGCGGGTTGCCGGCGTAGAAGGGCGCCAGCGCATCGAACGCGAACGCATAGTCGACCGCGAGGCGCCGCATCCACGGCAGCTGGCGGATGTCGATGGCGAGCGAGCCGGCGGAAGGCGCGGGAGCGGACGGGGACGGCACCGAACGGCTACTGTTGCAGAGCGTCGCGCGGAGTGTCAACCGGCGCGCTGACGTCATGCGAACGTCGTCGCGCGTGCGTGTTAAGATGAGCGGACGTACTGACGACGGCCGGTTCCGGCTGTCGAGGAGTGCCCCACACTGTCCGAGGACCGCTCCCTGTTCGACGGCCCCCGCGCGACCTACGGTCGCTTCCGCATCCTGCACCAGATCGGTGCCGGCAGCGTGGGTCCGGTATTTCGTGGGGAAGACGGGGAGACGCGGCAGCGGGTCGTCATCAAGGTCATCCGCGTCGGCCTCACGCCCGATCAGGTCACGCGCGTCGCCTCCGCCCTCGCCGCCCTCCGCCACGGGTGGCCGGCCCATCCTGGACTCGTCCCGCTGCTCGACACCGGTGTCGTCGACGTCGAGCCGTATGTCGTGACGCCGTGGGTCGACGGCGACTCGCTCGACGTCGCGCTGCGCGAGTACGGCCCGGCCCACCTGACCGACGCCTTGCCCCGCCTGCGGCGCCTCGCCGAGGCCCTCGACACGGCCGCCGAGGCCGGCATCGCGCACGGCAGCCTGCACCTTCGAGATGTGATCGTGTCGGTCGAACAGACCGTCGTTACGGGGCTCGGGGTGGCACAGGTGCTCGAGCGCATCGGCGTGCGGCCACCGGTGCGCCGGCCGTACTGCGCGCCCGAAGTGGCGGCCGGCGGCCCGATCTCCGAGGCCGCCGATCAGTACGCACTGGCGGCCATTGCCGGCGAGTGGCTGAGCGGCCGCCGGGTGCCCGCGGGGGGCGCCGCGTTGAAGCTGCCGGCCGCGACGCCAGAAGGGGCGGAGGCGCTGTCGGGCATCGTCGCCCGGGGCCTGAGCGACGAGCCCGACGCGCGGTTCCCGTCATGCACGGCACTCGTCGACGCGTTGACCGAGCGTCTGGGCGACGCGGCGCCGCGCCCATCGCGGTCCGCGGTGCGCCGCGCCGTCACGGCCGACGCGCCGCGCCTGCTGTTCGACGAAGCCGCGCCCGATGCCGACACCGGCCGGGATCCCGTGCTCGACATCGGCCCGCCTGTCGTCGCCGTCACGCTCCCCGTGCGTTCCGAAACCCGTGACGCGATGGTGCTGGGCGAGATCGAGGCGCCCGACGTCGACGCGGCCAGCGACAGCGACCGACAGCCGGTGCACGACGTGGACCTGGCCGGCGGTGCGACCATGACGCTCGCGACCGACGACCAGCGATTCGACGCGGACTGGGACCCGGCGTCACCTGAAGTGGCGACGTCGGGACCACAATCGCTCGACGACGACGACCACGACGAACACGTGGACGACGAGGATCACGCGGAGTCGTTGGTCGGCGACGACGACGCCGTCGAAGACGCCGCGGCCGCGTTCGATGCACCTGCGCTCGATCGGCCCGAGATCGTCTACGCGGACACCGCCCGTGCTGATTGGTCCTCGACGACCGAGTCCACGCCGGCGATGTCGTTCGACGACGAGCCTGCGGCGGAGTTCGCATCCGACCCCGAGCCGGCGCACGACACCGCCCCCGTGAGAGACAACGAGCCGACGTCGGTCGCGACCTGGGCCGGGCTGATCGTCCTGTTGACGCTCGGCGCACTGGCCGGTGGCTGGATGCTGCTGCGCTGGGGGACCCCGTCGGCGCCCCAGATGGCGACGAGCACGCCGGCGTCCGCGCCGGTGGCCACGCCGCCGGTGACGCCACCGACGAACGCGGTCCGTCCGCCCGAGGAGGCCTCGGCGCCCGCAACGCCAGCCGCACCGGCAGCGCGCGACGCGGAGGCGCCGTCCGCCGCCGCGCCGACACCGGCCACCGACGCCGCAGCGCAGACCCCGCCGGCCACGACGGCGCGGGCCACTCAGCCGCCTGCGCCCGCACGAGCCGCGCCTCCACCTCGGCCCGAGACGAAGAAGCCATCGCCGGCCGCGCGCCCCCCGGCGGCGCCGCCCGGACGCCTCCTCGTGCGCACGACACCCGCCGGTGCCGAAGTGTTCATCAACGGCGAACGGCGTGGCGTGACGCCGCTCACGCTGCGTGGTCTCGCGCTCGGCACGTATACGCTGCGGCTCGTGCACGGCGGCTACACGCCGGCGGAGCAGCGCGTCGTCCTGAACGCCGGGCGTCCGGCACGGTCGCTCGATGTCTCGCTCGCGCGCGTGCGGTCTGCCGCCGCGCCCCGGCCACCGGCCCGACCCGTCGCGCCGGCCGCGGCGACCAGCGCGGCCACCGATCCCGGCAGCCTGCTCGTCGACAGCCGGCCTGGCGGCGCGCGCGTGTTCGTCGACGGCCGCGAGGTCGGCGTGACGCCGGTCACCGTGCCGGCGCTGGCCGTCGGCACGCACGCGGTGCGCATCGAGCGCGCCGGCTTCGCTCCCATTGCCACCACGGCACGCATCGAGGCTCGCACCCGGGCCCGCATCGCCGTGACTCTCACCGCGGAAAGGCCCCGATAGCGATGAACGCGACCCTTGCTCTGGAAGACGGCACCTGGTACGCCGGTGTCTCGGCCGGCGCCGCTGGCGAGACCAGCGGCGAAGTGGTGTTCAACACCAGCATGACCGGCTACCAGGAGATCCTGACGGACCCGTCGTACGCCGGCCAGATCGTCACCATGACGGCGCCGCAGATCGGCAACTACGGCGTGGCGGCGGCCGACGTCGAGTCCGACGCGCCGAAGGTCGCGGGCTTCGTCATTCGCGACGAGTCGCCGATTGCGAGTAACTGGCGTGCCCAGGGCACGCTGCGCGAGTACCTGCAGCAGCACGACATCGTCGCCATCGCCGACATCGACACGCGGGCGCTGACCCGCAAGCTGCGCTCGGCCGGCGTGATGCGCGGCATCATCGCCACCGGCCAGGTCGATCCGCAGGAACTGGTGGAACGCGCCAGGGCGGTGCCGTCGATGGAAGGGCTCGACCTCGTGAAAGAGGTGACCTGCGCCGAGCCGTACGACTTCTCGTTGTCGCTCGCCGACACCGTGGCGGCGGCGAGCTTCGGCGTCGGCCCCGAGCGCACGGCGTCACGTCCACTGCGCGTCGCGGCCTACGACTACGGCATCAAGACCAACATCCTGCGCCGGCTCAGCGCCTACGGCTGCCAGGTGCGGGTGTTCCCGGCCTCGGCGCCTGCCGCGGATCTCCTGAAGTGGCAGCCGGACGGCATCTTCCTGAGCAACGGGCCGGGCGACCCGGCCGCGGTCGACTACGGCATCGAGAACGTCAAGACGCTGGTGGAGCAGGGGACGCCGATGTTCGGCATCTGCCTCGGCCACCAGCTGCTGGCGCTGGGCCTCGGCGCCTCGACCTACAAGCTCAAGTTCGGGCACCGCGGGGGCAATCACCCGGTGAAGTTCCTGCCGACCGGCGCCGTCGAGATCACCTCGCAGAATCACGGCTTCGCGGTGGACCCCGACTCGTTGCCGCCGGGCACCGAGCTGACGCATCGCAATCTCTACGACGGCACCGTCGAAGGCCTGCAGCACACCAGCAGGCCGGTGTTCTCGGTGCAGTACCACCCGGAAGCGTCGCCCGGCCCGCACGACGCCGACTATCTCTTCAGGCGCTTCGTCGACCTGATGGACTCGAAGTAACGGATTCACGCGACCATGCCCCGACGTACCGATCTGAAGCGCATCCTCGTCATCGGCTCCGGCCCGATCGTCATCGGCCAGGCCTGCGAGTTCGACTACTCGGGCACGCAGGCCATCAAGGCGCTGCGTGACGAGGGCCTCGAGGTGGTGCTGGTGAACAGCAACCCTGCCACCATCATGACCGACCCCGAGCTGGCCGAGCGCACCTACGTCGAGCCGCTGACGGTCGACGTGGTCGAGCGCATCATCGCGCGCGAGAAGCCCGACGCGATCCTGCCCACGGTCGGCGGCCAGACCGCGCTCAACCTCGCCGTGGCGCTGCACGACGCCGGCGTGCTCGACCGGCACGACGTCAAGTTGATCGGCGCGTCCATCAAGGCGATTCACGTCGCCGAAGACCGGCAGTTGTTCCACGACGCCATGCTCGAGATCGGTCTCGATGTGCCGAAGAGCAAGGTCGTCAAGACCATGGCCGAAGCGGCCGAAGCGGTGGAGATCACCGGGTTCCCGGCCATCATCCGCCCGTCGTTCACGCTCGGCGGCGTCGGCGGCGGCATCGCCTACAACGTCGAGGAGTTCCGCGACATCTGCGCCCGCGGCCTCGAGCTCAGCCCCGTGCACGAGGTGCTGGTCGAGGAATCGGTCATCGGCTGGAAGGAGTACGAGCTGGAGGTGATGCGCGACGTCGCCGACAACTTCGTCGTCATCTGCTCGATCGAGAACATCGACCCGATGGGCGTGCACACCGGCGACAGCATCACGGTCGCTCCGGCCCTCACACTGACCGACAAGGAATACCAGATGATGCGCGACGCCGGCCGCAAGATCATGCGGCGGGTCGGCGTCGAGACCGGCGGCTCGAACGTGCAGTTCGCGTTCAATCCGGCCAACGGCCGCATGATCGTCATCGAGATGAACCCGCGCGTGTCGCGCAGTTCAGCGCTGGCCTCGAAGGCCACCGGGTTTCCGATCGCGAAGATCGCCGCGAAGCTGGCCCTGGGCTATCACCTCGACGAGATCCCGAACGACATCACGCGGCTGACGCCGGCGTCGTTCGAGCCCACCATCGACTACATCGTCACCAAGATCCCGCGCTGGAACTTCGAGAAGTTCCCGCAGGCCGACCGCACGCTCACGACGCAGATGAAGTCGGTGGGCGAGGCGATGTCGATCGGCCGGACCTTCAAGGAGTCATTCCTGAAGGGCATCCGCTCCCTGGAGCTGGGCAAGGAAGGGCGGCTCTTCGGCGCCGGCCAGCCGGCCGGGGCGCCGGCGGAACACGCCACCCCCGACGAGGTCGACGCCAGCCTGCGGCGCCGGCTTTCGATTCCGACCGACCGGCGCATGTGGGCGGTGTTCGAGGCCCTCGAACGCGGCTGGACCACCGCGCGGATCCACCAGCTCACCAAGATCGACCCGTGGTTCCTCGAGCAGTTCGCCGAGCTCGTCGCGCTGCGTCGCACGGCCGCGCTCATCGGCCTGCGCGACATGTCGGCCGATCTGATGCGGACGCTCAAGCGCGCCGGCTTCGGCGACCAGGAGCTGGCCCACATCCTCCAGGTGAACGAGTCGGCGGTGCGTGAGAAGCGCGCCGAGCTCGGACTGCGCACCGTCTACAAGCGCATCGATACCTGCGCCGCCGAGTTCGAGTCGTTCACGCCCTACATGTACGGGACCTACGAGTACGACTGCGAGGCGGCGCCGACCGGCGCCAAGAAAGTCATCATCCTCGGGTCGGGCCCGAATCGGATCGGCCAGGGCGTCGAGTTCGACTACTGCTGCTGCCACGCGGTCTTCGGCTTCCGCAAGGACGGCCTCGAGACCATCATGATCAACTGCAACCCGGAGACGGTGTCGACCGACTACGACACCGCCGACCGGCTCTACTTCGAGCCGCTCACGTTCGAGGACGTGATGGCGGTGATCGAGCGCGAGCGCGAGGGCAATGCCGACGTCTCCGTGGTGGTGCAGTTCGGCGGCCAGACGCCGCTGAAGCTGGCGCTGCCGCTGCAGGAGGCCGGTGTCTCGATCGTCGGGACGTCGCCCGATTCCATCGACCTCGCCGAAGACCGCAAGCGCTTCTCGCAGTTGCTGTGGGACCTCGGCATCCCGCAGCCGGCGAGCG
>CADEDM010000060.1 GCA_902826065.1 uncultured Acidobacteriota bacterium | reverse complement strand
CGCCGGCGTCGATGGCGCGGATCGCGTCCTGGCCCACGATCACCATCGCGCCGAAACCGAGCACGAAGGTGAACAGGTAGAAGAGGCCGATGGCCGCCGTCGCGTAGGCGACGGAGACCCGCGCGGTGCGCGCATCCGGGACGGTGTAGAAGCGCATCAGGATGTGCGGCAGGCCGGCGGTGCCGAACATCAGCGCGATGCCGAGCGAGATGGCGTCGATCGGATCCGACACCAGGCGTCCGGGCGCCAGCACCGATGGGCCGAGCTTCGCCGCCGCCTCGGCGAACAGGGTCAGCGGGTTCATGCCGAACCGCATCAGGACCAGCAGCGCCAGCATCGCGGCGCCGCTCATCAGCAGCACCGCTTTCACGATCTGCACCCAGGTCGTCGCCAGCATGCCGCCGAACAGCACGTAGGCCAGCATGACGAGGCCGACGATGACGACGGCGGTCTCGTACGAGAGGCCGAACAGCAGCCGGATCAGGTTGCCGGCGCCGACCATCTGCGCGATCAGGTAGAAGGCAATCACGGCCAGGCCGCCGAACGCCGACGCCACCCGCACGGGCTTCTGCCGGAGGCGGAATGCGACGACGTCCGCGAATGTGTAGCGTCCGAGGTTCCGCAGCGGCTCGGCGATCAGGCACAGCACCACCGGCCAGCCGACGAGGAACCCGATCGAGTAGATCAGGCCGTCGAAGCCCGAGAGCGCCACGAGGCCGGCGATGCCCAGGAAGCTGGCCGCGCTCATGTAGTCGCCGGCCAGGGCCAGCCCGTTCTGCAGGGCGGTGACCTTGCGACCGGCGGCGTAGAAGTCGTCGGCGCTCTTGGTGCGGCGCGCCGCGAAATACGTGATGCCGAGCGACGCCGCGATGAACACGAAGAAGAAGACCATCGCGATCGCACTGGTTTCGCCGATCGCCCCGCTCATCGGACGCCTCCCCGGATGGCCGCGACTTCGCGGTCGTAGTGGTGGTTGGCCCAGCGGACGTAGACGAGGATCAGCGCCCACGCGGCGACGATCACCAGCACGCCGAGGGCGATGCCGATGCTGAGGCCCGGCGCGAGGAGCTGGCCCAGAAACGCCTTCCCGTAGGCGATGAGCACGATGAAGACGACGTAGATGGCGGTCATCGCGGCGGTGAGGCCGAGACCGATGCGCCAGCGCGCCGCGGCGAGGGTGACGAGCGCCGCCTGTGCACGCTCGGAATCGAGATCGGAAGTGGAGGGCATGGTGGGACGAGTGACGGCGCGCATCATAGAACGCCGCCGTGAGCGGCGCAACGCGCCTGTAACGGTGTGCTATAGTCCCGCGCAGTTTACGGCACGACACGTAATACCGCGTCGCGCCAAGAACGACGAAGTCCTCGTTCGTGCAGGTATCGGGAAGTTCCCCGCAGCCGGGGAAGGGGGCGTTATGCGCGTGCGTTTTCTCTGCCTTTGGGCGATGGCGTTCCTGCTGTCGGCCGCGTCGGCCTTCGCTCAGGAGGCTACGATCATCGGCGCGGTCACCGACGAGAGCAAGGGCGTGTTGCCCGGCGTGACCGTCACCGCGACGTCTCTGTCCAACGGTCGGACGTTCTCCGCGGTCACCAACGAGCGCGGTGACTACCGCATCGTCGGCGTGCCGGCGGGCCGCTACAAGGTGCAGGCCGAACTCTCGGGATTCGCCACCGTCGTCGTGCCGGATGTCGAACTGCTCGTCGGCCAGAACCGCACCGTGCCCTTCGCGATGCAGGTGGCGTCGCTGACCGAGACGCTCACCGTCACTGGTGAAGCGCCACTCGTGGACGTCAGCTCGTCGCAGATCGCCGGCAACGTCGACCGCCGCCAGATGGAGCAGTTGCCGCTGCAGGGCCGCAACTGGCTCGAGCTGGCGATGCAGGTGAAGGGCATCACGTCGAACGCCGTCGACAACAACCCGGTCCGCGACCGGGCGTTCCAGCTCAATCTCGACGGCCAGGAAATCACGCAGCAGGTGGCCGGTGGCGGCTTCGGTCAGCCGCGGTTCAGCCGCGAGGCCATCGCCGAGTTCCAGGTCATCACCAACCTGTTCGACATCACGCAGGGCCGCTCGCTCGGCATCCAGGTGCAGGCGATCTCGCGCTCGGGCACGAACAACGTCGACGGCAGCGTCTACGGCTATTTCCGCGACGACAAGCTGAACGCCAAGGACTTCATCGCCAACCGCGTCCTGCCCTACGAGAACCAGCAGCTCGGCGCCGCCATCGGCGGGCCGATCGTGCGCGACAAGGCCCACTTCTTCCTGAGCTACGAGCGCGAGAACGAGCCGAATACGATCATCACCACGCCCAACGCGCTGCCCGGCTTCACGTGGACGTTCCCGACGAAGCTGGTGCAGAACAGCGCGCTCGGCCGCATCGACTGGCAGGTTGCGGCGCGCGATCACCTGACGACCCGGATCTCCTACTGGGACTGGGACAACCCGTTCACGCAGGTGGCGGGCACGGAGCATCCGTCGCAGGTGGCCAAGCGGTCGCGCCGGGCCTTCAACGTCGCCAACACCTGGGCCAAGGTGCTCAACGACACCACCGTGCAGGAAGTGAAGGTGGGCTACAGCCACTTCGACTGGAAGAACCTGCTCGCCGAAGAGGGCCTGGCCAACACGCCGAACTACGTCTTCCCGACGATCACGATCGGCCAGCGCCGCAACTACCCGCAGGAGTTCTTCCAGAACACCTTCAGCTTCCGCTACGACATCACCACGTCGCGCGGCGCGCACGACCTGAAGGGCGGTGTCGAGTTCCTGCGCTGGAAGGACACCGGCCAGTGGCAGCTGCTGTCACGCGGCGAGTTCATCTTCAACGCGACGCCGGCTGACCTGGCGCGGCGGTTCCCGTTCGACGCGTGGAACGACCCGTCGCGCTGGGACCTGTCGGGCCTCGACGGCACGGTATCGCGGTACGACCAGAACTTCGGGGACTGGACCATCAACATCCCGCGGCCGACCTTCGCGATCTGGATCGGCGACACGTGGAAGTTGAGCAACTCCTTCTCGCTCAACGGCGGTATCCGGTGGGACGCGGATTTCGGCGCCCTCGATCCGCCCGACGTCACGACCGACATCTCGTTCAATCCGCGCGCCGGCTACGTGTCGAACACGGTGCTGCAGCCCGGACAGAAGCTCTACCCGGGCGGCCTGAGTGACATCCAGAACATCGCCCCGCGCGGTGGGTTCACGTGGAACGTCGGCGGCAACGGCAATCTGGTCATCCGCGGCGGCAGCGGCCTCTACTTCAGCATCCCCGACTCGAACACGACGTTCAGTCAGCAGTCGTTCAACAGCCAGCGGATCCTGACCAACTCGTTCCCGAACGACGGGCAGCCCGGCTTCATCGCCAACCCCACGCGGGGCGTGACCGCGCAGGCCATCCTGGCCGGCCAGGTGCCGCTGCCGGCGCAGGGCCCGCGCGTCATCGCGCACGACTACAAGATGCCCTACACGTGGCAGAGTTCGATCGGCTTCCAGACGCAGTTCGGCGAACGCTACGGCTTCGAAGCCGACTTCACCCACTGGAAGGGCGAGAACTTCGCTCGGCAGCGCGATCCCAACCTGCAGTTCAACCCGGCGACCGGCTACAACATCAGCCCGAACACGCTGCGCCCCGACCCACGCTTCGGGCAGATCCAGTGGCTGGAGTCGTCCGGCAGCGCCGACTTCGGCGCCATTTCGAGCGGCCTCACCAAGCGCTTCGCCAACAACTGGCAGGCCGGCGTCAACTACACCCTGGTGTTGTTCCAGAACGACGACACCACCAACTTCCAGTACCAGGCGAACAACCCGTTCGATCCCGATGCCGACTGGGCCCGGTCGCAGGAGTTCCAGCGTCACACCCTGCGCGTGAACGCCATCTACCGGCTGCCGTACGACTTCAACCTGTCGGGGGCGTATCTGTTCGGGTCGGGCAACTACTACCAGATCAACTACGGAGCCAACCCGTTCGGCCCGGTGTCGAGCGCCAACCGCTACGTCATGGCCCCGGTCACGGTGCCGGCCGGCGTGGCCGACCGCGTCGATGGACCGACCTCGTTCGCCGCGGGCGACCTCATTCCGCGCAACGCGCTGAAGGGACTGCCGCTGCACCGCTTCGACCTGCGCGTGGCGAAGGACATCCCGCTGCCCAACGGCTTCCGTCTCGGCCTGATCGTCGAAGGCTTCAACATTCTCAACCACAAGAATTACGGGGCCTACCAGACGACCATCACCAACCCGGGGTTTGGCGATCCGCGCCAGAACCTGCTGAATGCCTACCAGCCGCGCGTCGCCCAGGTGGCGTTCAAGCTGTCGTTCTAATCGGGGTTCGGGTCCCGGCACTCTCGTTCCGGGACGACGACATCGCATGGGCCCGGGTGGCTTAGACCACTCGGGCCCGTCCTGTGTACGGCGGTCAGAGGTAGCCGAGCCACCAGTCGCGGCGTCGCGCCTTCACCTCGGCCAGCCAGCGGGCGGCAGGGTAGAGCGCTACCACGATCGCGATCCACGCGATGTAGACCCAGGGCAGGGAGTAGCCGAGATCGGCCGGGAACATCTCGCGCGCGCCGCCCATCGACGGCAACGGGTGCGGCACCCACGCCCACGCGGCGCTGCCGTAGCGCCAGAGCAGCAGCGCCGCGGCGACGACGTGCAGCAACCAGAAGTGCACGACGTAGTAGGCGAACGGCACGCGGCCGAAGACGACGAACGGATGTCGCGCGCCGAAGGCACGTCCGTCGAACCACGCCAGCAGCAGCGCCGCCGGCCCGAGCGTCATCAGCACGAACATGAGGGACGGCGGATACTTCGCCGTGTTGAGGAACGCCACCAGCGTCATCGCCACGGACGATTGCGGCGCCCACGGCACGGGGTTGCCGTAGCCGTTCAGCAACCGCAAGGCGACGAAGGTCACGATGGCGCCCAGCCCGGTCGCGAGCAGCACGCGCCGGCGTCGATCGGCGGGCCACGCGTAGATGCCCGCGGCCCAGACCCCGACGGCCATCACGCCTACCCATGGCAGCACGGGGTAGCCGGCGATGAACAGCAGCCCGCCGCCACGAAAGACGCCTGGCTGGTGCAGCAGCGTCCACAGCCACGCCAGCGCGCCGAACTGCTCGGGTCGCACGCCGTCGGCGAGGTTGTGCAGCAGCACGATCGCCAGACCGATGGCGCCGATGACGGACCGTGGCAGGTGGACGAGCGCCGCCATCGCGATCATCGACCAGCCCAACGCCCACAGGATGATCAGGAACACCGGGTACTGCGAGGCGAACGTGAAGTTCATCGCCAGCCGCATCACCACCACCTCGATGGCGATCAGCCACAGCCCCCGCGTCACCAGCTGGCGTGCGACGGCGCCGGCCCGCTCGCCGCGTGCCAGGCGCAGCCCGATTCCGAGTCCCGCGGTCGCGGCGAAGACCGGCGCGCAGAGATGCGTCACCCACCGCGTCAGGAAGATGGCCGGCGTCGTCCGCGTCAGATCCTCGGGCGAGAACGTCATCGCGTCGGCGCTGAGGAAGTCGCGGGTGTGGTCGAGCGCCATGATCACCATGGCGAGGCCGCGCAGGGCATCGACGGCGGTCAGGCGTCGCGAGTCGGGCATGCGGGCGCGAGGCTACCACACGCCCGCGGGGTGGCCGGTTACCCCGCGACGGCGTCCAGGGGGACGTCGTGCGCCCGTGCGAAGGCCGTCCACTCGGCGGTGGTACGAGCGAGGAAGGTCTCGGCCAGCGGAGTGTTCACCGGCTGTCCGACCGCCTCATACAGACGCTGCCGGAAGTGCGGCTCGAGCGCCGCCACCGCGATGTGCCCATCGCGCGTCGCGTACACGCCGTAGGCCGGATCGCCGCCGCCCAGCGCGCCTCCGGGGATCGTGAGGCCGTGACGGCGAGGCGCGACGAACGCGTCGAGGGCGTCACGCAGTCCCACGACCCGCTGCGTCCCCGGCGGCTCGCGCAGCACCAGCAACACCGCGCTGACGACCTGCGCGGCGCCGGCCAGATCGGCGATCAGCGTGGCCGGCATCGCCGCGCCGACGAGCCCGGCCGTCGCCTGGTACGTGAGGTCGTGGCCCGGTGCATCGGGCGTCGTGCGGTCGCCGACGATCGCGACCGAGCGGAGCGCCGGATGACGCGCCGCCAGTGCGTCCGGCGACAGGCCGAGGCGCGCCAGGGCCGCCGGCCGCTGGCTGGTGATGAGGACGTCGGCGCCGGCGAGGCGCTCGTCGAGCGCGCGGCGCCCCTCGTCGGCCTTGAGATCGATCGCCGCAACCGACACCCGCGCGTGCAAGGCGTCGTACCACGGGCGGCTGTAGATCGCGAGCGGATCGCCGGCCGGCGGCTCGATCTTGACCGCGGAGGCGCCCTCGTCGGCCAGCCGTGCCACGGCCACCGGCCCGGGCACGTTCAGCGCGAGTGAGAGCAGCCGGATCCCGTCGAGTGCGGACATCGGGAAAGTGTATCGCCTCGATGCGCGCGGCACGTCCGCTGGTAGACTCCTGCCATGCGCGCGCGGTCTCCGGCGTCGCTCGTCACCGGCATCCTCCTGCTGGCGGTCGTCGTGTCGGCCCAGGCGCCGATTCCGCCAGAGCCGATCACCCTGGCGAACGCTTCCGTCGTCGACGTCACCACCGGCGAGATCCGCCGGAACCAGTTCGTCGTGCTGCGCGATGGCCGCATCGCCTCGATTACGGCCACGGCGCCGACGGCCGCGGCCGCGGCCCGCCGCCTCGACCTCAACGGCCGCTTCGTCGTGCCCGGCCTGATCGATGCGCACGTGCACATCGCCACGCCGGCGGCGATGCGGGCCGCGCTCGAGAGCGGCGTCACGACTGTCCGCAGCGCCGGCGTGTCGAACTTCATGGACGTCGGCTTCCGCGAGCTCGTCAAGAAGGGGCACCTGCCGGGGCCCGACGTGCTCGCTGCCGGCTACCACGTGCGTCCGCAGCCCGCCGTCGAGGCGTTCCTCGACGCGCCTGACCTCGGCGACCTGCTGCGTCCAGGGCTCACCACGCCGGACGCGCTGCGTCGCTTCGTGCGCATGCAGCTCGGACGCGGCGTGGACTGGATCAAGGTGCTGGCCACTGAGCGCGCCGGCACGCCGGATACCGATCCGCGCAAGCAGGTCTACAGCGAGTCCGAACTCTCGGTGATCGTGAGCGAAGCCGGCGCCCGCGGCGTGCCGGTGCTGGCGCACGCGCACGGCGCCGAAGGGGCCCTCGCGGCGGTGCGCGCCGGCGTGCGATCGATCGAACACGGCACCTATCTCACCGACGAGACGCTGACGATGATGGTGTCGAAGGGCACCTTCTTCGTGCCCACCGCCGACGTCGTCAACGACCTGTCGGAACCCGGCGGCGACTACGACAACGCCGGCCTGCAGCGCCGCGGGCAGATGATGAAGCCGGTGCTGGTGGAGACCATCCGCCGCGCGAGACAGGCGAAGGTGAAGATCGTGACCGGGTCGGACACCGGGTACGGGCCGGCGAGCATGGCGCGCGTGCCGCGCGAGATCGCCGAGCTCGTGGCGGCCGGCCTGACGCCGCTCGAAGCGCTGCAGGCGGCCACGATCCTCAATGCCGAGATGCTGCGCCTGCAGGCGCAGGTCGGCCAGGTGAAAGCCGGGTTCGAGGCCGACCTCGTGGTCGTCGACGCGAACCCGCTCGAACGGCCGGCCGGCCTGCTCGATCCGCTGCTCGTCGTGAGCAACGGGAGGGTGGCGCTCGACCGCCTCAGTTTCGGCCGATGACGAAGTTCACGCGCCGCGGACACCAGCGCCGCGACAGAAGAGACGCCCGATGAGAACGCTCGCCCTGTTCGCCATTCTGTGTACGGTCGCCGCGCCGGTCTTCGCTCAGCACGAGGATCACGGCGTCGGCGGACTGACGACTGCCCAGGTGGGCACCGTGGACTTCCAGACCTCGTGCAGTCCGGCCCTCAAGGCCGACATGAACCGCGCGGTGGCGCTGCTGCACTCGTTCTGGTTCCCCGAGGCGCGCCAGCAGTTCGAGGCCATCGGCGCGAAGGACCCGGCCTGCGGCATGGCCTGGTGGGGCGTCGCGCTCACGCACTGGGGCAATCCGTTCGGTGGCAACCGCACGCCGCAGACCATCGCCGCGGGCAAGACGGCCATCGAGAAGGCCCAGGCCACCGGCCAGCCGTCGCGGCGCGAGAAGGGCTACATCGACGCGGTCGCCGGGCTGTTCTCGAGCGACGACGTCACGACGCAGCGGGCCCGCATCGTGGCTTACGAGCAGACGATGGGGCAGATCGCGCGCGACAACCCCAACGACGTCGAGGCGCGCATCTTCTGGGGCCTGTCGGTTGCGCAGACGCAGTCGCCCGGCGACAAGACGTTCGCGGCCAATCTGCACGCCGCCGAGATCCTCGAGCCGATGTTCAAGAAGATGCCGGCCCATCCCGGCCTGGCGCACTACATCATCCACGCCTACGACGTGCCGCCGCTCGCGCCCCGGGCGCTCGATGCCGCGCGCCGTTACGCCTCGATCGCGCCGGTGGTGCCGCACGCGCTCCACATGCCGTCGCACACGTTCACGCGGGTCGGCTACTGGAAGGAGTCGATCGACACCAACCGCAAGTCGGCCGAGGCGGCGCGCAAGGCCGGCGGCGTGGCCGGTGGCGGTGAGGAGCTGCACGCGCTCGACTACCAGACGTACGCCTACCTGCAGATTGCCGACGACACCGCCGCCCGCGGGGTGCGGGATCATGCCGCGACGTTCGAATCCGGCACCGTGGGTGGACCCTATGCCTTCGCGCTGGCGGCGATTCCTGCCCGCTACGCCCTCGAGCGGCAGGCCTGGGCGGAGGCCGCGGCGTTGACGCCGCGACCGGCGCCGGCCGCGCCGTACACCGAGGCCATCACGCACTTCGCCAAGGCGATCGGCGCCTCGCGCAGCGGCTCGCCCGACGCGGCGACGCCATCGATCGAGCGTCTGGCCGCCATCAAGACGCTGATGGTCGCGGCCAAGGATCCGTACTGGGCCGAGCAGGTCGACATCCAGCGCCGCGTCGCCGAGGCGTGGCAGGTCTACGCCCGCGGCGACAAGGCCAAGGGCGTCGAGCTGCTCTCCGCCGCCGCCGATGCCGAGGATCTGACCGACAAGTCGGCAGTGACGCCAGGCCCGATTGCGCCGGCGCGCGAGCTCTATGGCTTCATGCTCCTCGACGCCGGCAAGCCGACGGAGGCGTCGGTGGCGTTCGAGAAGACGATGCAGAAGGAACCGGGCCGCTTCCTCGGCCTCTACGGCGCCGCACAGGCAGCCGAGGCCTCGGGCAACAAGGCCGCGGCCGCCGCGCTCTACAAGAAGCTGCTCGACATGTCGGGTGCGACCGCCACCGGCGATCGACCGGCGGTGGCGCGGGCGCGGCAGACCGCGGCGCGCTGAGCCTTTCGACTAGCGACGGATGGGGCGCCACGTCGCCCCTCCGTCGTCGCTCCGCTGGATGCCGCCGTCGGCGAAGGCGGCGAACAACGTGTCGGCGCGGCGCGGCCATCGCACGACGCCCGACAGCGCGCCACGCGCGCCCGTGGTGGGCTGCCACGTGCGCCCGCCGTCGAGTGACCGGAAGAGCAGGCCGGGATCGCCTGAGCGCTTCGCGGCCGGCGTCACGAACAGTGCCGGCGGTGACGTCACCGTCGCCAGCCCGTCGAGTACCGCAGAGTGGTCGGGCCCGAAGTCGACGGCCGTCCATGTGGCGCCGCCGTCCGCCGACACATGGAACGACGATCCACCGCCGATGACGTCGGCGACGGTGGCCAGGAGTGGGCCGGGCGCCTCGAACGGAGCGACGAAGGCCACGTGCCAGAGTCCGGTCGTGAGCGACAATCGCGTCCACGTCTTCCCCCCATCCGTGCTGCGGAACCCGCCGAAGTGACTCGACGCCAGGATCTGGCGCGTATCCGCGGGATTGGGCGACAGTGACGTCACGAGCTTCGCGGGCAGGATGACATCGGCGACCTGCCACGTGTCACCGTGGTCGTCGGTGCGCCAGACCTCGCTGCCGTCGAGTCTGAACGCGACGCGACCGCGCATGCGCGCTCGCCGTGATGCCGGCGACCACGAGCGGCCCAGGTCGACGCTCATCATGCGCACCTGCCGGCTCGAGGTGAACAGGGCATAGGGCGTCTGCGCCTCGACCTCGACGGACGTGACCGGCTCGTCGGGGCCCGCCCGAGCCAGCGCCGTCCACGTGCGCCCCTCGTCCTCGCTGCGCACGGCGTGGCCCCGATACCGCGAGTACAGGACCGGCTGCGGCTCGCCGGTCACTTGCAACCCGGAAAAGCCGTTGTCCAGTCGATGCCGGTAGGCCTCCCAGCGATGGGCGGTGCTGTTGCGTTGATTGCAGGAGGCCGCCGTCATCGTCAGCGCAAGCGTCGAGACGGCCGTGGCCTGCAGAATGGCGAGCGTCACGTCTCCAGCGTAGAGCGTCGGATCCGGTCCGCGCTGCCCACGGCGTGCCGTCAGTGCACGCCGTGTTGAACCGAGCGCGACGCTACAGTGCGGCGACGATGGCCGTCGTCATGTCCGCCGTCGTCGCGGTGCCGCCGAGGTCGGGCGTCCGCACGCGGCCTTCGCTGAGCACGCGCTCGATGGCCGCGACGATGGCACGCGACGCGTCGACCTCGCCGAGGTGCTCCAGCATCAGCGCTGCCGCCCAGACCGCGCCAATCGGATTGGCGACGCCACGTCCGGCGATATCGGGCGCGGAGCCGTGGATCGGCTCGAACATCGACGGATACTCGCGCGATGGATTCAAGTTGGCGCCCGGCGCGACGCCGAGCGAGCCCGTGAGCGCCGCTCCCAGATCCGTGAGGATGTCGCCGAACAGGTTCGACGCCACCATCACGTCGAGTGTCTGCGGATGCATGACCATCCGCGCCGCCAGCGCGTCGACGTGGTACCTGCGGATCGTCAGGGCGGGGAAGTCGCGCCCGACCTCCTCGACCACCTCGTCCCACAGCACCATCGAGTGCTGCAGCGCATTCGACTTGGTGGCGCTGGCCAGCAGCTTCCGCGGCCGCGCCATCGCCTGGGTGCACGCGTAGCGGACGATGCGCTCGATGCCGCGACGCGTGAACAGGCCGGTCTGTTCCGCGACCTCGTGCGGCGTGCCGCGGTGCAGGCGTCCACCGAGGCCGGCGTATTCGCCTTCGGAGTTCTCGCGCACGCACACCCAGTCGACGTCCGCCGGGCCACGATCGCGCAGCGGTCCGGGCACGCCAGGGACGAGCCGCATCGGCCGCAGGTTCACGAACTGCTCGAATCGCTGCCGGATCGGCAGGATGAGCTCCCAGACCGAGACGTGGTCGGGCACGCCAGGCGCGCCGATCGCGCCGAGGTAGATCGCGTCGGCCGGCCGCAAGCGGTCGAGCGCATCCGCCGGCATCATGCGCCCTTCAGCGAGGTAGTACTCGCAGCCCCACGGATACGGCGATGCGTCGAGCGCGAAGCCGTTGCGTGCCGCCACGGTCTCGACGACCGCGAGGGCCGCTGGGGTGACTTCCTGGCCGATCCCGTCTCCGGCGATCGTGGCGATCGAATAGCGACGCATGCGGCGGCCTGGTCCCTGGTCCCGATCCCTGCAGGTTGCTCACATGCCGGGAGGCGTGAACCGCCCATCCGCCGCGAGCCAGCCGCCATCGACGTAGAGGATGGTGCCCGTGACGTAGCTGGCGGCGTCCGAGAGCAGGAACACGGTGGGGCCGGCCATCTCGTCGGCGGTCGCCCAGCGGTTCATCGGGTTCTTGTTGGCGTAGGCGTCATACCAGTCGGGCACCGCCTTGATCGGCGCCGTGAGCGGCGTCTCCGTCACACCGGGCCCGACGGCGTTCACGCGCACGCCGGACGTGGCCCACTCCGTCGCCGCCGACTTGGCGAGCTGCAGGATGCCGGCCTTGGTCATCGAGTACACGGACTGTCCCGGCTCAGTGACGATCGAGCGGATCGAGCTGAAGAGCACGACACTGCCGGACTTCTGCGCCGTCATGATGCGGCCCGCCGCCATCAGCACGTTGAAGTTGCCGCGCAGGTTCACGGCGACGACCTTGTCGAACTCCGCGCCGGTGTACTTGCTGATCGGCTTTCGGACGTTGATCGCCGGCGTGCACACCAGGCCGTCGAGATGGCCGTGCGCCTGCGCCAGGCCGTCGAGGCAGGCCGTGACCGCGGCCTCATCGGTGATGTCGAGCACGCCGTGTTCCGCCTGGCCGCCATCGGCCGTGATCGCGTGTGCCGTGTCCGCCGCCGTGTCGGCCTTCACGTCGAGGCAGACCGCGTGGCCGCCCTGCTGCGCGACCGCCGTCGCCACCGACGCGCCGATGCCGCCACCGGCGCCGATCACCGCCACTACCTTGCCATCCAGCCGGAACATGTCTCGATTCACCGACGCACTCCCTTGAACGATGACGGTGCGGAAGAAGCCCGTCGCGCCGGCCGTCTCCCCGGCGCGCGGACGGATGGAGGCGGGTCCGCAGAATCAGCGCTTCGCGAGATCCCGTGCCGCGGGGAGGCTGGGCAAGCCGGTCGCCTCGGTGGCCGCGCGCACGATGGCCCTGGCCATCACGTCCGCCGCGAGGGCACCGATCTGCGTGAGGTTGGCTTCGCCGGTCCACTTGCCAGTGGCGAGCGAGAACACGGTGTCGCCGTCACCCATCGTGTGGGCGGGGAAGATGGCGCGGGCGAAGCCGTCGTCGGCCATCATCGCCATCCGGTGCGCCTCGGCTTTCGTGAGCCTGGCGTTGGTGGCGACGAGACCGATGGTGGTGTTCTCGCCGGCCCGCGGCGCGGCCGCGCTCGGTCCACCGCGGCGCAGGAGCTGGCGGGCGTCGGCGAAGGTGCCATCGGGATTACGCACGCCGGCCACGACCTTGCCGGTGTCGGGATCGATGATGTCGCCCACCGCATTCACCGCGACGATGGCGGCGACGACGAGGCCGTTGGGCATGCGGATCGCGTAGCTGCCGAGGCCGGCCTTCATCGATCGGCTCGGGCCGCCGGACTTGCCCACGGTCGCGCCGGCGCCGGCGCCGACGGAGCCCTCCTGCACGGCGTTGGCCGTGGCGGTGTCGGCGGCCTTGTAGCCGCAGTCGGCCGTAGGACGGATCTTGGGGTTCCCGCCGACGGGAAGATCGAACAGGATCGCCGCCGGCACGATCGGCACCTTGGCGATCCGCACGTCCCAGCCGAGGCCATGCTCCTCGAGCCAGCGCACGGTGCCGGTCGCGGCCTCCAGGCCGAACGCACTGCCGCCCGAGAGCACCACGGCGTTCACCTTGTCGACCATGTTCGCGGGATCGAGCAGGTCGGTCTCGCGCGTGCCCGGGGCGCCGCCGCGCTGCGCCACGCCGCCCACCGCGCCCTCGCCGTCGACGAGAATCACGGTGCAGCCCGTGGGCCGTTCGGTCAACGTGACCGACCCGACCTTCAGTCCGTCGACGGCGGTGAGGCCACGCGCATCGGGACCCGGCGCGGCCGCCGGCTGCGTCGCCATCGCGCCGGCGCCCGCCGCCACCGCGATCGCCAGGGCCAGCGGAACGACGGCGTGCCGGGCGGCGGAGAAAGGACGCGTGCGGTCAGATGCCATGGCTACCTCGCGGCTCGACGGGCCGTCGTCGTGATGTTACGGGATTGGCGCGCTCGCGGCCAACTGCGGCGCCACGCCAGCGGACGGCGCGTCCGAATGCCGTGTCCTGATCCAAGATGAGACGCCGTGCGCCTCGCCCCTGCCGACCTCGACCGCCTGTTGCGCACCGTCGACGATCTCGCCGACGAGGTCGTGGCGTTCACGGCCGATCTGCTGCGCGTGCCCACGGTGAATCCGCCGGGGGAGGAGTACGAGACCTGCGCGCGCCTCATCGGCGACGTGTTGCGCCGCTGCGACTTCGAGGTGCAGTACGTCGCCGCCGAGGGGCATCCCGACCACACGGCGGCTCACCCTCGGGTCAACGTCATCGGCCGGCGGGCCGGACGCCTGGCGCATCCGCTCGTGCATCTCAACGGCCACTTCGACGTGGTGCCGGCGGGCGACGGCTGGACCGTCGACCCCTTCGGCGGCCTGGTCCGCGACGGCCGCATCTACGGCCGTGGCGCCTGCGACATGAAGGCGGGCATCGCTGCCGCGGTGTTCGCGGCGGAGGCGATCCGGCGGGCCGGCATCGCGCTGCCCGGCACGATCGAGGTGAGCGGGACCGTCGACGAAGAGAGCGGCGGCCTGGCCGGCGTGAAGTACCTCGCCGAGGCGCAGTGGATCGCGCAGGGCAAGACCGACTACGTGATCATCCCCGAGCCGCTCGACGTCGATCGCATCTGCATCGGGCACCGCGGCGTCTACTGGTTCGAGGTCGAGGCCCACGGCCGCATCGGGCACGGCAGCATGCCGTTCCTCGGCGCCAGCGCCATCGAGGGCCTCGGCCGCTTCCAGGCGCTGATCGAGTCCGAGCTCAAACCGCGGCTGGCGGCCCGCAAGACCGCCGTACCGGTGGTCCCCGAGGGCGCCCGCCACGCCACCATCAACACCAACGGCATCGAGGGCGGCCAGCCCGTGGACGGCGTGCAGACGCCCTGCGTCGCGGATCGATGCCGCGCCGTGTTCGACCGCCGCTTCCTGCTCGAAGAGGGCCTCGACGCCACCCGCGACGAGATCCACGCGCTCGTGCGCGAGGCCGCCCGGCTGGTACCAGGCATCCGCTTCGAGGTGCACGACCGCCTGATCGTCCACCCGACGCGCACGCCCGACGACTCGCCGCTCATCCCGGCGCTCGGCGCGGCGATTCAGCAGGTGCTGGGCCGCGCTCCGGCCCTCATCGCCAGCCCTGGCACCTACGACCACAAGCACGTCGCCAGGATCGCCGGCGTGCCGCACTGTGTCGCCTACGGCCCGGGCGAACTCGTGCTCGCGCACCAGCCCGACGAGTACTGCGCGGTCGGGGACCTGGTGGCGGCCACCAAGGTGATCGCGCTGGCCACGATGGATCTCATGAGTGGCCAGCGCTCACCGTAGGGATCAGGGACCAGGGACCAGGGACCACGGCACCGGCAGCTGAGGGACCGCGGTCGTCCTGGTCCCTGATCCCTGGTCCCCGGTCCCTACGCTGCTCGTCACTTCGTCCCCATCCCCTCGAGGTGGCTCGTCCAGGCCTCGACGATCGGGACCAGCGGGCCACGGGTCAAGGCGTACGCACGCGCCCAGGCGCGGGCCTGCGTGCGGTCCTCCGCGATCGTGGTCAGGTCGGCGCCGGCGAGATGGCGGCGGTACAACGCGTAGACCGCCGCGGCCAGGGCCGGGCCGTCCTTCGCGCCGGGACCGGCCACGATCGTGGTCAGCAGCGGCAGCGCCTTGGCTGAATCGCCGCTCAGGGCGTAGGCGAGGGCGAGGTCGCGCCGCACCCGCGCGTCGTTCGGCGCCGTGGTGGCGAGTTGCTCGAGCGCCGTCACGGCGCTGGCCGGTGCGCCGATGCGCAGGAAGGCCTCGCCGGCGAGGCGGGAGAACGCCGGTACGGACGACGCCGGCACGCTCATCAGCAGGCCGGCGGCGTCCTTCTCGCGGTCGCTGAGCAACAGGCACACGCCAAGCATCGCCCGCGCCGCGCTGAAGCTGCCCTGAATGCGCATCGAGGTCTGGAACTGGTTGGCGGCCTGGTCGACCTGCGCCTTCGACAGCAGGTCCATGCCGCGCACGAACGCCGCCACGCCCTGGTCGCCTGCGGCCAGCGCTTCCAGCGCGCCGTCGGTCATCTGGCCGCCGCGCGCCGTCTTGATCGCCGCGAGCACGGCCGGCGCCCGGCCCTGTTCGGCAGCCGTCCACAGCGCGGCGGTGGTCGCCGGATCGAACACCTCGTCCTTCGACACTTTCGGCAGCGAGGCCATGATCGCGCTCGTGAGATCGGGCGGCGCCGCGCCCCCCGACGTCATCGTGGCGCTGTCTCCACGCGCCGCGACCACACGGAAGGGCCGCACCAGCGCGCCGCGCTTCGCGCCGCCCTCGGTGAAGTGGACGCGGGCCAGGTACGCGCCGGGCGGCACCGCCGAGACGTTCACCCGTCCCGACGCCACGCGCACCTCGGGAGACTGCCCGACGGCGACGTCGAGCGAGGTCGACACCAGCGGGCGGCTCGACTCGTCGCGCACGACCTCCAGCGTCGCCGCCACCGCGCCCTGGCTGGTGGCGGGCGCGTAGGCCTCGGCCATCGCGACCAGCGTGCCGTTGTGCACCAGCGCCTCGACCTGCGGCGAGACCTGGGTGTTCGGCGGCGGTTCCGGCGCGACGAGCAGGTCGCCCATCGTGAGCGTGTCGCCGTTCAACTGCCAGGCCTGCACCTCGCGTTCGATGCTGCCGGCGCGCTTCTCGTCGTCGGCAAGCGCGACGCGGATACGGTAGGTGCCCGGATCGACGGTGACCAGTCCCGCGTACGTCACGCGCGTGGCATCGGCGGCCGACGGCACGAGATCGCGCGCGTCCTCGCTGGCCGCGATCACCTTGCCCTCCTTGGTGGCGACGACGAGGCCGGCGGCATAGCGCAGCGGGTCGTCGATGCCGCGTTCGGCCTCGGCCGCGATGACCAGCCGCACCCGCGACGTGCCCGGCTCCTTGTAGGTCCACGTCGTGGCGCGCAGCGGCAGCGCGGTCGCCGCCGTGGGCGAGCGCAGGGTGCGTTTCAGCGCGTCGATGGGCGTGGCCGGCGGCGGACCCTCTGGCGCCAGGAACGCGCGGCGCGCCTGGAGGTTCACGCCGCGGCGCCGCGTCTCGACGTTGATCTTGTGGCGTTTGCCGTCGCGGTCGCCGGGCCCCGGCTCGACGCCCAGCAGGTAGTAGCCGGCCAGGGCCTGCTCGATCTGCCGGAAGGCGTTCTCGGCGCTGGCGACGATGCGGTGCAGGTTGCCGCGCGCCATGCCGGCCAGCATCAGCAGTCCTTCTTCCTGCAGCCGGCGATCGTCGTTGGCGGTGGTCGGCATGCGCGACTGCGAGGCGTCGAACGCCGGCACGTCGAGCATCAGCACATCCAGCGAGGCGCGGACATCGGCGGCGATGCGCGCGAGGTCGTCGAGCTCGGCGCCCAGGCTCTCCAGTACGAGGCCTTCGGAGATGAGCACGACCGACTTCGGCCCCTCCATCCCGCTCAGGCTCTTGAGCACCGCGCGGATGCTGCCCACGGAGCGATCGGTCTGTTGCCGCTGCTCGCCGACGATCTCGCCGGCTTCCTGTTCGACGTCACGCTCGCAGCGTTCCAATTCGGCGGCGCCGAAGACGCCGGCGCACTCGCGCTGGATCACCGTGGCGATCAGCATCGCGTCGCTCTGCCGGTAGATCGCGTAGGCCTCGGTGAGGCTGACGTTGAAGCGGCGGTTCGGCGGCGTGACCCGGCCGGTGACGCGCATCATCGCCTCGCGAATCGACATCCGTTCGGTCGTGAAGTCGACCAGTTCTCCCGGCGACGGCACCGCGACCAGGGCGACGCGGTCGCTCGGCTGCAGCCGGTCGAGGAACTTGGCGGCCTGTTGCATGACCGGCCGGGCGGAGCCGAACCGGATGTTGCCTTGGTCGATCAGCAGCAGGATGGCGCGGCCCTGCGGTCCGCCGCCGCCGTTGCTGGTGATGCCGTAGTCGGGCGGTGGCGTGGGCGGCACGACTGGAGCCGGTCCGCGCGGGGCGAGACCGGCGGCGAGCGCGTCGGTCAGCTTGATGTACTCCGCCGAGACGATACGGCGGGGACGGCCGTCGACCTCGACCTCGAAGTCGGCCGCGGTGAGGTCGGTGACCTGGCGGCCGTCGCGATCGAGCACCGTCACGTCGAGCGGGAGTACTTCGACGCCGCCGCGGAACACCGGCGTCTGCTCCTGCCCGGGCGGTGGTGCCGTCTGCGGCGGAGGTGCGGGCGGGGTCGGCTGCGCGGGCGCCGGCGCCTGGCCGGCGAGCGCGACGCTGGTCGCGACGACGGCCACGAGCACGAGGGACGGACGGTGACGGTCCATACGCAGGCCTCGATTGCAATGCGGACCACCGGGCGCGGGCATCCGCCGGGCGCGCCGCCGCATCGTGCGGCCGACGGCATCGACCGGGCCCATTATGGGCCACCCGGCGGCGGCCGGCGCGTGGGAGACGAGGGCGCCGGCGGGTCCGGGATGCGCCGGCCGGTCGCGTCCGTTACCATCAGGGATCGTGCCGGTACGAGACGTCCTCATCGTGGGTGGCGGCCCTTCGGGGCTCGCCGCCGCCATCGCCTGCCGCCATCACGGCCTCGACTACGTCGTGGTGGAGCAGGGCGCGCTGGTGGATGGCATCGCGCGTTTCCCGATCAACATGGTGTTCTTCACCACGCCCGAGCTGCTCGAGATTGGTGGCGTGCCGCTGACGACCCCGTTCGAGAAGCCGACGCGCGCCGAGGCGTTGCGCTACTACCGCAAGGTCACCGACACCTTCCAGCTGCAGGTCGCGCTCTACGAGACGGTGACGAGGATCGAACGCGACGGCCACGGCGACGACGCCGTGTTCGCCGTGTCGACGCGAACCCGGCTCGGCGCCGAGCGCGTGCGCGACGCCCGCGCCGTCGTGCTCGCGATGGGCTACTACGACCGTCCCAACATGCTCGGCGTGCCGGGCGAGGACCTGCCGCACGTCTCGCATTACTACTCCGAGCCGCATCCGCACTATCGCCGGCGCGTCGTGGTCGTCGGCGGCAAGAACTCCGCGGTCGAGGCGGCCCTCGATCTCTACCGCAACGGCGCGCAGGTGACCCTCGTGCACCGCGGCTCCGCGCTGGGCGACTCGGTGAAGTACTGGGTGCGGCCCGACATGGAGAACCGCATCAAGGAGGGCTCGATTGCGGCGCACTTCGCTACGAGGATCGTCGAGATCCGTCCCACCTCGGTGATGGTGGAGACGGCCGGCACGCCGCAGGAGATCGCGGCCGACGACGTGCTGCTGCTCACCGGCTACCGGGCCGACCCGGCGTTCCTGCGCGGCGCCGGCGTCGAGCTCGACGCCGAGACGCTGATTCCGCGCCACGATCCCGAGACCTTCGAGACCAACGTCCCCAACCTGTTCGTGGCCGGTGGCCAGCTCGCCGGCACGCGCACCGGGTCGATCTTCATCGAGAACGGGCGCTTCCACGGCGAGCAGATCGCGCGGGTGCTGGCCGGACGCCTCAGTCGATCGCTGGTCTGACGCGGCGCGGCCTTCAGCGCACGATGCCGCGGTCGCGGAACGCGCGCACGACCGCTCGCGTGCCGTCGAGCGTGTCGACCTCGCCGGCCCGCCACGCCGCACCGGCGAACACGTAGGCGCGGCCATCCACGGTCCAGCGGCCCACGAGCCAGCTGACGCCCGTGCCGTCGGCCATGCGCGTCGCGCCGGTCTTCGCCTCGAGCGTCCAGGCGTCGTGCCAGGTGACGCCGAGCGAATGTACGCCAGTGGAGTTCTCGACCGTGCCGGGCTGTTGCACGAGACCAGCTCGCACCGCTTCGACGTGCGCCGGGGCGAAGGCGGTCGCGCCGCCGAAGACCTCTCGCAGGAACGCGACCTGCTCATCCGGTGAAATGCGCAGGCGTCCGTTCAGCCAGTACTCGGTGACCGGTCCGCTGGTGTCGGCATTGCCGTACGACAGCCGCGTCAGCCATTCGTGCGCCCGCGCGGCACCCACGCGCGGGGCAATGCGCTGGAACACCCACAGCGCCGACGGCTTGAGCGCCGAGATCACGGTGTGGTCGCGCGTCCATCCGGTTCGGCCCGGATAGGGAGTGCCGTCCCAGCGCTCGACGCTCGCCGTGGTGACCACGCCGGTCTCCAGCGCGATCAGCGCGTGCGGGATCTTGTAGGTCGAGGCGGGGGCCAGGCGCGTCGTGCACGGGCGATCGCCGGTGCTGGACGTGCGCCCGGCGGCGACGTCGTGAATCACGACGCACACCGCGCTCGGCGGCTGTGCCATGAGCGACTCGACGGCCGCCACTGCGACCAGCAGCGGCGCCGCGACGAGCAGGACGCGCCGCATCACATCACGGCGTCGACGGCGACGACGCCCTCCAGGGCGCGTGAGCGCCCGGCAGCGATGGCGTCGCGCAGCGCGCCGTCGGTCGGATACGGCAGGTCGGGAATCTCGCGGGCTTCAATCGCGAAGGGGACGTCGAGCACGAACGGGTTGGGCCTCACGCGCAGCGTGGCGTCGTCGAGGCGAATCGTCCACGGCCCCAGCTCGGACGGCGTTGCGGCCCGCGTGCAGAAGGCGAGCGACAACAGGTCGCCGAGGCGGACGTAGACGTAGTCCTTCGCCAGTGCCTTCAGGTCGCCGCCGGCGCGCGCCAGGTGCTCGTCGCGCAGGGCGGTCATGCGTGCGAAGAACTCCGCCCACGCCGCATCTGGACGAAAGCGGTCGTAGACGCTGATCGCGTGGTGCGCGACCAGCGCCGCCGCCCACGGCGCCGCGTTCAGCAGGTCGACGCTGACCGGCCACACGCCCTGCCGCACATCGAGCGGCACGGTCATGAAGTCGCGGATCGTGCCGGTGGCGGGATCGACCGTGGGTGCCGCATCGTGATCGCTCCAGCCGCGATCGTGGTGCTCGATCGCGGTCAGGATGTCGCGGCGCCGTTCGGCGTTGGCCAGCGAAGGCCACAGCGTCATCAGGCGGCGCGCCAGCGCCGCGTGATCGGGCTGGGTGATGAGGTGCAGCACCCCATTCCCGGGACGGACGATCACGAGCGCCTCCTACGCCGACCGCAGGCGGCCGTCGCCGACGAGCACGCTGGTGCCGCCGACCTGGACCGACGTGATGTCGCTGCCGGTCACCGCGACGCGAATGTGGATGCGGCTCGGACGTCCCATCTTCACACCCTGCGCGCTGACGATGGCGTCGGCCTTGGCGGCGGGGACGAGTCCGTGCCGCACGAGATAGCAGCCGAGTGGCCCGCTGGCGGAACCCGTGGCCGGATCCTCGAATCCGGTCGCGCCGACCATGCGACTGTAGACCGTGGCGCCGTCGGGGCCCTGGGCCGTCGTGAAGACGAACAGCCCGCGCCTGGTGACGCCGGCGGTCTTGAACAACGCCTCGAGCTCGCGGCCGTTCATCTGCACTCCGTCTACGGCCTCGCGGGTCTTCAGGGGCACGTAGTAGAACGCCGACCCGCAGTTCACCTCCTGCACCGGGACGTCGGTGACGAGCGCGTCTGGCGTGACGCCGATGGCCGATGCCAGCGCCGCATCCGTCGGCACGGTCGCGCCGAACACCGGCTTCTGCTGGGTCATCCAGGCGAAGCGCAGCTTCCCCGACGCCCATTCGAGCGCCACCGGCGTCGGGCCCAGGCCGAGGCCCCACACCACCTGCGCGCGGCCGGCCTTGATGAGGCCGTCGTCGGCGAGCGCGAAGGTCGAGCCGATGACGGGATGGCCGGCGAACGGCATCTCGTTGCCGGCGCGGCCGAAGATCCGCAGGCGGTAGTCGGTAGCGGCGGCCTCGGCCGGCAGCACGAAGGTGCACTCGGAGTAGTTCATCTCGCGCGTCATCGACGCCATGGCCTCGGTGGCGAGGCCCTGCGGCTCCATGAACACGGCGAGCTGGTTGCCGGCGTGCGGCGTCTCCGTGAAGACGTCGTAGTGCAGATAGCGTCGCGGGTTGGAGATCGCGGCTGGCGACGGCGGCTGTGCCCGCAGCGGCGCGGCGGCGGCGCCGGCCACCGCGGTGGAGGCGGTCAGGATCCAGTCACGGCGGGTGAGCGATGGCATGCGGGAGAGTGTAGCGCCGTTCGCGAGCCGCGAGCCGCGAGCCGCGAGCTGGCGGCTCGCCGCTGGCCTAGTGCCGCCGGCCGCTGTCGGGATGCCGCTGCGTGAGCAGCTTCATCTCGATGAGCTCGATGAGCGTGTGCGCACGCGCCGCCACGCCGTCGCGCTCGAGCAGCGCCTGCTTCTCGAGCGGGTCGAGGTCCAGATATTGCGACAGGGCGTTCACGAGGTCGTCGTCGGCCATGTCCGGCGGCAGGCGGCCGGCGCCTTCGCCCTGCAGTGCCGGTGCGAGGATGGCCTCGAGCCGCCCTCGCGTCTCGCGCAGGGTGAGGCGGTCGGTGGTGCCCGCGTCCTCTTCGAGCGGCGTCACCCGGGCGACGCGATAGAGCACGCCGTCGGCCGGCGGCTCCTCGCCGTCGATCCGGAACTTGTCGAGGCCGCGGAGGATCATGTTGAAGCGTCCGTCCTGCTGCCGCTCGACGTGCGTGATGAGGCCGCCGCAGCCGACCGGGAAGATCGGCGGACGGCCGTCGTAGTCGTCCTCGTGCCCGGGCACGAGCAGCGTCATGCCGATGATGCGGTCGCCTTCGAGCGCCCGCGTCACCATCTGCTTGTAGCGCGGCTCGAAGATGTGCAGCGGCAGGAAGACCCCCGGGAAGAGCACGGTCGAGGGCAGCGGGAACAGCGGCAACTGAGCGGGCAGCAGCATGCGGGGCCCGGCGCCAGGAGCGGCCGGGTGGATCGAGGATACCGGGCCCGCCGTCAGACCGCTACTGCTTGCGCTCGAGCAGCGCCAACCGCGCCTTCAACTCCGACAGCTGGGCGGCCAACGCCTCGCCGTTACCCGACACGTCCGGGTTGTTCGGCGTCGTGCGCGGACCGCCTGGGCAGACGTTGCCGGGGTTGAAGGCGAAGACCGCGCCCGAACCGCTGTTGCCGGCATTGTCGGCGTAGAAGCCGTTGAGGTCGGGAAGCTGGATGACGGCCCGGGTGTGCACGCCGCGGCCCTGGTCGTTGATCGACGTGAACCCGAACATGAGCCGTCCGTCGGGCTGGAACACCGCGAGCCCGGTGAGCGGCCAGCGGCGCAGCGTGCCGGCGCACACCTCCTCGTAGCCTTGGAGCTCGAAATTCCCGTCGCGCTGCGTCACCGTGAGGTTGACGACGGCGCCATACGGCTGCACTGCCAGCGGAAGGTGCCGACGGTCTGCGCCTCGGCGGAGACGGCGGCCAGAAGCGTGACGGCGGTGACGACGATGGCGGGAACGATGCGCATGGGACGAACCTCCTGTACGGGGTACGCGAATCATAGCGCCACCCCGTGCCGCCGTCCCTCAGCGCCGGTCAGTGAATCGTGCGCGTCTTCTTGTCCAGGTAGTCCATCAGCACGTACTGGCCCAGCGACCGCGGCGTCGTGAAGTAGGCCTTGCCGCGGCACATCGCAGCGACGCGGCGGACGAACGCCACCAGGTCGTAGTCGCGGGCCAGCATGAACGTGTTGATGAGGATGCCGGCCTTCGCGCACGCAGAGACCTCGCCGAAGGTCTCGCGGATGACGAACGGGTCGAGGCCGAACGCGTTCTTGTAGATGCGGCCGTCGGGCTGCGTGATCGCCGACGGCTTGCCGTCGGTGATCATGATGATCTGCCGCATGTCCTTGCGCTGCCGCTCGAGGATGCGGCGCGCCATCTTCAGGCCCTCGCGCGTGTTCGTGTAGTACGGGCCGACGCGCACGCGGCCCAGCTCGCGCAGCGGGATCTCTTCCGCCGAGTCGTGGAACAGCACCACGTGCAGCGTGTCGCCCGGGTACTGCGTGCGAATCAGCTGCGACAGCGCCATCGCCACCTGCTTGGCCGGCGTGAACCGATCTTCGCCGTAGAGGATCATGCTGTGCGAGCAGTCGAGCATGATGACCGTGGCGCACGAGCTCTGGTACTCGCCCTGCGCGACCATCAGGTCTTCGTAGCCGATGTCGACGTGGCCGCTGCCGCCGCGCCCCTGCTGGTGCGCCCGCGTCACCGCGTTGAGTACGGTGGCGCTGGCGTCGAGGTTGAGCGTGTCGCCGAACTCGTAGGGCTTCGGCGCCCCGCTGGCGTCGACGCCGGTCGCCATGTCGCGGGTGTCGTGACGGCCGGCGCTGGCGTGCCCGATCGAGCCGAGCAGATCGCGCAGGGCGCGATAGCCCAGGAAATCGAGCGCCTTGTCGGTGACCTCGAACCGTGCCTGGCCGGGCTCATCCTCGCCCTGCCCGCCACCCGCCTGCGCGCGACGCTCGCGCTCGGCGTCGAGCTCCGGCGAGGGCGTGATGTAGCCCGCCTCCTGGAGCCGGTCCATGATCTGCTGCACCAGCTCGTCGAGCTGCTGCTTGGCGGTCTCCGCCTGCTCGCCGAACAGCTTCTCGAGGACGTCGTCGGGCAGCAGACCGCCGTTGAGGAGCGCGTCGAGGATGGCGTCGTGCAGCGCCTGCATCGTCCGGTCGCCGTCGACCGACCCGTCGCCGTATGGCGACTGGAACCCGCTCGACAGCAGCATCTCCGACAGCGCCGACACGAGTTCTTCCATGTCGATCTCGTCGGCGAGGCTGGGGATGAACTTGCCGTACTTGAATTTCATGATGCTCGTAGCGGCGAGCCGCGAGTCCCTGGCCGCTAGTTGTAATACCGCTTCTTCTTCCCGCCACCGCCGCCGCTGGTCGGCTCGTCGTCCTCGTCCAGCGTGATGGCGGTCTGACGCGTGGCCGGTTGCGACCGGCGCACCGGCTCGGTGCCCACGAAGCTGCCGGCGTCGGTGCGGCCGATGCGCTTCTGCGAGTACAGGCCCTCGAGCACGAAATCGACGGCCGAGGCCACGACGGGCGCCGCCGCGCCGGCCGGGGCCACGCGTCCCGCGAGTTCCATGAGGCCCGGCACCTTCGACGCTTCCACCACCAGCGCGGAGGCCGGCAGTCCGTCGCCCAGGGTCACCGAGCCGCCCTCTTCGAACCATGCCACCGTGCGGGAGACGTCCGCGTCGAGAAAGTGGCCATCGAACACCTGCGCCACCGCATTGCGAATCAGCTCGCGGGCGATGGTGTGCGCGCCCTTCAGCTCGCCCTCGTATTCCAGCTCGATCTTGCCGGTGATGGAGGGCAGGGCACTGTAGGCGTCGCTGACGCGCGGCGCCACCACGCCTTCGCCGCCGCTCAAGGCGCGGCGCTCGGCGTTCGAGATCACGGTCTCCAGCGCGCTGATGGGCAGGCGCTGGCTGACGCCCGAGCGCTTGTCGACGCGCCGATCCTGGCGTGCCTGGAAGGCCACCTCTTCGACCACCTCGCGCACATAGCCGGGGACATCCACGCGCAGGCCGCGATCGACCCAGGCCTCCTGCGTCGTGACGGCCATCGCGTCGGCCCGCGACTCGAGATAGTGCGTGCGGATCTCGGCGCCGATGCGGTCCTTGAGCGGCGTGATGATCTTGCCGCGCGCCGTGTAGTCCTCGGGGTTGGCGGTGAAGACCAGCATCACGTCGAGCGGCAGCCGCACCGGGAAGCCTTTGATCTGGACGTCGCCTTCCTGAAGGATGTTGAAGAGGCCGACCTGCACCT
>CADEDM010000059.1 GCA_902826065.1 uncultured Acidobacteriota bacterium | reverse complement strand
CGGTGATCGGCACGTCGTACTGCTTGCCGGTGCGGTTGTCGGTAATCGTGAGCGTGTCGGCCATAGAGTGCTAGCGGCTAGGGGCTAGCGGCTGGCGGCTAGCGGGGCTAGCTCGTCATCGCTAGACGTTCTCGTCGTCGGGCTCGTCCTGTCGTTCGACCTCGGGCCCCGGCACGCGGTACGCGCCGTCGGCCCAGCGGGCGAGGTCTTCCTGCTGGCAGCGCCGACTACAGAACGGCCGCCACCGCGGGTCCACCGGATGGACCCGGCACGCCGCGCATCGCAGCGGTCCATCCATCCGACTCATTGTACGTCAGACGTCGGCGGCGGGCGACCGGATCGGCGGCCCGCGGGCGCGAAAAGGGCGGCGGCTAATCCGCTTCAGGCATGACAGCCATGCCGTTCATGACTGCGACTGCTGGCCCAGCGCCGTGCCCAGATGGCGGACGTCCTTGGCCGAGACCAGGAAGATCACGTCCTCGGCGATGTTGGTCGCATGGTCGCCGATACGCTCGAGATGGCGCGAGATCAGGATGAGATCGAGGGCCGGCTCGATCTTCGCCGTGTCCGACATCATGTAGGTCAGCAGCTCGCGGAAGATCTGCGACTTCAAGCCGTCGAGCTCGTCGTCGGCCGCCAGCACCGCCGCCGCCAGCGCCGTGTCGCGGCGCACGAACGCGTCGAGCGCGTCGCGCAGCATGCGCTGGGCGATGTCGCCCATGCGCGGGATGTCGATCAGCGGCTTCACCGGCGCGTGCAGCAGGTAGCGCTTGGCGGCCTCGGCGATGTTCACCGCCAGGTCGCCGACCCGCTCGAGGTCGGTGTTGATCTTCACCGCGGCGACGATGGCGCGCAGGTCGGCGGCCATCGGCTGGTGCAGCGCCAGCAGCTTGAAGCAGCGGTCGTCGATCTCGATGTGCAGGTCGTTGATCGGCTCGTCGCCGCTCAGCACGCGATCGACCTGGGCGGCGTCGCGCAGCGCCAGGCCCTGCACCGATTCGCGCACGCGCTCCTCGGCGAACCCGCCCATCGCGAGCAGGCGCTCCTGCAGCACCCCGAGCTCTTCCTGGAAGTGTCGGACGACGCGTTCCACCCTGGTGTCTCCCCGGCCCCGCGGCGCTAGCCGCAGCGGCCCGTCACGTAGTCTTCGGTCAGTTTCTCGGACGGCGCGGTGAAGATCTTGTCGGTCCGTCCATATTCCACCAGCCGCCCCAGCCAGAAGAAGGCCGTGTAGTCCGAGACCCGCGCGGCCTGCTGCATGTTGTGGGTGACGATGACGATCGTGTAGTCCTTCTTCAGATCGTAGACGAGCTCCTCGATGCGCTGCGTCGCAATCGGATCGAGCGCCGAGGCCGGTTCGTCCATCAGCAGGATGTCGGGGCGGATGGCCAGGGCCCGGGCGATGCACAGCCGCTGCTGCTGCCCGCCCGAGAGCGCCAGGGCCGAGTCGTTGAGGCGGTCCTTGACCTCGTCCCAGATCGCCGCCGCCCGCAGGCTCTCCTCGACGCGCGCCGCGAGTTCGGCCTTGGTCTGCACCAGGTTGTTGATGCGCAGGCCGTAGGCGACGTTCTCGAAGATCGACTTCGGGAACGGGTTCGACTTCTGGAACACCATCCCGACCTGGCGGCGCAGTGAGACGACGTCGACGCCCGGCCCATAGGCGTCCTGGCCGTCGATGGTGACGGAGCCCTCGACGCGCGCCCCGGGGATGATGTCGTTCATGCGGTTGAGCGTGCGCAGGAACGTGCTCTTGCCACACCCCGACGGACCGATGAACGCCGTCACGCGATGCGCGTAGATGGCCATCGAGATGCCGTCGAGCGCGCGTTTCTCGCCGTAGTAGAAGTTGAGGTCGCGCACGTCGAGCTTCACCGGCGCCGTCTCGGCGGCGGGCGCGCCGCCGCGGACGAGGCTCGAGAGGCCCGGGGGCAACGTGGGCAGGTCGGTGTTCACGGACGGCCTTTCCGCTGGAAGCGATCGCGGACGACGATCGCCAGCGCGTTCATCGTGAGCAGGAGCGCGAGCAGCACCAGGATGCCGGCCGCGGCGTTCTCCTTGAACGCCACCTGCGGCCGCGACACCCAGTTGAAGATCTGGATCGGCAGCACCGTGAATGCCGACCACACGCTGTCGGGCGCGAACGGGATGTAGGTGAGGGCGCCGATCGTGATGAGCGGCGCGGTCTCGCCGATGGCGCGCGACAGCGACAGGATCAGGCCGGTGAGGATGCCGGGCAGGGCCATCGGCAGCACCTGGTGCCAGATGGTCTGCCACTTCGTCGCCCCCAGCGCGTACGAGCCTTCGCGGATCGTCGACGGCACCGTGCGCAACGCCTCGCGTGTCGAGAGGATCACGACCGGCAGCGCCAGCAACGCCAGCGTGCCGGCGCCGGCCATCACCGAGCGGCCCATGCCCAGCGCGCGGACGAACAGGCCGAGGCCGAGCAGCCCGTAGATGATCGACGGCACCGCGGCGAGGTTGGCGATGTTCAGCTCGATGAAGCGGGCGGTGCGGCTGCGGCCGCCGTACTCCTCGAGGTAGACGGCGGAGGCGACGCCGATCGGCAGGGCCATCGCCGCCGTGAGCGCGATGACGTAGAGGCTGCCGACGATGGCGTGGTAGATGCCGGCCTGTTCGGCGCGCCGCGATGGAAACGTCGTGAGGAAGGTCCACGACAGCCGCCCGGCGCCGTCGCGCCATACGTCGCCAATGAGCGCCCCGAGGCCGGCCAGCGCCGCCACCAGCACCGCCAGCGCGGCGACCTGGAAGACGACGTCCATGCGCCGACGCCCGGCGCTCGACCGCGACGCCTTCAGCGAGACCGCCACTACGAGTACTCCTCGCGGAAGCGTGCCCTGAGCCAGCCGCTCAGGAGGTTCAGCGCGAAGGTCATGAGGAACAGCAGCATGCCGACGGCGAAGATGGTGCGGTACTCGAGCGTGCCCTGCGGCGTGTCGCCCAGGCTGACCTGGACGATGTAGGCGGTCATCGTCTCGATCGGCACGAACGGGTTGGCGGTGAACCGCGGCTGCTGGCCGGCGGCGATGGCCACGATCATCGTCTCGCCGATGGCCCGCGACGCCGCCAGGATCACGGCCGCCGTGATCCCCGAGAACGCCGCCGGCACCACCACCTGCCACGACGTCTGCATGCGCGTCGCGCCCAGCGCGTAGGCGCCTTCACGCAAGCCGCGGGGCACCGCGCGCATGGCATCTTCCGACAGCGAGCTGACGAGCGGCAGGATCATCAGCCCCATCACCAGCCCGGGGCTGAGCGCGTTGAACCCGGCCAGGCCGGGCAGCCACGCCTGCAGCGTCGGGGTCACGAACGTGAGCGCGAAGTAGCCGTAGACGACCGTGGGCACGCCAGCCAGGATCTCGAGCACCGGCTTCACGACCCGTCGCACGCGGTCGGGCGCGTACTCACTGAGATAGATGGCCGAGACCAGACCGGTCGGCACGGCGACGAGGAGCGCGATCACCGACACCACCACGGTGCCCAGCACCAGCGGCAGCACGCCGAAGCGCTGCGTGGCGAACAGCGGCGTCCACTCGGTGCCGGTGAGGAAGTCGAGGATCGGCACCTCGCGGAAGAACGCCACCGTCTCGGCCGACAGCACCAGGATGATGCCGGCGGTCGTGCCCACCGAGACGAGCGCGCACAGGAACAGCAGGCCTTCGATGACGCGTTCGGCCCGGCGGGAAGACATCGAGCGGCTACCGGCTTTCGCGCGAGAGGAGCTGCTCGATCGTCAGACCGACCTGGGAGCCCGCGTGTTCGAAGACCGACCCGGTCTTGCGGCCGGTGTAGTGTGCGGTGACGAGCTCGTAGCCCTTGTCGCCGAGCGGCACGTAGCCCACCTCCTCGGCCAGCGCGCCGCCAGCCTTCAGGTAGAAGTCGACGAACTGCACCACCTCGGGCTTCGCCAGCGCCTGCACCGAGACGTAGATGAACACCGGACGCGACAGCGGCTGGTAGGTGCCGCCCTTCACCGTCTCCACGCTCGGCAGGATGGGACCGGCGCCGTTGTCGGCCTTGCCGTCGTCGACCGGCACCAGCTTCAACGCCGCCTTGTTCTCGGCGTAATAGGCGTAGGGCATGAAGCCGATCGCCAGTTCGTCGCTGGAGATGCCCTGCACCAGGACGTTGTCGTCTTCGCTCGACGTGAAGTCGCCGCGGCTGGCGCCTTCCTTGCCGTTCACGGCCTGCGTGAAGTAGTCATAGGTGCCGGAATCGACGCCGGCACCGAAGAGGTGCAGCTCGCGATCCGGCCAGCCCTTGCGCACCTGGCCCCAGCGCGTCACCGCCGCCTGCGCCTCGGGGGCCCACATCGTCTTCAGCTCGGCGGTGGTGATGGCGTCGACCCACGATGCCTTCGGGTTGGCGACGAGGGCGATGCCGTCGTAGGCGATGGGCAACTCGATGAACTGGACGCCGGCGGCCGCGCAGGCCTCGGTCTCCTTCGCCGTGATCGGCCGTGACGCGTTGCTGATGTCGGTCTCGGCACGGCAGAACTTCTGGAAGCCGCCGCCGGTGCCCGAGATGCCGACGGTGACGCGGATGGTGGCGTGGGCCTTCTGGAACTCCTCGGCCACGGCTTCGCTGATGGGGAAGACCGTGCTCGAGCCGTCGAGGGTGACGGTGGTGGTGGCGCCGGCCGCAGCCCCGCCAGGGGCAGTGGCGCCGCCGCCACAGGCGGCCGTGGTGAGGACGCCGGCGGCGAGGCAGGCGGCCAGCGAATGCGAGGTCGGTCGAGTCATGGCGACAGCGTATCCGGCCCCGGTTTCGCAGTAGTTTCCGGCGTGTAAATTCCGCGTTAACGTGCCGTGACCGCGCGTCGCGCCGCCGCCTTGGCTGGACCTCGGGCGCCCCGTGCGGCCGGCCGCTCGTCGTCGGGCTCGTCCACGACGCGGGCCTCGATGGCGACCGGGCGATCGAGCGCGTGCTCGAGCGGCTCGCGCTGGCGCTGGGCCGCCCACACCTCCAGTTCTGCATCGCCGCGCGTCTGCAGCTGCACGACCGCGCGGTCGCCGCGCAGCGAGACCTGCAGCGTGCGCACCATCCCGTGACGGCTGCGATCGAGCGACTCCGACAGGCGTAGGAGTGCGCCGAGCACGCGCACGGTCCGGCGCAGCGGGCCGGGCAGGTCCTGGTAGCCCTCGTGCTTCTTCGCCGGCTCGGCGCGGCGATGGTAGCGTGCGGCCAGTGCGATCACGGCGATCTCGGTGGGTTCGAACCCGCGCAGGTCGCCGTTCCGGATCAGGTAGTAGGAGTGCCGGTGGTGGCCCTCGAAGCTGATGTGCGTGCCGACGTCGTGGAGCAGCGCCGCGTACTCGAGCCACTCGCGCTCGCGATCGCCGAGTCCGTGCACCGACCGCAGCCCGTCGAACAGCGCCAGGGCGAGGCGCGCGACCTGTTGCGCGTGCTCGGCCTCCCAGCCGCAGCGCTCGCCGAGTTCGAAGACCGAGCGGCGGCGGATGTCCGGGATCTCGTCGACCTGGCGGATGTGCCGCCGGTTGCGCTGGATGAAGTCGAGCACCAGGCCTTCGCGCAGCGCCAGATCGCACAGCGTGATCTCGTCGGTGCCGAGCGTGCGCAGCAGCGTGTCGAGCAGCACCGTGCCGGCCACGACGAGATCGGCGCGACGCGGGTCCAGTCCGGGCAGCGACAGCCGTTCTTCCAGCGGCCGCTCGCAGACGATCCGCCGCAGCTTGTGAATGGCCTTGGCCGACACGCGCAGGTTGCGGACCTCGTCGGGGACGGCGCCGCTGTCGAGCGCCGCGGCGACCGTGCCCACCGAGAGAATCGTGCCCGAGGTGCCGATCACCCGATCGAAACCGGTCGAGACGACGCGCGCCAGGTAGCGATCGACCAGGCTGCCGATGTGTTCGACGAGACGCCGTTCGTCACGCCGGCTCAGGGGGTCGGTCGTGACGAACCGCTCCGACAGGCGGATGACGCCGATCTTGAAGGAACGCGCGAAGCGCACCTGGTCGCCGGCGCCCAGCGTGACCTCGACGCTGCCGCCGCCGATGTCGATCACCACGGCCGGCGTCGGCGTATCGATGCCGTAGACGGCCGCACGGTGGATCAGCCGCGCTTCGTCGGTGCCGGTGATGATGCGCGGCCGGATCCCGGTCTGCGTCTCGATCGTCTTGAGGAAGTCGCCGCCGTTGCCGGCCTCACGCGTCGCGCTGGTGGCGGCCGCGAGGATCTCGTCGACCTGGTGCGAGCGGGCGAGCCGCTCGAACTTCGACAGCGCCTGCAGGGCCCCCTGCATCGCCTCGCGGGTCAGCCGCTTGCCGTCGAGGCCGCCGGCGCCGAGGCGCACCATCTCCTTCTCGCGGTCGATCACCTCGAACGAGAAGTCGGGCCGTACGCGGACCACGATCATGTGGACCGAGTTGGTGCCGATGTCGATGGCGGCGAGGCGCATGCGGAATGCGGCGCACGGGTATAATGGGCGCCCTCCGATGGCGCAGCGCCCCGCGCGCGCCAAGTATGGCACGACGTCCCACCACCGATCGCCTCCTCGCTCCCCGGACAGCCGCGCTGGCCGCCGCCGTGACGTCGGCGCTGGCCGGCGATCCGGGTGGCGTGCACCAGGCCCGAGTCGCGTCGCGACGCCTGCGCGAGGTCGTGCCCGTCGTCGGCGGTCCCGCCGCGCTGGTCATGCGGGCGCGCCGGGCCGTGCGAGATGTCACGCGCGCGCTGGGGCCCGTGCGGGAGCTGGATGTCAGCCTGCTCGTGTATGCCACGGTCGCGGCCTCGTCGCCGCTGTCGCCGGCGGCTGATACGGCGTTGCGGCGGCTGATCGTCGGCCGGCGCGCCACGGCGATGCGTATCGCGCGCGCCGCGCTCACACCGGCGCGCCAGGCCCGCCTGTGGACGGCGCTCGAGGCGCTGTCGCAGGCGATGCCCGACGATCGGGCGGCGCGTCGACGTGTCGTCGGCGCGCGTGTCACGGCTCGTGCCGGCCGCGTGCAGGAGGCGCTGCGCCACCTCGGCACGATGTACTCGCCCGAGCGGCTCCACGCCGTGCGGATCGCGGTGAAGCAGCTGCGCTACGCCCTCGAGGTCGCCGGGGCCGTCCGGTGGGGCGCCACCGCGGCGCATCGGCGCGACTTGCGGGCGGCGCAGGATCTCCTGGGCCAGGCCCACGACCTCCATGTTCTCGGCGAGTTCGTGCGCGAGGCCGCGACCCGCCTCGTCACGCGGTCACGGGCAGCGGCCCGCGATCTGAGCCGGTTGGCGCGTCACATCGACGGACGGTGCCGTAGGTTGCACGCGGCCTTCGCACCGAAGCGGCGTGCCCTCGAGCGCCTCGCCGTGCGCCTCTCGGCGCCGGCCACGCCCCACGTCCGTACCCGGAACGCGGCATGAAGGCCGCGCCCACGTCACTGGAGCTGTACCTGGTGCGGCACGCGCTGGCGGCGCTGCGCGGTCCCGACTTCCCCGACGACGAAGAGCGGCCGCTCACCGCCGAGGGCATCGAACGCTTCCGCGAGGCCGTCCAGGGGTTGCGCGCCGCCGACCTCGCGCTGGATCTGGTGCTGGCGAGTCCCTACGTGCGGGCGCGCGAGACTGCCGAGCTGCTCTGCGCCGGCCTCCGCCCGAAGCCGAAGCTCGTGACCGTCGAGGCCCTGCAGCCGGGCGGCAAACCGGCCGACGTCATCGCCGCCGTACAGAAGCAGGCGAGCAGTGGCCGCGGCGTCTCGCGTCTGGCACTGGTCGGCCACGAGCCCGATCTCGGCGAGCTGGCGGCACGCCTTCTGGGCGCCAAGGGCACGATCGAGTTCAAGAAGGGCGCCGTCTGCCGCATCGACGTCGACCGCGCCATGCCTGCGGGCCCGGGCACCCTGCGGTGGTTCCTCACGCCGCGCGTGCTTCGAGGACTGCGGCGGTGAAATCGGCGGTCGTCGTCATCAACCCGATCTCGGGCGCCGGGCGTGCGTATCCCGGAGGAGCGGCGGAGGTCGAGCTGGCGCGTCGCGTCCTCGATGACGCCGGGTTCGAGACGCGCGTCGTCGTCACCCTCGGGCCCGGACACGCCACCGAAGTCGCCCGCTCCGCCGCGTCGGGCCGCGCCAGCCTGGTGGTGTCCTGGGGCGGCGACGGCACGATGAACGAGGTGGCGCGCGCGCTGGCGTTCGGCCCGACGGCGCTGGCGCTCGTGCCTGCTGGTTCGGGTAACGGCCTGGGACGGGATCTCGGCGTGCCGCTGGATCCGCCGCGGGCGCTTGCCATCGCCGCGGCCGGGCCGCGCCGGCGCATCGACGTCGGCGAGGTCAACGGCGAGTACTTCTTCAACGTCGCCGGCGTCGGCCTCGATGCGCGCATCGCCCGCGCCTTCGCCGATCGCAGCGGGCGGCGTGGCCGGCTGCGCTACGCCCGCGTCGGCGCCGATGCCGTGCTGCACTACACCGCGCGGCCGTACGCGGTGCAGTGGGACGGCGGTGCCGCGGCGCCGCGCGCGCTCTTCATCGCCATGGCCAACTCGCGGCAGTACGGCAGCCACGGCTGCATCGCGCCGCGCGCCTCGCTCGACGACGGCCGGCTCGACCTCGTGATCGTGGAAGCGCAGTCGCTCGCGCGCATCGTGACGCGGCTGCCGTCGTTCTTCCTTGGCACGCTGCGGCCCGGCGGCGGCATCGCGATGCACACCTTCACGGCCGCCGCCATCACCGCGGACGGCGACGGCGAATTGCATCTCGACGGGGAACCACGCAGCTTTTCCGGCCGGATCACGGCCCGTGTGCATCCCAGTGCCCTCGATGTCGTCATCCCGCCGGCTCGAGCGTAGGGCCGGTTGTTACCCGGAATTTACAGCCGGCCCCACGCCGTCCGGGGCACGATCGGGACGTGGGTGACCCCATGAAGACGTTCGAGCAGGTCCTGCGCAAGGACGAGCACACGCGGCAGTTTTCGATTCTGGTCGAGCCCGGCGGATGGCGGGTGGTCGACCGCGCCGACACCACGGTGTTGCGCGACGCGCACTACAGCGACTGGCACCGCGTCGAACGCGCGCGCCGGGCCTTCTCCATCGAGATGTCGACGCTGCGGGCCGAAGGCTGGCTCGACGCGCGCTGACGGTCCGGCCGGGCTACTCGACGAAGCGGTAGCCCAACCCGACCACGGTCTCGATCTGGCGGCCGGCCGCGCCCAGCTTGGCGCGCAGTCGTCCGACGTGCACGTCGACCGAGCGCGTCTCGATGTAGTGGTCGTAGCCCCAGACGCGCTCGAGCAGGCGGTCGCGCGACAGCACGCGGTTGCGGTTGTCGACCAGGTAGCGCAGCAGCTCGAACTCGCGACGGGTGAGCTTCACCGCCACCCCGTCGACGGTCACCGCCACGGCGTCGAAGTCGGCGGTGAGGTGCGTGCCCTGATAGGTCGTGGCCTGCGCCGGCTCCGCCGGACGCCCGCGTCGCAGGGCCGCACGCACCCGCGCCGCCAGTTCGCGTACGGAGAAGGGCTTGGTGACGTAGTCGTCGGCGCCCGAGTCGAGACCGGTGATGCGGTCGCCTTCGCTGGTGCGCGCGGTCAGCATGATGATCGGCACGGTGGCCGTGGCCGAGCGCTGGCGCAGGATGCGGCAGACCTCGAGGCCGCTCAGCACCGGCAGGTTCAGGTCCAGCACGACCAGGTCGGGCGGCTGCTCGGTGGCGGCCTTCAGCGCCGCGTCGCCGCTGTTGACGGTCTCGACGTCGACGTCGCCGCCACGCTCGAGCGTGTGCTTGATGAGGTCGGCGATGTCCTGCTCGTCCTCGACGACCAGCACGCGCTTGCGGCTGGCCCGGCTCGCCGGCGCGAGGCGCTGCGGGCCCGGACGGGTGGTGGGCGAGGCGACGGCGGCGCCCACGGCCGATGCGGCGCGGGCGTCGTCGGCACGAGACGGCGGGATCACGTGAAGCGTCATCGCTTCACGCTAGCGCCGTCAGATTTCCGTCGGATGACGGCGCCGTTAATTCTGGGTTACGCCGCCGTGAGGCGTTGGCGTCACACGACGGTGCCTGGCGGGATCACGGCGCCCTTGGGCACGATCAGGATACCCTCGCGGATGTAGTAGCCGGGGCCGTCGAAGTCGCGCCGGCCCTGCGCGTTGGTCAACCGCGCGCCTTCGCCGATACGCGCATTCTTGTCGACGATCACGCGGTCGAGCTCGACGCCGGGGCCGATGCCCAGTGGCACGCCGCTCGGGTGGCCGTGCGTCGGGGCGTCGTAGATGTCGGCGCCCAGCAGCACCGACCGCCGCACCGTCGCGCCGGCGCCGATGGTGGTCCGGATGCCGATCACCGAGTCCTGCAGATCCGCGTGGTCGATGTGGCAGCCCTCGGCCACCAGTGCCCGCTCCATCCGCCCGCCGCTGATCCGCGACGGCGGCAGGAACCGCGCGTGCGTGTAGATCGGCCGCCGGTGGTCGTAGAAACTGAAGGGCGCGTCGGTCTGGGTCAGCATGATGTTGGCGTCGTAGAACGACTCCACCGTGCCGACGTCGGCCCAGTAGCCCTTGTGCAGGTGCGCCACGACCCGGTAGCGATCGAGCGCGGCCGGAATCAGCTCACGGCCGAAGTCCATGCCCGCCTGCTGCTCGAGCAGCTCGAACAGGACGTCGCGGGTGAAGACGTAGATGCCCATCGAGGCCACGAACGGCCGCTCGTCGTCGAGCTGGAGGAACGTCGAGCCGGCCGGGGCGCTCCGGCCGATGGCGGCGAGGCGGGTCGTGTTCGGCTTCTCCTCGAACTGCTGGATGGCGCCGCGCCAGTCGAACGTGAAGATGCCCATGCCGGTGGCGTCGTCGACGTTCACCGGCATCGCCGCGATGGTGACGTCGGCCTGGCGATCGATGTGCGCATCGAGCAACTGGCCGTAGTCCATGCGGTAGAGATGGTCGCCGGCGAGGATCAGGTAGTACTCGGCGTCGTGCTGCGCGAAATGCCGCGCCGCCTTTCGGACCGCGTCGGCGGTGCCCTGGAACCACGCCGTGCTCTCGGGCGTCTGCTCGGCGGCCAGGATCTCGACGAAGCCGCTCGAGAACGTGTCCATGCGGTAAGCGCTGTTCACGTGGCGGTTCAGTGACGCCGAATTGAACTGGGTCAGCACGAAGATGCGGCGCAGGTCGGCGTGCAGGCAGTTGCTGATCGGGACGTCGATGAGACGGTACTTTCCGCCAATCGGGACGGCCGGCTTCGAGCGGAGCTGGGTGAGTGGAAAGAGCCGGCTGCCTTGGCCGCCGCCGAGAATCAGCGCGAGGGTGTCCCGCATCACCGCAGCAGTGTAGTCGCCGGCGGCGTTTCCGCCAATGTGACGGCGCCGACGCGCGGCCGAGACGGCAGCGTCGCACCCGGCCGCGACACTGCGGCCATGCCTGCGTCCACGTCCGATCGCCTCCGCATCGCCGTGATCGTCTGTGCCCACAACGAACAGGGGTTCCTCGACGCCTGCCTCCGCACGCTGGTCGCGCAGCAGCGGCCGCCCGACGAGATCATCGTGATCGACAACGCCAGCACCGACCGCACCGCCGAGGTCGCCAGCGGCGTGCCGGGCGTGCGCGTCGTGGCGGAGCCGCGCAAAGGACTGGTCGTGGCGCGCGAGACCGGCCGGTGTGCGACCACGGCCGATCTGCTGCTCTACCTCGACGCCGACTGCCGGGCGCCGCGCCAGTGGGTCGCGCGCGTCGAGCAGCGCTTCCGTCGCCGGCCACAGCTGCTGGCGTTGTCGGGCACGTATCGCTTCTACGACTGGCACGTCTGGGGCCGCCTGCTCATCCGCGCCTACGACTGGACCGTGGCGCCGGCGACGCACCTGACGCTCAAGTACGTGCTGCGCAAGGGCGTCGTGTTCTATGGCGGCAACTTCGCCGTCCGCCGGCATGCGCTGGCCGCCATCGGCGGCTTCGACACCCGCATCGAGTTCCACGGCGAAGACACCAACCTCGGCCGTCGGCTGGCGGCCCTTGGCGAGGTGGCGCTGTGTGACGACTGTCACGTCGGCACGTCGGCCCGGCGCTACCGGGCCATGGGCACCTGGACCGTGATCGCGCTCTACGTCCGCAACTTCTGGTCGGAGATCCTGCGCCATCGCCCGGCCGACGCCTCGCACCAGGACGTGCGCGAGGCCTGAGCCGCGCGAATTTGCCGGTCCGTTGCACCTGCGCGATGACCCCGTCACGCCGGACCGGCATCGTGAACAGGCGTCGATGCCGACGCCGCGAGCGACGCCGGAGCGCCCCGTTCCCAGCCGGGCGGCCACCGCGATCGCAGGCACGAGAGGAGCGCCAATGAAGCTCGATACGCACGTCCACACGCATCACTCTGGGAACACGTCCATCCGGCCGCTGCGGCGTGTGATGCGCGAGTCCTACAACGCGCCGGAGCGCGTCTACGATCTGGCCAAGGCTCGCGGGATGGATCTGGTCACCATCACCGATCACGACGAGATCAGCGGCGCGCTCACGCTGGCCCGCCGCCCCGACGTGATCGTCGGCTGCGAGGTCACCGGGGTG
The DNA here is from genome assembly GCA_902826065.1 of uncultured Acidobacteriota bacterium. Classification (GTDB taxonomy): domain Bacteria; phylum Acidobacteriota; class Vicinamibacteria; order Vicinamibacterales; family UBA2999; genus CADEFD01. Next base: position 12,834 of record CADEDM010000059.1, on the reverse strand, counting down.
TTTCCCGACGACGGCGTCGTCGTCCACCTCAACGTCTACGGCCTCGATGCCACGCTGCACCGCGCGGTGCAGCGCCTGCGCGGCGACGTCCGCCAGTTGCTGCCGTTCCTGCGGCGCGAGGCCCTGTTCACGTCGCTGAACCACGTGGCGAGTGGCGTGAACGGCCCGCTGCGGGCCGAGCACGTGGCCGCCATCCTGCCGTGGGTCGACGGCCTCGAGGTGCGCAACGGCTCGCGGCTCGCGGTGACGAATCGTACCGCCGAGTGCCTGGCGCTCGCGTCGGGCAAGGCGATGCTGGGCGGCAGCGACTCGCACACCGAGCGCGGGATCGCGTCGACGTGGACCGAGGTGCCGGACGCCACCACCGTCGACGAGTTCTTCGACGGGCTGCGATCGGGAGCCGCGGTCGTCGGCGGCCGCCACGGTGGCGTCGACACCATGTCGTCCGACATCGTGCGCTTCGCGGCGAACCTCTATCGCGAACACGCCGCGGCAGTGCTCGAGCAGCCGCTGACGCGGCGGACCCCGGCGCTGGCCGCCGGCGCGATCGTCGGCCTGCCTCTGCTCGGGGTCGCTCTGGGCGCGGGCCTGTGGCACTTCGTGCACGAGCAGCGCTTCAACCGCGACCTGCTGTTCGACCTCCTCGCGCAGCCGTATCGCCCGGCCGCCGCCAGGGCCGCCGTCGAGCTTGCGGCATGACCCGGCCGCTGCGCGTCGCGATCTTCACCGACAACGACTTCGAGAAGGTCAACGGCGTCACGACCGCGCTGTCGGCGGTGCTCGCGCATCCCGCGGACGACATCGCCGTCCGTGTCTACACGGCGTCTCGCCTCGGGGCCGATCGTCCCGACTACCTGGCGCTCGAGTCGTGGGGCGTGGGCATCCCGTTCTACGGCGAGATGCGGATCTACTGGCCGCGGTACCGCGCGCTGGTCCGGCACCTCCAGCGCGACGACGTCGACGTCGTGCACCTCACGACCCCCGGCCCGCTCGGTCTCGCCGCCGTCGCCGCAGCGCGGCGGCTCGGACGTCCGCTGGTCGGCAGCTTCCACACCGACCTGGCGCGCTACACGACGCTGCTGAGCGGGCGCGCGAGTCTCGGCGCCTTCATGGAGTGGTACATGCGCAGGCTCTACGGCCACTGCCAGCGCGTGCTCGTGCCGTCCGAGGCCACCCGGCGGCTGCTCGTCGAGGCCGGCACACCGGCCGATCGGATCGCGTCGTGGGGACGCGGCGTCGATGCGGAGACGTTCTCGCCGTCGCGGCGATCGCACGAACAGCGACTGGCCTGGCGTGCCGACGACCGCCCGGTGGTGCTGTACGTGGGCCGCGTCTCGGAAGAGAAGGGCGTCCGGCTGTTGCCCGGACTACACGAGGCCCTGCTGCGCCTCGGTCTCGACCATCGCCTGGTGGTGATTGGCGACGGGCCGCTGCGGGCCGAACTGGCCCGCCGTTGTCCCGACGTGCTCTGCACCGGCGCGCTCGGCCGCGACGAGCTGGCGTGCGCCTACGCGTCGGCCGACGTCTTCGTGTTCCCGAGCACGACCGACACCGCCGGCAACGTGGTGCTCGAAGCCCAGGCATCGGGCCTGCCCGTCGTGGTCTCCGACCAGGGCGGGCCGCGCGAGCAGATGGCCCCGGAGATCTCGGGGCTGGTGGTGAGCGGCGGTCTCGACGCCTGGGTGGCGTCGGTGGCGGCCCTGCTCATCGACGATCGCCGTCGCCGTGGCATGGGCCAGGCCGCGCGAGCGCTGGCGGCGTCGCGGACGTGGCCGGCGATGCTGGCGCCGCTGTACGCGACGTATCGAGCGATAGCCGGGGGCCGGACGGAAGACGTCGATCCCGCTCGATCTCCGGCCCTGCACGTGCCATCGGCCATCGCCCACGATCGTGTGGCCGCCTTCGAGCCGACGCGCCGGGGCGCTGCGTGACCGAGGCGGTGGGCGTGCAGGCGCCCTCCACGCTGCACGTCACCAATGCCTATCACGCGGCGTCGGGCGGCATCCGGACGTGGTACCACGCGCTGCTCGACGTCGCGAACGCCGATGGCCGGCGCATGGATCTGGTCGTGCCCTCGGAGGAGCGAGCGCTCCGCATCGAGGCACGCGGCCCGTGGACGGCGATCCATCACGTGCCAGCGCCGCGGGCGCCCGCTTTCGACCGCCGCTACCGCCTGCTCCACCCCGGGCACTACCTGACGCCGCGATCCCCGATTGCGGATCTGCTGCAGACGAGGCGACCGGCCATCGTCGAGTGCAGTGACAAGTACACGCTGTGGCCGCTGGCGCGCCTGCTGCGCCGGCGCCGCCCCGGCCACGATGCCGAGCCCACGCTGGTCGCGACCTCGTGCGAGCGTCTCGACGACAACGTCGCGGCGTGGCTGTCGGAGGCACCGTGGGTGCGCCGGCTGGCGCAGCGCTACCTGCGACACGTCTACGCGCCGTCGTTCGACGCACATGTCGCCAATTCCCGCTACACCGCCGACGAGCTTCGCGGCCGCGGTGTGGCCGTGCCCGTCGCGATCTCCGGCATGGGCGTCGACCTCGAGATCTTCGGCGCTGCCCGTCGCGATCACGCGCTGCGTGCGCACCTCCTGGCCGCGACCGGCGGCCGCGCCGACAGCGTGCTGGTGCTGCACGCGGGACGGCTGTCGCCGGAGAAGCACCTGCCGCCGCTCGTCGACGCGGTGGCGTTGCTGACGGCGCACCACTGCGACATCCGGCTCGTCGTCGCTGGCGATGGCCCGCTGCGACGCGCACTGGCCGCCCATGCCGCGCGGGTCGCCCCGGGTCGCGTGCACTTCGCCGGGCACCTCGACACCCGCGAGTCGCTCGCAACCCTGTACGCGAGTGCCGATGTCTTCGTGCACCCGAATCCGCGCGAGCCGTTCGGGATCGGCCCGCTCGAGGCCATGGCCGCGGGTGTGCCGGTGGTGGTGGCCAGCGCCGGCGGCGTCTTGAGCTACGCCCGCGACGACAACGCCTGGCTGGCCGAAGCGCCCACGGCCGACGGCTTCGCCGTGGCCATCCTCGAAGCGGCTGGGCGCGTGAACGACGAGCGCCTCCAGCGCGCCCGGGCCACCGCGCAGGCGCACGCCTGGCCGGTGATGGCCCGCGCCTGGTTCGCGACGGTCGACGCGTTGCACGCGCGCCGTTGCGCGGCGCCGCGGCCGGCGCCCGCACTCACCGCGCTGGCGCGACGATTCTAGTTACCAGAAGCCGAGCCAGCGCCACCACGCCAGCCCGATCGTGAGCCAGATGACGAGGTTGGCCGCGCCGACGAGTGCACCGGTGCGCCACCACTCCGCGAGGGTCACGTAGCCCTGGCTGAAGAGGATCGGGCCGGTGGTGGTGCCGTAGTGGGTCAGGCCTGCCGGCAGGTTCGTCAGGCACATCAGGCTGTAGACCGCGAGCGTCGGCGGTACGCCGACGCCGATGAGCAGCGCGGCGAACGGCGGGAACAGCGCGAGCATGTGCGAGGTGATGCTGGCGAACGCGTAGTGCGTCCAGAAATAGAGCAGCAGCACCACGACCAGCACCGGAAACCAGCCCAGGCCGCCGAGCATCGCGCCCACTCCGGTCGCGAAGGCCGTCGGCACGCCGGTGGCGTTCAGCAGTTCGCCCATCTTGAGCAGGCCGCCATACCAGATGTAGACGTCCCAGGCGGCGCGCTCGCTCACGATGCCTTCCCAGCGCAGGGTACCGGTGACGAGCATCACGCCGAGGCCGAGCAGCGCGACGAAGGTGACGTCGAGGCGATGAAATCCGGTGGTGAGCCACAGCAATCCGACGCCCGCGAAGACCGCGAGCGTGATGGCCTCGCGGCGCTCGATCCGGCCCAGCGCGACCAGCTCGCGCGCGGCGAACACCGCGGCTTCGGGCGTGCGCGTGATCTCCGGGGGCACCGCCAGGTAGGTCACCCACGGCACGACCAGGCACGATGCGAGGCCCGGCAGCAGGGCGGCGATCAGCCAACCGGACCACGTCACCTCGACGTTCGCGAGCTTCAATGCCAGCCCCGCCGCGAGCACGTTGCTGGCCTGACCCGTGAGGAACATCGCGCAGGCCACGGCCGATCCTTGGTACATCGCGGCCAGCAGGAACCGCCCGAGGCGTGGCGCCGTCGGCCCCGGCGTCGAGCCGAACAACTCGGCGATGCTGCGTCCGATCGGCAGCACCATGCCGGCGGAACGCGCGGTGATCGACGGCACGCCGGTGGCGAGCGTCACGTCCGTCATCACCAGCGCGTACGCAACGCCCAGCGAGCTGGTCCCGAACTGCCGGATGAAGAGCAGGGCGATGCGGCGGGCCAGGCCGGAGTCGAGAATCGCCCGCGCCATCAGCATCGCGGCCAGTACGAGCCACACCGACGGCTCCGCGAAGCCGCCGAGAGCCTCCCGCATCGGCGTGCCGTTGGCCGCCATTGCCGTCAGGCCCAGGATGACGAGCGCCGCACCTGGCATCGGCTCGATGGCCATGCCGGCGATGACCGTCACGAAGATCGCGAACGTGCGCCAGCCCTGCGGCGTGACGGCGTCCGGCCGCGGCACCAGGAACGCGATGACGAGGAAGACGCCGATGAGGGCCGTGAGTCGGCCGGGGCGGACGGGAACGGCCGACGCTGCCATGCGCGCGCCATTGTAGCCGCGCTCAAGTCACCGGCGTGGGCGTTCCGCTCGAGAGAACAACTGAGCAGCAGGCGCAGTCGCGTGCCGTGGCGACGCAACGGCGGAACGGTCACGCGACACCCGTCGCTCTGCAGCGTCAGGTCGTGGCGCGCCGATCGCACCACTCGAGCGGCGTCACGCTGCCGGACCCGGCGCCGCGACGACGGCGAGGGCGGTGCGCACGCGATCCCGTGCGGTGCCGTCCACGTGGCTCAGTGCGTGGAGCGCGGCGTCGACCACGGCGACGAGCACGGGGTCGGAGGGCCGCACGAGGCGGTAGTACATCCAGACGCCGCGCCGGCGGGCAGCGACGAGGCCGGCCGTGCGCAGTGTCGCCAGATGGCGCGACACCGCCGGCTGGGGCAGCGCGAGTCCGGCGTGGATGTGACAGACACAGCGCTCGGTTTCGGGACCGTCGGGCGATTCGGCCAGCAGCGCGAGGATGCGCAAGCGGGTCTCATCGGCGAGTGCCTGAAACAGCGTCGCCAACGCCGACGCGTGCTTCACGCGAGCGACAGGACGCGAGTCGCAACAGGCCATCATATTCGTCCGGGCAGATATATCATGACATGGGCATATTCGCTATAGCGAATATGTCTGTCATCCGGCATCGTCGGCTGAGACCTCACGAACCGGGGCATGGTGCCTGGGACTCGGGCGAGCCCGGACGATCGGCACGGAGTACAAGACGAAGGGCCAGACACATCCGTGCCTGGCCCTTCGTCTGACGAGACGCCGGGAAGCCCCAGCGCTCGATCTCGAGTTCCCGATCCCTAGAAGGTGTAGCGCAGCGACAGCTGCATCTGCCGCGGCGTGCCGAGGCCCACCGTGCGGTTCAGCGGTCCGAGCATGTAGCCGAAGGTGCCGGCCTGGGCGTCGGTGAAGGGCACGCCAGGCGTGCCGTTGGGCAGCGTCACCGCCGGGTTCTCGTAGTTCAGGCGGTTCGTGATGTTGAACATCTCGACGCGGAACTGGATGCCCTGGCTGCTCAGGAACCGGAAGTCCTTCGAGAGCACCAGGTCGGCCTGCCAGAACTCGGGACCGCGCAGGAAGTTGCGCGGCATGTTCCCGAACGTCCCGGGCTGCGGCGTGGTGAAGGCCGCCGGGTTCAGGTAGCGCACCCCACCGTCGTCGAAGTACGGGTTCACGCCGGGCACGAGGTCCGGACGCTGGGTGCCGCGGCTGTTGCCGCCGGGGATGTTGGCCACGGTGACGCCGTTGACCGTGGCGTTGTCCGGACGGGCGATAGTGACGTTCAGCGGCACGCCGCTGCGCGCGTTCACGATCGTGCCCACGCGCCAGCCGCCGGTCCACAGCCCCTCGAACGGCAGCTCGTAGGTCAGCGACAGGTTGAACGTGTGCGGGATGTCCTGCGGGTTGATGCCCTGCTCGGTGTTGAAGTCGAACGTGTTCTGCGCGGTGGCCGCCTCGTTCGAGCCCTGGGTGGTGCCGCGGTTGCGCGAGTACTGGTAGTTCATGCCACCGCTCAGGCCCGAGCGGAAGCGGCGCGACAGGCCGACCTGGAGCGCGTTGTAGGTCGACTCGCCGCAGCCCGCCATCGCGTAGACGCCGCCGAGCTTGACGTCGTCGACGCAGCCCGCGGTCTTGAAGTCGATCTGGCCGTAGCGCGGCACGAGGCGCACGCGGGTGGTCGGGTCGAGGATGTTGCCGACGCCGCGCAGGAACATGTCCTTGCCCTGGCTGCCGGTGTAGCCCAGCGTGAAGTTGATGTCGCCGGGCAGCTCGCGCGAGATGCTGGCGCCGTACTGCACGTTGTACTCGTTCGGGTAGTAGTGCGTGTAGCCGCGCAGCGACAGCAGGTCCTGCAGCTGCGACGTCGGCACCGGATACTGCAGCGCGCCCCCGGGCACGTCCGCGGTCTGCACGCGCCGCCGCGCGATGTAGTTCTCGATCGGCTGGATGCGGTCTTCGAACTGCCCGGGGCCGTAGAAGAGGCCGAACCCGGCGCGAATGGCCGTCTTGTCGTTGATCTGGTAGGCCGCCGACAGGCGCGGCGAGAAGTTGTTCTTGTCGGCGTCGTAGAAGCCGTCGCCGACCGCGCCGAAGTTGTTCTCTTCCACGAAGAACGGCAGCGCCTGGTCGTTCTTCTCCTTGACCACCGAGTAGTAGTCGTAACGCAGGCCGAGCTCCATGGTGAGCCGGTCGTTGAGGCGCCACGAGTCCTGCAGGAAGCCGATGGCGTACCACTGCTGCGGCGTGAACGACGGCGAGTCCTGGTTGACCGCCACCTGGTTGGGCCGGTTGTCGATGAAGTCGGTGATGCTGTTGTAGGTGATCTCGGTCGAGCCCAGGAACTGGAACTCGGAGGCGATCTGGCGGTACTCACCGCCGAACTTCACGGTGTGCTTGCCGCCCGTCCACGTGGTGGCGTTGTTGAACGAAATCGAGCGCGGGTCGAAGTTGGAGCCGGTCGTCGACGAGGCGCTGGTGGCGCGGATCAGCAGGCCGCTGCGGGCGATGCCGGTGTTGCCGCGCGCGTCGATCGACGACGAAGTGAACGTGCCCGAGAGCGACACGCCGACCGGGTCGTAGCCCGACGGGCCGAAGGCCGTCGCGCTGGTCTTCGGCGCATTGACGCCGACCTTGAATTCGTTCACCAGGCTGCCACTCAGGATGTTCTGGAAGTTGGCGACGAAGTTCTTCGGCGACTGCTTGGCCAGCACGCGGCGCGGCGTGACCGTGCGATCGGGCGTGTCGACCCGGCCGCTGCTGAACATGTAGCGGACGTAGGCGGAGAAGTTGTTGGTGAACTGCTGGTCGAGGCGGACCGAGCCGGTGTTCTCTTCCTGCTCCGCTTCCGACGTGAGCGTCGCCAGATCGACCAGCACGTTCGAGGTCGGCACCTGGCCGACCGGGAAGCCGCTGAGCAGCGGCGCGACGGCGCGGGTGCGCTCGGCGCTGCCGCCGGCGGTGATGAACTCGCCGGCATTGATGCGGCGGCGCGCCTCGGCGCTGGGCACGGCCTCGGTGAAGCTCAGCCCGGTGGTCTGCCGCAGGCCCTCGAAGCTGCCGAAGAAGAAGGTCTTGTTCTTGAAAATCGGCCCGCCGATGGAGCCGCCGAACTGGTCGACCTCGAGCTTCTGCTTCTTGTCGTCGTACTTGCTGGCCGAGTCGAGCGCGTCATCGCGCTTGTACTCGAAGATCGAGCCCTTGAAGCGGTTGCTGCCGCTCTTGCTGACGACGGTGATGTTGCCGCCCGAGCCGAGGCCGCTCTCGGCCGGCGCGAGGCCGGAGTTGACGCGGAACTCGGCCACCGATTCCATCGACGTCTGCAGACGGAACTGCGAGCCGGTGGCGCTCAGGTAGCCAGGGCTGGCGTCCCACACGTAGGTGCCGTCGACGCCGTCGTAGTTCAGGTAGTTCTGCTGGTTCGACTTGCCGTTGAACCGCACGCTCGCCCAGCCGCCGTTGCCGTCGGAGGTGGCGCCCGTGGCCAGCGTCATCAGGTTCGCGAAGTTGCGGCCGTTGACCGGCAGCTGCTCGACTTCGACCGGCGAGACGTTGACGCCGATCTTCGCCGACGACGTGTCGATGACCGGCGCCGCCGCCGAGACCGTCACGGTCTCGGTGAGCGTGGCCACCCCCAGCGTCAGCGTCTGCGACGCCACCTGCCCGACGCCCAGGACCGCCTGCGTCGTCGCCGCCTGGAAGCCGTCGAGTTCGGCCTTCACCTCGTAGGTGCCTGGCGACAGGTTGGTGATGGTGAAGGACCCGTCGGCGCCGGCGACGTCGACGCGGGTGGCGCCGGTCTCCTGCGACGTGATGGTGATGGTGGCGCCGGGCATCGCGGCCCCGCTCTGATCGAGCACGCGGCCCACGATCCGCGATTCGGTCTGTTGCGCCGCGGCCGGCAGGACGCCGGCGACGAGGGCGAGCACGAGCGACAGCCACGTGGTGGCGCGCTGGAACGACTGCATGAGATGGCCTCCGGAGTTCACGAGTGCGGAATTCACGGCAGCAGGATCGGAGGCGCGGGTGTCCTGCCCGTGTCGTGTCTGTTAATTCCGGGTGAACAGCCGCCGGCAGGCCGGGACATTTGTAACGCAGCTGTAACAGGAACCTGTGGCACACTCACGGAGCCGTCGGCGATCCGGCGGCGTCAGGAGTGGGTGTGGCGTTCCGGTTGATCCCGAAGGAAGAGAAGTTCTTCGCCGATTTCATCGCCCTGGCCGATCGCATCGTCTCGGGCGCGACCCTGCTCGAGAAGATGCTGGCCAACGACCCGCCGGCGTGGGAAGTGGCGGTCGAGATCAAGCAGGTCGAAGAAGCCTGTGACTCGGTCACCCACGAGATCATCCAGCGGCTGAATCGCACCTTCGTCACGCCCATCGACCGCGAAGACATCCACGCCCTGGCGAAGTCGCTCGACGACGTCATGGACGCCATCGACGCCGCCGCCGGCGTCGTGCGCCGCTACCGCATCCACACGCTGCCCTATGGCACCCGCGAGCTCGCCTCGCTCATCTGGCGCTCGTCGATGCAGGTCAAGGTCGCGGTCGAAGCCCTCGAGAAGAAGGCCGGCGTGCACGACGCCGCCGTCGAGATCAACCGCCTCGAGAACGCCGCGGACACGGTGCACGACGAAGCGCTGCGACGCCTGTTCGAGCACGAGAAGGACGCCATCACGCTGATCAAGTGCAAGGAGATGCTGGACCTCCTGGAACTGGCGACCGACGCCTGCGAGGACGTGGCCAACGCCCTCGAGAGCGTCGTCGTGAAGCACGGCTGATCGCGTCCCATGGAGTTCTCGCTCGTCATCGTCGTCGTCGCGGCGGCGCTCGTCTTCGACTACATCAACGGCTTCCACGACGCCGCCAACTCGATCGCCACCGTCGTGTCGACGCGCGTCCTGTCGCCCGGCAAGGCGGTGGTGTGGGCGGCGTTCTTCAATTTCGCGGCCATCTTCATCTTCGGCACGGCGGTCGCCAAGACGATGGGGTCGGGCATGATCGACCTCAAGGTGGTGACCAGCGCGGTCGTGCTGGGCGGGCTCATCGGCGCGATCGTGTGGGACCTGATCACCTGGTATTACGGCCTGCCCACGAGCTCGTCGCACGCCCTCATCGGCGGGTATGCGGGCGCGGCCGTCGCCAAGGCGGGCCCGGCGGCGATCCTGGCCTCGGGCTGGACCAAGACGCTGCTCTTCATCGTGCTGTCGCCGCTCATCGGCCTGGGCCTCGGGTTCGGCTTCATGGCGATCATCTTCTGGCTGTGCCGCAAGACCGCGCCGTCGCGCGTCGACGCCTTGTTCCGACGCCTGCAGCTCGTCTCGGCCGCGCTCTTCTCGCTGGGGCACGGCGCCAACGACGCGCAGAAGACCATGGGCATCATCGCCAGCGCGCTGTTCGCCGGCGGCTACATCTCCACGTTCGAGATTCCGATCTGGGTGGAGGTGGCGGCCTACACGGCCATCGCCGCCGGCACGCTGTCGGGCGGGTGGCGCATCATCCACACCATGGGCTCCAAGATCACGCGGCTGCAGCCGGTCGGCGGGTTCGCCGCCGAGACCGCCGGCGCCTTCTCGCTCTTCACCGCCACCGCGCTCGGCGTGCCGGTCAGCACGACGCACACGATCACGGGCGCCATCGTCGGCGTCGGTGCCGTGCGGCGGCTGTCGGCGGTGCGCTGGGGCGTCGCCGGCCAGATCGTGTGGGCCTGGGTGCTGACGATTCCCGCCTCGGCGGTGATCTCGGCCGCGGCCTACTACCTGCTCGCGACCGCCGGCTACATCTAGCCGCTCAGGCGCCAGGAGCGGCGTCGCCGCCGTCGAAGGGGAGCCGCACGTCGAAGCGCGCTCCGCCGTCGGGCTCGTTCGTCACGGCGACCGTGCCGCCGTGGACTTCGGCGAGGTGCCGGACGATGGCGAGGCCGAGACCGGTGCCGCCCGGACGGCCGCGCGACTTGTCGACGCGGTAGAACCGCTCGAACACGCGGCCGAGATCCTCGGGCGGGATGCCCGGCCCGTGGTCGCGCACCACCAGGTGCAGCGCGCCGTGCTCGATCGCGCCGCGCACCTGCACGATGTCGTCTTCGCGCGTGTAGGCGATCGCGTTGTCGACCAGGTTACGCAGGATGTCGTGGGCCTTGGCGGCGTCGATGCGGACGCCGCGGGTCGCCGGCGACACCGCCACGTCGAAGCGCACGCGTCGCGCCGCCGCCGCCGGCCCGAGGTCGTCGACCACGCCGGCGACGAGCGCCGGCACGTCGACGACGGCGCAGTCGAGAGCCTCCTTGCCGGCGTCGAGCAGGGCCAGGCGCAGCAGGTCCTTCACGAGCCGCTCCATCCGCGTGGCGTGGCGCTGGATGATGGCAAGGAACCGCTGGCGACTCTCGGCGTCGTCGGAGTCGTCGACCAGCGCGTCGGCGTAGCCACGGATGGCCGTGAGCGGCGTGCGCAGCTCGTGCGACACGTTGGCGACGAAGTCGCGACGGATCTGGTCGGTACGGCGGAGGTCGGTGACGTCGTGCAGGACCACGGTCACGCCACGCCCGGTGCCCGCCACCGGGGCCACGCGGGCGACGAGATCGCGCGGGACGTCACGGCTGGTGGAGAACTCCAGCGTCTCGGGTGAGCCGCCGGCGAGCAGGCGGCCGATGTGTTCGACGATGCCGGGATGCCGCAGCGCCTCGACGTAGGGGCGGCCGACGGCGTCGCCGTCGAGGCGGAGCATGCGACGGGCGGCCTCGTTCACGATCTGGAGCCGTCCACTGTGATCGACGGCCAGCACGCCCTCGACCATGCTGGCGAGGATCGCCTGCATCCGGGCGCGGTCGCGGGCCAGCGTCACGATGCGGCGCTCCTGTTCGTGCGCGGCGGCATCGAGGGCCCGCGCCGCCAGGCCCAGCTCGTCGTCGCCGTAGTCGGGGCCGGGGCGGCTGAGATCGCCGAGGGCATAGCGCCGGCCGACATCGGCGATGGCCAGCGCGCGGGCGCGGAACCGCGCCGCGATGGCCGTCGCGGCCACGGCGGCCACGAGCAGTCCCAGGCCGCCGCCCAGGGCCACCGCCACCAGCGGATCGCCGACGGCGCCGCCCGACAGCACCAGCCAGACGAACGCCAGCGCGGCCGCCATCACGCCGATCGACGTGAACAGCAGGGTGCGGCGCGTGTCGTAGCGCACGGGGCCTCAGCCGCGCGGCGGCGTCGCCGCGGCGGGGGCGGGGTCGAGCAGCTTGTAGCCGAACTGCTTCACGGTGACGAGCGCCTCGGTCAGGAAGGGCAGCTTCTCGCGCAGCCGGCGCACGTGGACGTCGACCGTGCGGGTGCCGCCCGTATATGAGTAGTCCCACACGTCCGAGAGCAGCAGGTCGCGCGACAGCACCCGGCCGCGATGCGTGAGCAGGTACTGCAGCAGCAGGAACTCCTTGGCCGTGAGCCGTACCTCGACGGCGTCGACGGTCACGATGTGGCGATCGAGATCGACGGCCAGCGGCCCGTACGAGAGCGGGCCCGACGTCGGCGCCGGCCGATCGACGCGTCGCAGCAGCGCGCGCACGCGCAGCACCAGCTCCTTCGGGTTGAACGGCTTGGTCAGGTAGTCGTCGGCGCCCAGTTCGAGGCCGGCGATGCGATCCGCCTCGGACGCCTTGGCGGTGAGCATGATGATCGGGATCACGGCCGTCGCCGGATCGCCGCGCAGGGCCCGGCAGATCGTCAGGCCGTCGACGCCGGGCAGCATCAGGTCGAGCACCAGCAGGTCGGCCGGCGCCGTGCGCATGCGCGACACGACGTCGCGGCCGCTGTCGAGGACGTCGACGGTGAAGCCGTCCTTCTCGAGGTAGTGGCGCACGAGGCCGGCGATGTCGGCGTCGTCTTCGGCCACCAGGATGGCGGACATGCGACCGCAGTATATCGCCCGCCCATGACGCGCCCGTACATGGCTCGGGACCGGCGGCGCGCCGGTCCCGACGAGCGTCGTGCGAAATGGATCAGCGGTTCCGGGCCGGTGTGTTCACGACCAGGGCCAGGTCGAGGTCGGAGATCACGGGCGGATCGCCGGCACCGTCGACGCCGCTGCCATCCATCCGGGCCGAGAAGCCCCACACGATGTTCTCGCCCCACACGATGTTCTCGCCCCAGACGATGTTCTCACCCCACACGATGTTCTCGCCCCAGACGATGTTCTCCCCCCAGACGATGTTGAAGC
>CADEDM010000058.1 GCA_902826065.1 uncultured Acidobacteriota bacterium | reverse complement strand
GCGTCGACCACCCACACGTTGCCCTGCGTGTCGACGTCGATGCCGTGCGGCCACAGGATCTGCCCGGCGCCGAGCTGCGCGATCACCTTGCCGCTCGGATCGAGCTTGACGATCGGATTCACGTCCGATCCCACGCAGGCGTTGGCGCCACAGCGATCGCCGGCCCAGATGGACTTGCCGTCGATGTCCACCGCCACCGCGCTCACCGAGCCCCACTTGCGGCCGTCGGGCAGCGCGCCGAAGTTGCGCACCGTCTCGTACGGGTTCGGCAGGTGGTTCACCGGCGCCGCCTTGGCGTGCTCGGGTGGCCCCGACGAGCCGCGCGGCGGCCCGGCGGGCGCCTGCTGCGCAGTGACGGCGTGCGCGGCACCGGCGACGAGGGCGGCGGCGGCGAACGAGCTGACGAGACGAGCGGTCTGCGGCATGGGGACGGGTCTCCTGCGCGGCATTCTGGCGGGATCGGCCCCGCGGATCAACCGCGCCCACGCGCGACGACGCGCGACGGTCGCGGACCGGGGCTCAACGCCTCGGCCAGTTCAAATAGAGCACGCCGAGCGCGATGTGGTCATCGCGGCGGCCAGTGCCGAGCACACCGTGCTCCCAGACGTAGCCGGCGTCGAACGACACGAGCGGGGACACGCGCCTCGACACGCCGGCCGACAGGCGGTTGCGGTCGAAGCCGCTCGAGGGGCCCCGGGGCGTGTCGTCCATCGTCACCATCAGCTCGTCGTAGGCCCACACACCCCACGGACTGCCGCTGGCGATCGGCCGTTGGGCGCGCACCATGCCGCGCGCGCGATGCGATACGCCGTCCCACGGCTCCAGCCAGCGCTGTTCCACGCGCAGGCGCCCGGTCGTGGTCCAGCCGGCGAGCACGGGGCCGGTGAGCGACAACTGTTGCCAGATGCGCTGTTCGTGGCGGACGCCCTCGCCGAACGTGCGTGGAATCCACGCGTGTCCGAGCCACACGGTGACGCGCGGCGAGACACGGCGGCCGAGGGCCGTGCGCACGATGGTCAGGCCGAGCTCCGACGCGTCGTCGACCCAGCGCGGCTGCACCTCGACGTGCGCGCGCCAGTTCTCGGACAGCTGGCCGATGGCGAGCCCCTGGATCCAGACGTTGGTGTCGGGAGTGGGTTGCGCGGCGACGTCTGGCGCGTTCACAGCGACGCCGAGCAGGACGAGGGCCGCGATCCGGCGCAGCGGCGTGAACGGGGACGAAGACGGACGGACCAGCACGCGGAGACTGCTCGCGATCATAGCAGGGTGGTGCGAATCTCCCGTGGTCCGCGGGACGCACGTCACCGCGGCCGAGCACCGCCGGCTCAGCTCGACGGCTCGGCCAGGCACGCGCCGGTGACACGGGCCACGAGGTCGCTCGCCTGCAGCACCGGGAGGCCGGTGGCTCGCCGTGCCACGTCACGATGCCGCGGACCGTAGCCGACGCAGTCGAGCAGCAGCGCCACGGCCCCGCCGCGCTGGGCCTCGCGCGCCGCCGCCGTCAGCGCCGCGTCATCGGTGTCGTAGGGCGACGCCACCGCCGGCGTGGGCGGAATCTGCAGCGCGCTCCACTTGCGGCGGAAGGCGTCGAGCGGCACGGCCAGCGGGCCGATGATGCCCACCTTGCGGGCGCCCACCAGGCCGCCGACCAGCGACGGCAGGATGCGGTCCGGCTCGATCAGCCACGCCCGGCGGGTGCGCAGCCCGCGGAACACCGCGGTGCACAGCACGGTCACGACCGAGCAGCCGCCGTCTTCGAGTTCCACGAGCCGCCGCTGCACGCCGGCCTCGATGGCGGTAGCGTCGACTTCCACCGCCTTTCCGCTCGCGAGTCGGGTCAGCATCCGCGCCTCGCGCGGCCGCGGTCCGAACTGGGCGGTGATGTCGGCCTCCGTCAGGCGATCGAGCACGCCGACGTGCACGATCTCGACGCCGCCCGGCACATGGGCCTCGAGCACCGGCACGACGTCCGGCCGCGGCGCCTGGCCGATGGTGATGGTGCCCAGCCGCGGCGCCATCATGCCGCCTCCGCCGCCCCGACGACGTCCCCGTCCCGCACTTCCATTCCGTCCTCCCCTGTCCAGTCCCACACGACCGCCCGGATGACCGCGGTCACGGGTCACCGACGACGTGCCAACGTGCGACGCCGGGTCGGCCGGCGCCACCCACGAGCTGGAGGAGAGCCTGCGGGCACCCCAGACTATCAGCGACGCCGCCCCGGGCGCCCGGGGCCGGAACGGCCACCGGGCTGCTAGACTCGCCGCCATGCGCCTGAAGTTCATCATTCCGGCCGTGATCGGCCTCGTCGTCGCCTGCCATGCGAGCGCGTCGGCGCAGCCGGCCGCGCCGGTGCGATACGACATCCGCTATGCCGCGGCAGGCGACACCACGGTCACGGTGACGATGGCCTGGACGCCGCCGCTGTCGGCGCCGGGCGCGCTGGTGATGCCGCGGGCGATCCCGATGGGCTACGGCGAGCAGCGCTATGACGCCTTCCTGCGCGACGTGCAGGCAGTGTCCGGCGAGGCGCGCCGCCCGGCCGTCCGTGAGGAAGGGCCGCGCTGGCGGCTCGATGCGGGCACGACGGGCGTGTCCTATCGCGTGGATCTCGCGGCCCTCGAGCGGACCGTGAAGGCAGCGTCGGACCAGTCGCGCGTGCGCGACGGCTATCTCGGCGCGTTGGGCTACTCGCTCTTCGCGTTCGTCGATGGCTTCGAGTCACGGCCCGCACGCCTGCATATCGGCGGTCCCGCGAGCTGGCCCGTCTTCTCGACGCTGGCGCCCCAGGCGCCGCCGGCGGTGGGCGCCGTCGATGTCGAGGCGCCGGACTACTACGCGCTGGCCGACAGCCAGCTGGTGATGGGGCCGAAGGCCGAGGTGCGACGTCTGGCGGCGGCGCCCATCCCCGTCTATCTGGCCAGCTACGCCGAGGGCCCGGTCGATCTCGACCGCGTGGGCCGGCTGGCGCTCACCGCGTTCCAGCGGGTCGCCGACTACTTCGGCACGGTGCCGTTCGCGCACTACACGCTGCACCAGGAGCTGCTCACGCCGCTGACGCCCGAGCACGAGTACGGCATGAGCATGGAACATCTGGGCTCGAGCACCTACTACCTCGCGGCGTCGGCCGGATTGACCGCGGCCTCGGGCGCCGACGACGACGCCCGCGTGCTCTACAACTTCGCCCATCACATCGCGCACGCGTGGGTGCCGAAACGCGCCTACGGCCAGGGCTACTTCCCGTTCCAGTGGGAGCTGGCGCCGGTGCTCGACTCGATCTGGTTCGCCGAGGGCTTCGGCCAGTACGCGGCAATCGTCGCCGTGGCCGCGGGCACGCCCGATCCCGCGGCGTTCCGCGAGGGCATGCTGCAGCGGCGGTTCCGCGCCAACGTCGCCACGGCGCCGCCGTTCCTGAAGCGGCTGCCGCTGGTCGAGCTGAGCCGGGTGGCGTCGACACGCTATGCCGAGGACTTCCGCACCGGCCGGCTGGTGTTCTCGCGCGGCGGCCTGATGGCGGCGGCGATCGACGACCGCATCCGGCGCGAGACCGGCGGCGCGAAGAGCCTGCGCGACGCGCTCCGCTTCCTGGTCGACTGGACCGGCCGCGAACGCCGCGCCTTCACGCTCGACGAGCTGCCGGCGCTGGTGCGCGACGCCACCGGCGTCGACACCAGCGCGGTGATGGATGAGTGGCTGCGGCCCCTTCCGTAGCGGGGCTCGAGCCCGGATCCCGGCCCGCGGGCCGGGTCACTGCTTCCTGAGCACGTTGTCGACGGCGTAGTCGCCGATGCGCGCGCACTGCCCCGCACTCGACAGCGTCTCGGACAGGAAGTGGATGCCGCCCCAGATGCGGCTGTAGGCCTCCTGTTCGGAGAGCTCACCGAAGTTGTTGTAGGTGCGCGTGGTGGTCGGGCCGGTGGTGCCGGTCCAGGTCACCGAAAAGCCCACGTCGCCGGGTCCGAAGAGCCGATCGAGTACCCGCGATAGCGACGCGCCGATGCACGCCATGTTGCCGGGGGCACTCGGGTAGGGCGGCGTCGGCAGCAGCGGCAGCCACTCGGGGTCGGGATCCGTGTCGCCGTTGCCGTCGCTGGCCGCTTCGCGGATCGCGGTCACGGGCCGCCACAACCCGTAGACGAACTTGCCGGTGAACGACGTCATCAGCGCGTCGTGAAACGTCATGTTGAGCAGCGCGAACCCGCGCGCGGCGTCGGCACCACTCCAGCCGCGGGCCCGCGCCACGTCGCCGAGCACGTTGTTCCACACGTGGTTCAGCGAGGTCGACGTGCCCACCCCGGCCCACTGGTTGGAGATCAGCGTCTGCTCGGCGGAGCGGACGGTGCTGTTGACCGCGCCCCACGCTTTCACCTGGTTGAAATCGGCGGCGTAGCGCGGGCTCGTAAGCGCCGGCGGGCCCTCGATCATGAAGCGTCGGCCGTTGTCGACGACGAACCCGCGTACGTACGGATAGTTCGTGAACGCCGCGGGCGCGTTCGCAGGCGGCGTCGGCTTCCAGTAGCCGGGCAGGCTGGGCAGCACCAGTGGCGGGAAGGGGTGCTCCCAGCCATCACCGGTGCGTTCGTCGAGGATCGCCTTGGCCGCGGCGGCACCCACGGCCGAGCCGTCGGCCGCTGCCTGTGCGGGAATGCCGGCCAACGTCGTGCCGAGCTGGGCATCGAGCGCCGCTTTCTGCGTCGGCAGCAGGGCCACGAGGGTGTCGTGTGCGGCCTGCGCGACGGCTGCGTCGCGCGACGCCCCGGCCGGCACGGTGACCAGTGCGGCGTAGGGTTGGTAAACGCGATCGAAGCTGTTGACGGCGTCGAACACCGCGACGCTCACGATGGCGAGCGGGCGCGTCATGAACACGGTGGGCGGATTGGCCCCCGGCGTGGTGACCGACGTCACCATCTGCCGGTTCCACGTGACGACCGTGTCGAGGCTTTGGGCGGCGCCGGCCAGGGGCAGCGCGGCAATCAGGACGGCGGCGAGAACGGAGACCAGGGACGGGGAGAACGAACAGAAACCGGACGCGACGACCCGACGGACGCGGTGTGCCATGACGACCTCCGGAAGGGGCAAGTGATGCATCCAGAAGGACGGCCGTCGCCGTACTTTTCCGACCGCAGGCAGTCGGTACGCGCGGCTACCGCGGCGCGAGGTGGCGCCAGACGGCTGAGCCGTCGTGGGACCTGGGATTGGCGGGCTAGGCGGCCGCCCGGGTCCAGCGGAAGTAGAACGGCAGGCCGAGAGCCACGAGGCCGAGGCCCGCGATCGAGGCACCCGGGCGTTCGAGCAACGTGTTGGCCACCAACGCGAGCGATCCCAACACGTACAGCGCCGGAACCACCGGATAGCCCCAGGTGCGGTATGGCCGAGGCACGTCAGGACGCTTCGCCCGCAGTACGAAGATCGCGGCCCCGCCCAGGGTGCCGAACAGCACCGACGCGAACGTGACGTAGGTGAACAGCGTCTCGTAGCCGCCCGTCAGCGTGAGGAACGCCGACCACACGCTCGTGATCAGGATGGCGACGTGCGGCGTGCGGTAGACCGGATGCACCGCGGCGGCGCCGGGGAAGAATCGCCGGTCGGCGGCCATCGCGAAGCAGGTGCGCGAGGAGCTGATCACCGCGGCGACGTTGCAGCCGAAGGTCGAGATCACGACGCTGGCGGCCACCAGCGCCGCGCCGATCGGCCCGACCAGCACGGTCACCATCTTCTCGGCGATGCGGAGCACCCCGCTCATTTCTTCGACCGACAGCGTGAACACGTAGGCGAGGTTGACGGCGACGTAGATCGTCATCAGTGAGAGCGTGCCCAGGATGAGGGCGCGCGGCACGGTACGGGCGGCGTTCTGGATCTCGCCGGCCGCGAAGGCCACGTAATACCAGCCTTCGTAGGTCCACATCACCGCAATCATGATCACGCCGAACGACGCCAGCGGACGCGCCGCCGAGGCCGGCACGACCGGCGTGAACACCGGGTCCCCGCGCAGGTAGACGAGGGCCAGGATCGGCAGCAGGACCAGCATCCCCACCTTGACCACCGTCAGCACGACGTTGACGGCGTTGCCGCTGTTCACGCCGACGTAGTTGATGGCGGTGATGAGCGCGATCGAGGCCGCGGCCACGAGCTGACCGGCGCTGATGCTCCACGGCCCCCACGGCATCGGCAGCGTGAAGAGCACGTTGGCCGTGCCGAGCGCCGGGAAGAAGTAGCTGAAGTACTCGGCGAAGCCGATCGCGACGGTGGCCACCGAGCCCGTGAGGATGACGAGCAGGCAGGCCCATCCGAACAGGAAACCCCAGATCGGCCCGTAGGCCTCGCTCAGGAACACGTAGAGGCCGCCAGAGCGCGGGTACATCGAGCCCATCTCGGCGTAGGTCAGACCACCGGCCAGGGCCAGCAGTCCGCCCGCGACCCACGCGGTGAGCACCAGCGTCGTCGATGGCAGCTCCGCGAACATCGCGCCGGTGGTCAGGAAGATGCCCGAGCCGATGACGCTGCCGATGACGAGCAGGGTCGCGCCCCACAACCCGATGCCTTTCACGAGCTGGGCGTCGGCGTCGGACACGGGAACAGCGGGCGAAGCGGACGGTGTGGCCATGGAAGTGGGGCGGCGGAGGGGCCGGCGCGGCGTCCCGCAGAGTCTACAAGGTCGTGGCCCGCGACCACCCCTATATTGGAACTCGATATAGCCTACGCTCGTCTGGTCTCACATGGGCACGGGCGCGTTGAGCTTCGGCACCGTCGCGGTGCTGCACGCCGTGGCGGCGGGGCACCGCTTCGGCTTCGACATCCTGGACGTCACCGGGCTCACCGCCGGGTCCGTCTACCCCGCCCTCGACCGGCTCGAGGACCTCGGCTACCTGCGGTCGTCGTGGGAGAGCCCGACCACCGCCCAGGAAGAGGGCCGGCCGGCGCGGCGCTATTTCCAGCTCACCGCCGATGGCGCCCACGCCCTGGCCGAGGCGCTGCAGAAGCATCGGACCTTCCAGCCGGTGTCGCTCGAGGCCTTCGGCATCCGCGGCCCGGTGCCGGCGAGGCGACGCGGATGACGCCGGCCACCCTGCGCCGCGCCATCGACTGGGGACTCGCCGCCGGGGCGCGGGTGGCGCCGGCAGTCGCCCGCGATCGCTGGCATGCGCAGTGGCGCGCCGACCTCGCGCACCGCTGCGACGCCCTCGAACGGGCTGGTCTGCTCAACGCCCGCACCACTCGCGGGCTGGTCGCGCGCCTCGGCGGCGCGCTGTGGCACGCCGCGTGGCTTCGCGTCACGCGCTCCGGAGGAGACATCGTGGGTCACGACCTCGCACACGCGGTCCGCGCGCTCATCGCCCGCCCGCTCTTCACGATCGTCGCCGTCGCCACGCTCGCCCTGGGCATCGGCGCCAATGCCGTCATCTTCAGCTGGATCGAGGCCACGCTGCTCGACCCCGTGCCCGGCATCGCGCGACGGCAGGACGTCGCCGCGATCTACGTCACCACGGCGACGCGTGAGGACATCAGTCTCTCGTATCCCAACTACCGCGACCTGCGCGACGCCGCGGTGCCCGGCGTCGAGGGCATCGCCGTCTACGCCGCCGGCGCGCTCAGCCTGCAGACGCCCGACGGGGCCGATCGGCTGTGGGGCGCGATCGTCTCGGGCAACCTGTTCGAGGTGCTCGGTGTCGGCCCCGCGGTGGGCCGCGTGCTGACGCCGGCCGACGACGTCACGACCGGCGGCCATCCGGTCGTCGTGCTGAGCCACCAGACGTGGCAGCGCCGCTACAGCGGCCGCCCCGACATCGTGGGCACGACCATCGTGCTGAACGATCGGCCGTTCACCGTCGTCGGCGTCTCCGCGCCAGGCTTCCACGGGCCGCAGAGCCTGATCGCGCTCGAGGCCTTCGTTCCCGCGGCGATGCTCTCGGCCTTCATGCCGGGCGATCGGCTGTCGGCGCGCGGATCGGGGTGGATGCAGTCGCTGGTGCGGCTCACGCCAGGCGCGTCGCACCCGTCGGTGCAGGCCGGCCTCGACGTCGTGGCGCAGCGGCTCGCCGCCGAGTATCCCGACGCCAACACCGGCCGCGGCTTCCGGCTCTTCCCGCTGTGGCGGCAGCCCAGCGGCGGCACGGCGCAACTGCTGCCGGTCATGGCCGTCCTCGCCGGCGTGGTGAGCCTGCTGCTCGCGCTGGTGTGCGCCAACATGGCGGGGCTGCTGCTGGCGCGCGCCACCGGGCGCCGTCGCGAACTCGCGGTGCGGATGTCGCTGGGCGCCAGCCGCGGACAGCTCGTGCGCCTGCTGGTCGCCGAGACGGTGGTGCTGGGGCTCGTCGCCGGCATCGCCGCCGCCCTCGTCACCATCTGGAGCCGGCCGCTGTTGTTCGCGTTCATCCCGCCGCTGCCGCTGCCGATCGCCATCGACGCCGGGCTCAACGTGCGGGTGCTCGTGTTCGCGTCCGGCCTGTCGCTGGTGGCCGGACTGCTGGTCGGCCTGCTGCCCGGCCTGCACGCCTCACGCGGCGATCTCGTCGGGCCGCTCAAGGACGGCGCGGCGACCGGCGGCACGACGCGCGGCGGACGTCTGCGCCAGGGCCTGATCGTCGCCCAGGTCGCGGTGGCCGTGGTGCTGCTCGTGAGCGCGGGGCTGTTCGTGCGCGCACTGGGCGCCGCCCGGCAGCTGAACGTCGGCTTCGCCGCGCGCAACGGACTGGTCGGGACACTCGATGTGGCCGGCACGGTCGACCCGGCGCGTGGACTCGACACCTACCGCCGCGTCGCCGAGGCGATGCGGACGCTGCCCGGCGTCGACGCCGTCGCCATCGGCCAACGCCTGCCTCTCGCCAGCACCGACAGCAGCGACCGCTCCGTCGAGGTCGAAGGCTACACGCCGGCCGCCGGCGAAGAGATGACGACCTACTACGCGTCGATCGGACCGCGCTACTTCGAGACGCTGCAGGTGCCGATGCTCGAGGGCCGCGACTTCACCGAGCGTGACATCGACGGCGCGCCGCCGGTGGCCATCGTGAACCAGCTCATGGCGCGGCGCTACTGGGCCGGACGCTCGCCGATCGGCGGCCGCATCAAGGTCGGCGACACGTGGGTCACGGTCGTCGCGGTCGTGGGCGACGGACGCTACGCCAGCGTCACCGAGACGCCGCGCGCGTTCATGTATCTCCCGGTGGAACAGGCGTACCGTCCGGCGATGCGCATCGTGCTGCGCACGGCGGGTCCGCCCGACGCGCTCGTGCCGATGGTGCGGCAGACGCTGGCCCGCGTCGCACCTGGCGTGCCGCTGTTCGACGTGCAGACGCTCGAGCAGCATCGCGCCTTCGCGTTCTTCCTGTTCGAGATGGCGGCCACGCTGCTGGCGGTGTTCGGGGCCACGGCGGCGCTGCTGGCCGCCCTCGGTCTCTACGGCGTCATCGCCCAGACCGTGGCGGCACGGACCCGCGAGATCGGCGTCCGCGTGTCACTCGGGGCGACCCGCGGCGACGTCGGGTGGATGGTGATCGGCCAGGGGCTGATGCTCACGGCGATCGGTCTCGTGCTGGGCCTGGTCGCGGCGGCGGCCGTGACACGCCTGTTCGAACGGCAGCTCCTTGGCGTGAGCCCGCTCGATCCGCTCGCCTTCGTCGCGACCATCGTCCTGCTGAGCGTGACGGCACTCGCCGCCTGCGCCGCGCCGGCACGGCGCGCGGCCAGGCTCGATCCGATGCGCGCGCTGCGGGCCGACTGAGTCGCGTGGTCAGCGCACGGTGGCCGTGGGGGCCGCCGGCCGCGACGGCGCGTTCGCGATGTCCCAGCTCGCCTGGTGGATCAGCCGCGCGATCTTCTCGATCTTCGGGTAGTTGATCTTCTCGGGCCGGTCGTAGACGGTGTGGTAGTCGGGGTGCAGGCCGGTCATGAAGCCCAGGGCCGGCACGCCGCGCTGCAGGAACGGCCATTGGTCGCTGCGGCGCACGAGATTCGAGGCGTTGTTGTCGTAGCGCTTCAGCAGGCTCAGGCCGATGCCGCGGTTGGCGGCGTCCATCGCGGCGGCGACGTCGGGCGCGCGCGAGAAGCCCATCACGTTGACGGCGTTGGCGTTCGACTCGGGGGTCTGGACCTCGAGGCCGTTGAAGCGCGGACCGCCGCCGGCTTCGACTTCCTCGTTCCTGCCGATCATGTCCATGTTCAGCACCGCGACGATGTTCGCCAGCGGCGCCAGCGGCGCCTCGGTGAACGCCCACGCGCCGAGCAGGCCGCGCTCTTCGGAATTCCACGCCGCGAACATCACGGACCGCTTCGGCCGCTGGCCCTGACGCGCCGCCGCCGCGTAGGCATCGGCGATGGCGAGCAGGGCGACGGTGCCGGAGCCGTTGTCGTCGGCGCCATTGAGGATGCGCGTGCCCTCGGCGCCGTCGTGATCGAAGTGCGCCGTCACCAGCACCCACTCGTCCTTGAGCTTCGGGTCGCTGCCCTCGACCACCGCGATGACGTTGCGATCGGGAATCGTGTGGCGCACCACCGACGTCGTCAGCGTGACCGTCGCGCCCGGCACTGCCGTCGCGCCCTTCGACGCTTCCGCCGCGGCGGCGAGATCGGCCAGCGACTTCCCGGTGCCGGCCAGCAGTGCCGACGCCAGTCCGGGCGAGATCTGCGCCGCGGGAATGCGCAACCGATCGGCCCACGCTGCCAGCGTGTAGGTCTTGAGATGCGGCGGTGTCGCCGGCCAGACGTTGCGCGACGTCTGCTCGAGGTTCACGGGCTCGGGATGGTTGTGGACGTCGGCGACGAACAGGATGCCGACGGCGCCATGCTCCTGCGCGGCCAGCGCCTTGCGCCATGGCACGGCGGGCTCGGCGGTGACCACGCCGTCGAACGGGCTCTTCGGATCGCGCTCGCCCGGCTCGTGATCGAGCACCACCACGATCTTGCCGGCCACGTCGCCGGCGTAGTCGTCGTGGGCCAGGCGCGGTGCGGTGATCCCGAAGCCGGCGAAGGCCAGCGCGCCCGAGGCGGTGCCGCTGGCGCTGAAGCGCTGCGGGTAGAACTCCGGCCCCTGAGCCAGCCGGCGCGTGGCTCGGTCGGCGCCGCTGACCTCGAGGGCGTTGCCCTCGCCCAGCGTGGCGGTCATCAGCAGGTAGTTCTGGAAGTACGAGCCGCCCGCCGCCGCCGGCTTGAGGCCGGCGCGTTCGTAGCGGGAGCGGATGTAGTCGGCGGTCGCCAGGTTCTCGACGGTGTCGGTGAGGCGGCCACGCATCGCGTCGCCGGCCAGGAAGAACAGGTCGGCGCGCAGGTCGGCCTGGCGAATCGCATCGAGGCCGGGCGCCGGCGTCTGCGCCAGCAGCGGCACGGTGGCAATCAGCAGCAACGCGGGCAGGGACAGGCGTCTCGACATGGGGCCTCCGGGCCGCCGAATTCTAGCGCGTGGCGCCGGCGCCGGCCCACCTCCCTGTGTGCAACGGCCGGGGAAATTCGCCGCCGGAACGGAATCGGCGTGCGATCCTAGGCGGCAGTCATGGGCCCCACCCTCCGGGTTGCCGATGCCGTCGTCCTGCGCGAGCAGGTGCATGAGCATGTGCGGCTCGTGGCGTTGGCGCTGCCGGGGATGTCGGCGGTGGTCACGCTGCTGCTGGTCGCGTTGTGGCCGGTGGCCGACCACGGGTTGCTGGTCGCGTGGGGCGGCAGTCTGCTCGCCCCGTTCGTGTTCCGCGCCTGGCTCGCCAGCGACTATCGCCGGCGTCCCGACGGTCGGTCGCTCGAGGCGTGGCGCCGCTGGTTCCGCGCGTCGTTCCTGGCGCACGGCCTCGCCTGGGCGCTGGCGGCCGCCGTGCTGGTCGGCACCCTCGACGTCACCGACCAGGTGCTGCTGACCTGCGCGATGGCTGGCGTCATCGCCACGTCGCTCAACACGGCGGTCTTCGATCGCACGGCCGGCCTCTTCGTCCTGGTGCCTGCGGCGGCCTCGTGGAGCGCGCGCATGCTGGCCGAGGGCGGCCGCGTGCACATCGCTCTCGGGGCCATGCTCGCCCTGTTCCTCACCTACATGGCGATCTACGCCGTGCGCATCCACCGCTCGTATCGCTCGGGCGTGCTGCTGCGTGACGCGGCCGCGACGCGTGCCGACGCGCTGGCCCGGTTCCAGACGGCGTGGACGCGCATGTGGCAGCAGGCCGAGCAGGGCGATCCCGACGAGCTGCTGCGCATGGTGACGCGCGAGGTCGCGACCGCGCTGCACGTCGACCGCGCCCGCGTCTTCCGCCTCGACGCCGAGACCGACCAGGCGGTCCTGGTGGCCGCGGCTGGTCCCGAGGGGCTCGTCGACGAGGCCACGGCGCCGGTGCCGCTCGGGCGCATCCCCGCCTACCTCGCGGCGCTGGCCGAGACCGGGCGGCTGTCGAGCGACGGCACGAGGTCGACCCCGGCGTGGGCCGACAGCCACGGCACCGCCCTGGGCGCGACGCCCGGCACGGCCCGGCTCGACCTGCCGCTCGGCGGCATCCGCCCGACGGGCGTGTTGACCTGCGAACGCGCGGCCGGCCCGTGGTCGGCCGACGAGGAAGCGTTCGCGACATCGGCGGCGGCGACGCTGCAGGCAGCGGCCGAGGAAGCGCGGCGCCGCGACGCCGAGCGGCAGCTTCGCGATCTGAACCAGAACCTCGAGGAGGTCGTCGCCTCGCGGACGAGCGCGCTGCAGCACAGCGAGGCCCGGCTCGCGCAGGCGCTCGAGGCGACCAACGACGGCCTGTGGGATCTGGAACTGCCGGCCCGCACCATCTACGGCAGCCCGGTGCTGGCGCGCCTGCTCGGCTACGGGCCCGGCGAGCTGCCGACGACGACCGAGTTCTTCCGCGGCATCGTGCATCCCGACGACCTCGCCCACCTCCAGGCCGGCGTCGCCCGCCACATCGCGGGGGCGCAGGCCCGCGTCGAGCTCGAGCTGCGCCTGCGCACGAAGAGCGGCGACTACCGCTGGTTCATGGTGCAGGGCAAGGTGGTGCAGCGCGACGCCGCGGGCCGGCCGGCGCGGATGCTCGGCACGGTGGGCGACATCACCGCCCGCAAGCGGGCGCTCGAGGACCTGCACGAAAGCGAGGAACGCTTCCGCGCCCTCTTCGCCAAGAGCCCGATCATCGTGACGCTCATCGACCTGGCCGAGAGCCGCGTCGCCGAGATGAACGAAGTCGGCCTGCGCACGTTCGGCTACACGCGCGACGAGATGATCGGCCGCACCACGCTGGAACTCGGCCTGTGGGTCGACGAACCGGAGCGGCGCCGCGCCGCCCGCCGCCTGATCGACGCCGGCCTGGTGTCGGCCCTCGAGCTGCAGCTGCGGCGCAAGGACGGCCGGCCGTTCTGGGCGCTGCTCAACAGCATCGTCGTGACGTTCCAGGGGCAGCCCTTCGCCCTGACGACGCTGCAGGACATCACCGAGCACCGCGAGCTCGAGAGCCGGGTGCGCCAGTCGCAGAAGATGGAAGTCGTCGGCCACCTCGCCGGCGGCGTCGCCCACGACTTCAACAACGTCCTCACCATCATCACCAGCACCGCGGAGCTGGCGATGTCGGGCACCCGCGACGGCGACCCGATGTACGACGCGCTGCAGACCATCCGCGATGCCAGCACCAGGGCGGCGCGGCTCACCGGCCAGCTGCTCGCCTTCTCGCGGCAGCAGATCCTGCAGCCGGCGCCGCTGGATCTCAACGACGTCGTCGGCGCCCTCGGGCCGATGGTGCGCCGCGTCGCCGGCGACGCCGTGGTACTGCACGTGCAGCTGGCGCCAGCGCCCGTGGCGGTGGTGGCCGACCGCGGCAGCCTCGAGCAAGTGCTGTTGAACCTGGCGATCAACGCCCGCGACGCGATGCCCGACGGCGGAGCGCTCACCGTCGCGGTGGGCACGGCGCAGCTCGCCGGCGGCGAGGGGAGCACGACGCTGGCACCGGGCGCCTACGCCGCGGTGTCGGTGGCCGATACCGGCACCGGCATGACCGACGCCACGCGCCAGCGCATCTTCGAGCCGTTCTTCACCACCAAGGACGCCGGCCGCGGCACCGGGCTCGGCCTGGCGATGGTGCACGGCGTCGTGCACCAGAGCGGCGGCGACATCGTGGTCGAGAGCACGCCGGGCGCCGGATCGCGATTCACGATCTACCTGCCGATCTCGAACGAGACGCCGATCGCGACGACGACGACGCGGCAGACCGTGACCGTGGGGTCCGAGCGCGTGCTGATCGTCGACGACGATCCCGGCGTGCGCGAGGTCCTGCGCCGGGCCCTGAGCTACGCCGGCTACGCGGTGGTGCTCGCCGGCAGCGGCGAAGAGGCGTTGACGCAGCTCGAGGCCGTGGGTGGACGCGTCGACCTGGTCGTCACCGACGTGATGATGCCGGGCATCGGCGGCGCCGAGCTGGCCGAGCGTGTGCGGGTACGCTACCCGTCGGCGCGCATCCTGTTCACGTCGGGCTATGCCGAGAACGCCATCGCGCACCACGGCGTGCTCGCCGATGGCGTGCAGTTCATCGCCAAGCCGTACTCGCTGCAGGCGCTGACGCGCAAGGTGCGCGACGTGCTGGATCGTTGAGGCGGCCGGCCGCGGCTACTTCGGCGCGGCGCCGTAGAAGTACTCGGTGAACGCGCGCAGCGAGCGCTCGCGATAGACATCCAGCTTCGGCACGGCGGCGGCCTTGTCGTCGGCGGGCCGCTCCTGGAACAGCTTGAACTTCCCTTCGAGCTGATCGATGACGATCTCGAACGGCTGGATGCCCTGCGCGCGCGCCAGCATCGCGTCCTTGGGCAGCGCGAGGAAATCGTAGCTGGTACCGCCGATGCCCGCCTCGTACTTGCGGATGAGCGTGGCCAGCAGCTGGTACTTCGTCTCGGGGTCGTCGATCGGCCGCAGCGCGCCGCTGGCGTGCACCACGGCGAAGTTCCAGGTCGGCACGCCGCGGCGGCCGGCCTCGGTCACGAGCCAGCCGGGCGACACGTAGCCGTGCGGCCCTCGGAACACCACGACCGCACGCGCCCCGGCGCGAATCGCCTTCACCTGGTCGTTCTGCGCCGAGATGTGGGCGAAGATCGTGCCGTAGCGGCCGGCGCTGCGATCGAGCACCGACGGGATGTGCGTGATGCGCAGCGTGGGCATCGTGGTGACCAGGTCCACGAAGCTGTATTCGTCCATGAAGGCGTGCAGGAACGCCCGGTCTTCGACCAGGTGCGCCTTCGGGATGTAGACCGACGGATCCGGACCGCCGTGGCTCTCCTGGGCCGTGTCCGCGGACGCGGCCGCGTCCGGCGTGAGCGTCACGCCGGCGAGCAGCGCCCCGAGGAGAGAACGGCGATCCGGGTCCATCGCGGATCGGCTAGCGGCCGCCCTTGACCAGGAAGCGCTGGATGCGCCGGCCGGTCGAGGCCTCGCCGACGTAGAGGTTGCCCTTCGAGTCGATGCTCATGCCGTGCGGGCGCAGGAACTGCCCGAGCTGCCGGCCGCCGCGGCCGAACTCGCCCACGACTTCCAGCGTGCTGCGGCGCAGGATCCAGATCTTGTGATTGGTGCCGTCGGCGAGATAGAGCCACGTCTGCTGCGGGTCCTTCGACAGCACCGGCACGAACGACGAGCCCGACGACAGCGTCGCCGGCGCGATGACCTTCTCGGCCACGAACTTGCCCGACTGCTCGAACACCTGGATGCGGTTGCCGCGGCGATCGGCGACGTAGATCTTGCCGTCGCTCGAGCCGGTGATGCCGTGCGGCGTCGAGAAGAAGCGCGGCAGCGCGCCGCTCAGCATCGTCTTCGGATCGAACTTCAGCGTGTCGTCTGGCGGCTCGCCGTAGGCGCCCCAGTGGCGCTTGTAGGCGCCGGTCGCGCCGTCGACGACGATGACGCGGCGGTTGCGGTAGCCGTCGGAGATGAACGCCTCGTTGGTCTTCGGATCGACCCAGATGCCCGACGGGCCGCCGAGCAGCTTCGTGTCGTTGCTGCCGTTGTTCTTGTCGTACTCGCCGACCGTCATCACCAGCTTGCCCTGGCGCGTGAACTTCATCACGCGGTGGTGCATGTGCGTGCCCACCCACACGTGATCGGTGTGATCGACGAACAGACCGTGCGGATTGCGCGGCCAGTTGGCCGGATCCTCCTTGGCCTTGTCCCCCCAGCCCTGCACCACCTTGCCGTTCTGATCCAGCTCGATGACGACCGGGGCGGCCTTGCAGCACGTGCCCTGCGGCGGCACCTGCTCCTCGTAGAGCTCTTCTTCGGTGAGCGTCTCGGGCAGGTGGGTGATCCAGACGTGATCCTTCGAATCGACGAACACGCCGGTGACCGAGCCCATGATCCAGTGGTTGGAGAACTCCTGGGGCCACGAGGGGTCGATCGCGAACGTGGGCGCGGCCTGACGTGCCGCCACGGGCAGCACGGCCACGCCGGCGGCGACGAGCGCCACGAGCAAGGCCGGCAGCAAAGTGCGGGTAGAACGGACGAACATGCGGGCTTGACTCCTTGGCGGCCAGACCTCGGCCACCGGCGGCAACGATACCATGCAGCCTTGGCCGCCCGCGGCCGATAGTCGGGGGCGAGCCAGACTTCGTCTCTCGGCGCGGGACCGGTCGTACGCCGGTCCATAATCGACGGGCCGTCGCCCCCGGTCGGCGCCGTGTTGGTGTCAGTCCCCACGTCCTCGAACGGAGTGCCGATGAAGCGCGTGGTTTTCGCCGTGGTCGCGAGTGCGGTCCTGTTGCAGCCGTCGTCGAGCACGGTGCGGGCGCAGTCCGCGTCCTTGTCGTTCTTCCAGCACTACTTCCTCACCGGCGACTACGTCGTCGAGGGTGTGGGCCTGCCCGGAGGCAGCGGCGGCATGGTGGGCGGCGACATCCGCGTCAACAGCGTGCCGGCCGGTGTCGACATCGTGGCCGCGTTCCTCTACTGGCAGGTGAAGGGCCCGGCCGCGTCGGCGCAAGCCGGCGCCGAGGACGCGATGTTCCGCGGCATCCCGCTCGCCACGGCCGAGGGCGGGTTCGGCAAGCCGGTCGGCGTGGCGCCGGGCGACGACGGCGATCCGTCCGTCCCGTCCGACGCCGCACGACGCACCTACACCTACCGCGCCGACGTCCTCCGCTTCCTCGATGTCGATCCCGCCACCGGCAAGCACGCCGCCAACGGCGTGCACCGGGTGGAGCTGCTCGACAACTTCGAGATCACGCCGGTGGGCGCGAGCCTCGTGCTCGTCTACCGCGATCCGCGCCTGCCGCTCAGCGCCATCGTCCTCTACGACGGTGCGGTGCAGATGCGTCCCGGCGCCGGCGCGGTGACCGTCGCCGGTATCGACGATCCCGACACGCAAGCGAAGGTGACCGTGATCGCCGGCGGCGGCGACGCCGGGCGAGGCGAGTTCCTCACCTACAACGGCGCGCGCGTCGCCACGAATCCCCTCGCGGGCGCGCAGGGTCCGCGCTGGGACAACCCGACCGTCGCGCTCACGGCCGACCCGACGAAGCCGCAGATCACGACCGGACTCGACTATGCCGGCGTGGCGGCGCCCGACACGATGACGTGGTCGGCGGTCGTCTACCGCTCGACCGTGCACGACACCGATGGCGACGGCCTGCTCGACGCGTGGGAATCGGCGACGCCACCGGCGGACCCGTACGGACGGCCGCGGCCGAACCTCGCCGCGATGGGTGCCTCGCCGCTGCAGCCCGACGTGTTCATCGAGGTCGGCTACTTCACCGCCGCCCAGCCCACCACCTACGGCGGCGTGCTGAAGCCGGCGCACTCGCATCTGCCGACGCACGAGGCGCTGAAACTCGTGGGCGACATGTTCGCGGCCGCACCGACTGGCCGCGTCAACGTGCACTTCGACGTCGGCGCCGCCTATCCCGCCGGCGCGGCCGATCCGTACATCATCCGCGGCGCCGGCCTGGCACGCGGCGGCGAGGCGATCGCCGAGTCCGTCACGGTGTGCGCCCCCGCGGCGGGAGCGCCGGTGTGGGAGTGCCAGTTCGCGGGCCATCCCGGTACCGTCGGCTGGAAGTCGGGCTACCGCTTCCTGCGGGACGAGGTCAAGAACCCGCCGGTCGTGCCGCCGGGGCAGGACGACCCGTGCGACCTCGCCGGCAACACCTGCGAACGCCGCTTCGACGAGACGCGGCGCGGCATCTTCCGCTACGCGCTGTTCGCGCATGCGCTGGGCCTGCCGAAGTCGGAACTGGCCTGCCTCGACGGCGCCGGGCAGCCGGTCGCCGATGTGAACGACCAGTGCGCGGTGGCGCCGAATCCCGAGTTCCACACGCCGCGCACCAACACCGGCATCGCCGACTTCCCCGGCGCCGACATCCTCGTCACGCTGGGCGGCTTCGACGACGCGAACGCGCTGCCGGTGGGCACGCCCTTCATGCAGGCGTCGACCCTGGCGCACGAGTTCGGCCACACCGCCGAGCGCCGCCACGGCGGCGGCGCGCTGGAGCCGAACTGCAAGCCGACCTACTTCAGCGCGATGAACTACCTCTACCAGCTGCGCGGCCTGCTCGACGACACCGGCCTGCCGCACCTCGACTTCTCGCGCGCCTTCACCGGCCAGGTCGACGAGACCGCGCTCGCCGATGGATCGCTGCAGGACATGCCCTACCGGCTCGGGTACTACGCGCCGCTCGCCGGCAGCTACCTGGCCGGCCGCACCACCGCCGCGCGCACGCACTGCGACGGCTCGCCGCTGCTCACGGCGCCCAATGGCTCGCTGATCGAGCCGCCGATGGTGCGCATCGACGGCCGCACGGCCGCCGGCCCGGTCGACTGGAACGCCGACGGCGACGCCCTCGACACCGCCGCCTTCGGCCAGGACGCGAACTTCAACGGCCGCCTCGATGGCGTGGGCAACCCGCCATTCCCGCCGCTGGCCGGCGCCGACGACTGGAGCACCCTGCGGCTCGATCAACTCGGCGCGGCGCGCAACGTCGGCGGGCTCTTTCCGCTGCCCGGCAGCAACCGCTTCGGCGTCGGCCCGCTCTCGCTGGCCGTCGGCAAGGGCGATCTGGGCAAGGGCGACCTCGGCAAGGGCGATCTGGGCAAGGGCGACCTGGGCAAGGGCGATCTCGGGAAGGGCGACCTCGGCAAGGGCGATCTCGGCAAGGGCGACCTCGGCAAGGGCGACCTCGGCAAGGGTGACCTCGGCGGCGGCGATCTGTTCCTGGGCGATCCGAACAACCCGGGCGGAGAACTCGACGCCGACACCGCGCGCGATCTCGCCCGCACGCCGCCGAACCAGTTCCAGGCGTGCGTCGTCGGCGCGGGCAATTGCGCGGCCCCAGGGGCGGCGCTGCACGACGTCGTCGCCCGCTGGACGCTGCCGAACGTCGGCGGTGTGGCCCAGTACGCGCTGTATCGCGTCGCCGGCGCCGGCGTCACGCCGGGCCAGGCCTGGACGCTCGTGGCGCAGGTGCCCGCGCCGCTCGGCCAGACGGCGTTCACCGCCATCGACACGACCGAGCTCGTCGGCGGCGCCAGCTACACCTACTTCGCCGTGGCCGCCTACACCGACGGCGTGCTGAGTGACCCGTCGAATCTCGTCACCGTCGCCGCCGTCAACGATCCCCCCGTGGCGGTCGACGACGACTACAGCGTGAACGAGAACACGACGCTGTCGGTCGCGGCGCCCGGCGTGCTCGCCAACGATCGGGACCCCGACTCGAGCGGCGCGCTGCAGGCGCAGCTGGTCACGGGAGCCCAGCACGGCGCCGTCACGCTGGCGCCGAACGGCGCCTTCGTCTACACGCCGGCGGCGAACTACAGCGGCTGGGACTCGTTCTACTACCGGGCGGTGTCGGGAGGGGCGCAGTCGAACCCGGCAGAAGTCAGCGTGCTGGTCGTCGCCGGCAACAAGCCGCCTGCGGCCTTCGACATTCCCGACGTCACCATCGACGAGAACGGCACCGGCGGGCCGTTGCGGTTCACGATCGTCGACGAGCGTCCGGCGACGGTGACCCTGACGGCCGTCTCGAACAACACCGAGCTGCTGCCGGTGTCGAGAATCGTGTTCGGCGGCAGCGGCGCCGCGCGCACCGTCACCGTGACGCCGCGCGCGAACACGTCGGGCAAGGCCGTCGTGACGGTCACGGCCACCGACGACCGCGGCGCCACCGCCCGCGACACGTTCACGGTCACCGTGCGCGACGCGGCGAGCTACAAGTTCGTCGGCGAGCTGAACGCGCCGCCGCCGGCGCGGACGACGTTCGAAGCCGGCCGCACCATCCCGATGAAGTGGTACTTCGCCGACGGCCACCGCGCCGTGGCGAGCAGTCACCTCACGCACACGGTCACGATCCGCGGGCCGAAGCCGAATGGCGGCACGGTCACGATCGTCGACAATGGCGCCGACAAGAGCCTGTTCCGGTATCAGGCGAACGACAAGCTGTGGTCGTTCAACCTGCAGACGAAGCGCGACGGCCGGCCGTGGCCGGCGGGCGAGTACGAGGTGGTGATCACGACCTCGGACGCCCGCTTCAAGGCGAGTCCGCCGATCACGCTGAAGCTGGTGCGCTAGGGCGCGACGCTATTTCGCGGGCGTCGCCAGGCGGCGGCGGATGTCGGCGACCAGCGGGTCGTCGACCGCCGCGCCCCGCACCGCCAGGTAGCGCTGGTACGAGTCGGCGAACGCCGACGTGCCGACCCCTTCTCTCGCGCGGCCGACGTAGTAGTGGACGGCGGGCAGGAACCCGGACGTCGGCTCCTCGTCGAGGAACAGCGACAGTGCCTCGCCGCTGCGCTTCAGGCAGCGATCGAACTCCGAGTCGGCCTGCGCGAAGGCGCCGGCCGCGAGATACGCGCGGCCCAGATCGAACCGGCCGATCCATGTATCGAGCAGCGCGGTCGCGTTGGTGAGGGCGGTGACCGCCTGGCGACTGTCGCCGGCCTCGAGGGCGACCAGGCCCTGGAGGATCGCGCCGTAGGCCTGCGGCTCCGCCTGCAGCTCGCTCGACAGAGCCTTGGCGATGGCGGTGGCGCGCGGCGCCGCGCCGGCCAGGGCGAACGTGCGGCCGGCCAGGAAGCGGACCTGCACCGTGCTGCCGTGCGCCAGCGCCTGCTCGGCGGCGGCCCGGGCCTCGCGCGCCCGGCCGCGTGACAGCTCGGTGTAGGCCAGCGCCGCCAGCTTGGCGGCGGCGCGATCCTCGTCCTTGGCCGCGACGTCGGCCGCCGCGCCCTCGGTGAAGAGGCGCGCGGCTTCGGCGAACTGGCCCTGGTACAGCGCGATGTCGCCCAGGCCCGACGCGGTGTACGACGGGCCCGCGCCCTGCACGCCGGCCAGGCGCCGATACGCGGCGGCCGCGGCCTCGAGGTCGCCCTGCCCGAGCTTGGCGAGCGCCAGCGCCTGCTGCGCCCAGCGGTCGCCGAGTTCCTGCGCCACCAGCGCTTCCTGTTCTCCGTCGGCGAAGTTGCTGGCGTAGATCGAATACAGCGCGGCGTTGACGCGGTAGAGCGAGCGCTTCGGCAGGATCTCGACCACGCGCCGCATCTCGTCGCGGGCGCGGGGCATGTTGCGCAGCTTGGTCGAGCACAGCGCCAGGTTGTTGCGCGCGGCGGCGTCGGCCTCGTAGCGCGCCAGCAGGTCGCCATACTCCTTGACGCAGTTCGCGTAGTCGTTGGTGAGGTAGTAGAACAGGCCGCGGGTGCGGAAGCGCTCGCGCTCGGTCATGCGATCGACGTGGCGCATCGCCTCCTTCACGTAGGCCTCGGCCTCCTGGGGCTGGCCCATGTTCGCCGACGCGATCGCCTGGCCGGCGTAGGCCAGGCCGAAGTTCGGATCGCGGGCAGTGGCGCGGCCGAAGGCGGCACGGGCGGCGTCGAACTGGCTGTTCGACAGGGCGTCCATCGCGTCGGCGTACTCGCGGACGACGTCGAGCGAGGTCGCCGACAGCGTGTCGGTGGCGAAGCGCTGCGCCGAATCCGAGACGTCGTCGCCGAGCGCCGTGCGGACACGGTTGCCGAGCGACGCAGCGACGCTCAGCACCTGGTCCTTGTCGGCGGCGCGCGCCGAGGCATCGGCGATCACCTTGCCGGTGACGCTCTCCGCCGCTTTCACCGCCACCATGTAGCCGTCGCCGTCGCGGGTCAGGGCCCCCGAGAGCACGACGCCGACGCCCTGCTTCACCGCGATTCCGCGCCCCTCGTTCTCGTCGATCGTCGCCGGCGGCACGACGCCGAGACTGCGGCGGATGCCGTTGCGGTCGTAGGCGCTGATGAATCCGGCGCCTTCCAGCGACAGCTTGAGCATCGGCTCGAGCGTGCCGTCGAACATCGGGTCGCCGGTCTCGTTGCGGAGATCGGCGATCAGGATCGAGACCGGTTCATGCGTCACCGCCGGGGCGGCCGGCGTCCGCGCCAGCCACCACGTGCCGCCGAGCAGCGACGCCACGATCAGGGCCGCTGCGGTGACGCCCTTCCAGGTGAGGCGGCGCACCAGCGGCAGCGGCGCCCCGTCGTCGTCGAGCTTGGCGAGATCCTGCTCGAGCGCGCGCGAGCTCTCGAACCGCGCGGTGGCAGCCGGCTGCACGCAGCGCATGACCAGCCGTTCGAGCGCCGGATGAATCGAGGCATCGACGGCGCGCAGCGGCTTCGGCGCCTCGCGCATGCGTTGTTGCAGCTCGGCGACCGCGCTGTCGAGATGCTTCGCGCGGGTCCGTCCGGTGAGCAGGTCGTAGAGGATCAGTCCGAACGCGTAGACATCCGCGCGCTGATCGACCGGCTCGGCGCGGGCCTGCTCGGGCGCCATGTACTCGACCGTGCCGACCACCGAGCCCACCATCGTCTGCGCCATGGTCTGCGCCGTGACGCCGCTCAGCTGCGCCACGTCCCGGGCGCCTGGCGCCGCCGACGGTCCCTCGGTGGAACGCGCCACGCCGAAGTCCATCACCAGGCCTTCGCCATCGGCGTTGACCATGATGTTCGCCGGCTTCAGATCGCGATGGACGACGCCGGCCTCGTGCGCTGCCGCCAGGCCGGACAGGATGCCGCGCGCCAGGCGCATGACGCGGGGCACCGGCAGCTTGCCCTCGCGCTTCAGGATCGTCGACAGGTCTTCGCCGGCGACGTACGGCATCGTGATGTACTTGATGCCGTCGACCTCGCCGATGTCGTGCACGCGGACGATGTGCTTGTGCGTGACCTTGCGGGCGAGCAGCAGCTCCTGCTTGAAGCGGCGCTCGAGCATGCGCGCCGTGTCGGGATCGGCCGCAACCTCGGGGCGCACCGTCTTGAGCGCGACGGCCACACCCAGTTCCTCGTCCCACGCCTGGTAGACGGCGCCCATGCCGCCCGCGCCGAGCAGCTTGATGAGGTGATACCGCGGGCCGAGGTTGCGGCCCACGAGATCGACGGCCGCGTGCGGCGGCGTGACCGGCCCGGCGGTCCGCGACCGCAGGTGCGGGTGCACCGGGCCCAGCCGGGTGTCCTCGTCGTCGGTGGTGAGCGGAGACGCGACCGGCGCCGCCTTGGCCGGGCGCGGCTGCGGCAGTTGCGTCACCTCGGCATCGAAGGCGGCCGCCAGCCCGGCGTCGGTGGCCTCGAGGTCGGCGACCGGGCCCAGCGGCGCGTGACACGCCGGACAGGTCCGTGCCGTGTCGTCGGCGGCGTGGCCGCACCGGGGGCAGGTCATGAGATCGCATCCGGCCGTCGAGGCACGTCCGGCCCTCGCATCTTAGCAGTCCCGTGCACCCCTGCATCCACGAGCTGCTTGACTGCCGCCCGTGCGCGGAGCGAGGATGCTGCGGTCGAGCCGCGTGTCGCGGCTCCACACCCATCAACGGCCGCGGCCTTCCGCGGCCGTTCGTCGTGTACGGGCCCGTTGCGCCCGGAGGAACCCCGATGCCCCCACGGCTGGATGCCCTGTGTACGGATGACGGACGGCGGCTGTGGGCCGCCACAATCGGCCACGGCCCGATCACGACGCTGGTGCCGAACGGCGCCACCTATGCCGCGGATCTCGCGCCGGCGTGGACCGGCCGCAGCGCCCTCGTGTACGACCTGCGGAACCGCGGTGCGTCGGAGACCGAGACCGATGAGGCGCGCCTGGCGCGAGGCATCGGCCAGGACGTCGAGGACCTCGAGGCGGTCCGCCGCCACGCGGGGCTCGACGCCGTGGATCTGCTGGCGCACTCCTACGTCGGCGTCATCGCCGTGGCCTACGCGGTCGCCCACCCCACGAGGGTGCGCCGGCTGGTGCTACTGGGCACGCCCGGCTACGGCATCGGCCTGGGCGCGCCGCCACCGCCCGACCCCGTCGCGCTGGAGGTGTTCCAGGCGCTGGGCGCCGTGCTGCGCGAGTCGCCGCCGGACGCCGACCCACAGGCGCGGTGCACGGCGGTGTGGCGAGTGTTGCGTCGGCTCTACGTCGCTGATCCGGCGCTCGCCGATCGCCTCGACTGGGACCGCTGCGCGCACCCCAACGAGCGGGCGTTCCTCACCTACTGGATGACGACCCTCGAGCCGTCGCTGCGCCAACTGACGTTCACCGCCGACGACCTGGCGCGGATCCACTGTCCGGTGCTCGTCATCCAAGGCGATCGTGACCGCAGCGCCGATCCTGCGGCCGCGCGCGCCTGGGCCGCACGGCTGCCACGGGCCCGGCTGCTGATGGTGCCGGGCGTGGCGCACGCGCCGTGGATCGAAGCGCCGGACGTCGTGCTGCCGGCGATGGCGACGTTCCTCGACGGCGCGTGGCCGCCGCAGGCGGCAGCGGTCGCGGCGGGGTGACGCCGCGACCGTTCGAGACTAGCGCAGGCGGGCCGTGCGGGCGCGGATCGCGTCGGCCATCGCCTTGTAGCGCTTCGCGTCGGCCGCATTCGGCGCCGCCGCGTCCTTCTCGAGCTCGGCCGCCATGGCGTCGAGCGAGTCGAGGGTGGCCTTCTGGCGCTTGTCGCCCAGATCGAGCGCCGCGCGCAGGGTCTTCGAACGCGTCGCGTCGATGGTCTTCGCGCGATCGAGCTGATCCAGGTACGCCTTGGCCACGACGAAGCTCGGCGGCCACACGTAGCGCGGCTGGTTCTGCGAGTTGAACTCCTCGAAGCGCACCAGCTTGGCGGCGTCGATCTCGTTCTGCGTCAGGTAGTCGCTGGGCGTGAGCTGGAAGATGTCGATCCCACGGGCGATCTCGGCACCGTAGATGAAGCCGTTGTACCAGTACGACGACCAGTAGCCGCCCGACAGCATGCCCTTGTCACTGAGCGGACCGCGGTCGAAGAACGCGATCTCCACTGGCGTGGCGGAGTCGGTGAAGTCGAACACCGAGACGCCGCCCTGGTACCACGACTGCACCATGATGTCGCGCCCGGGCACCGGGATCAGCGAGCCGTTGTGCGCCACGCAGTTCTCGTTCTCGGTCTGCGCCGCCGGCATCTTGTAGTAGCCCTTGTGCACCAGCTTCTTGTCGACGATGTCGTAG